>JARYGW010000207.1:0-10527 GCA_033792295.1 Allobosea sp.
GGGATATTCGCGCACCTCGGACAAGACCGGGTCGCCTGCCGATTCCACAGCAGCAATCGCCCGCGACAGCGGATGGTTGGAGCGGCGTGCAATTTCCGCCGCGATCGCCATGACGTCGGGCGCAATATCCCTGCCATTGACGAGGCGCGGCCGACCCAAAGTCAGGGTGCCCGTCTTGTCGAACGCCACCATATCGATCTCTGCCATGCGCTCGATCGCCGAGCCGTCCTTGACCATGATGCGGTGTTCGAACAGCCGCCGCGACGCCACCACCTGCACGATCGGTACGGCTAGTCCGAGTGCGCAGGGACAGGTGATGATCAGTACGGCGATGGCGATGGTGATCGCTTGGTGCCAGCCGCCGCCCAACGCCATCCAGCCGAGAAAGGTGAGGAAAGCGGTAGCATGGACGAACGGCGAGTAAAGCGCTGCCGCGCGATCGGCGATACGACGGTAGCGGGCGCGCCCGCCTTCGGCGGCTTCCATCAGCCTGACCATCTCGGCGAGGAAAGAGCTGTCCGCCCGGGCGGAGGCAATGATGACGAGCGCGCCGGAGAGATTGAGCGTGCCGGCCTGCACTGCGGTGCCGGGCTGAACGCGACGAGGCGCGCTCTCGCCGGTTACAATGGCAGAGTCCAGTTCTGAAAGGCCGACCGCGACGATGCCGTCGACGGGAATGCGTTCGCCGGCTGCGAGCGCAAGGCGCATGCCGGGCTCGATCTCGGCGAGCGGGAGGTAATCGCGGCTCCTGTCTTCGCGCAGAACCGTTGCGCCGCGCGGCGCCAGACGGATCAGGCCGCGTACCGCGGCTCGCGCCTTCTCCCGCATGAGATGATCTAGCGTCCGTCCGATTAATAGGAAGAAAATCAGCGAGGTCGCCGCGTCGAAATAGGCATGCGGGCCATCATGGATCGTGTCGTAGAGGCTCAAGGCAAAGGCGAGGCAGACGCCGATCGAGATCGGCACATCCATGTTTGTGCGCCCATGTTTCAGCACCGACCAGGCGGAAGCGAAGAAGATCCGGCCCGAATAGACAAGGCAAGGCAACGCCAAGCCCGCTGAAATCCAGTGGAAGGCGCTGCGCGTCTCGGCCTCCGCCCCCGACCAGACCGAAACCGAGAGCAGCATGATGTTCATGGCGCAGAAGCCGGAAACCGCCAGCGCACGGATGAGCCGGGTCAGCTCCGGGTCAGCCGCGTCGGCCTCGCTCTCGAAGAGATGGCCGGGATAGCCGAGCCCGGCCATCGCCGCCAAAAGGTCAGGCGCCTCCTCGCCCCGCCATTGCACCGCGACGCGCCGGGTCGAGAGGTTGACGCGGACCTGCTCGACGCCGGCAACCCGGGCCAACCCGCTTTCCACGGTGCGGATGCACGCGGCACAATTAACCCCCGGCACGGCAAGATCTGATTGCCGGAGCCCATCGCCGAGATCGCGGCTGGCAAGACGAATCTCCTGTCGCGCCGCCGAGCCATCGAAGTCCCCGTAGGGATCGACGGGCGGCGCGCAGCAGCTCATTTGATTGCCCTGTAGCTGTGCCAGGTCGCGTGGCCGAGCAGCGGAAAGACAATGATCAGGCCGAGTAGCCCGGTCGTCACCGCGACGAGGAACAGGCCGAGCACGATGGCGCCCCAGGCGAGCATCACCGGCAGATTATTCCAGACCAGCGAGATGCTGGTGCCCATCGCGGTGAAGGCGTCGACGCGCTCGTCGAGCAGCATCGGCACCGAGAAGCTGCTGATCGCGAAGGAGAAGGCGGCGAACAGCCCGCCCGCCGCGGTGCCGACCAGCAGCATCGCCCAGCCGGTCGGCGTGGTGAGCAGCATCGTGGCAACGTCATGCAGGCCCGGGAAGGGCCGCAGGCCGAAGAACAGCGCGTAGATGATCACGGCGGCGCGCATCCAGACCAGCATCAGCAGGCACAGGATGGCCCCGGTGAACCAGACCTGCCCGCCGGAAGCCGCCTTGACGAAGATCATGCGTGCGAGGCTGACGGACTTGCCCTGCTCGATGTCGCGGCTCTTCTGGTAGAGGCCGATCGCCAGCAGCGGTCCGACCACCATGAAGCCCGCCAGCGCCGGGAACAGGATGTAGTCGAGCTCCAGGCGGAACAGCCCCCAGACGATGCCGAGCGAGACGAGGAAGACCACGAAACCGTAGATCAGGCTGGGCAGCGGGGTGTGCCAGAGGTCGCGCCAGCCGGCGCCGAGCCAGGACAGCGCCGCCGAGGCCGGCAGGTTGCGCCGCCGCTGCGCCGAGAGAGGCAGAGGAATGTCGTGACCGTTCCCGACCGTGCCCATGGTTTCCTCTCCCTTCTTCAACAGGACGAGCCGGCGGCGCGGAGCAGGCCCGGCTCCCCCGCCGTCTTCGCGTGCGGCACGCAGCCCGGCTGCGAGCCGATGGCGACATAGACCAGATGCGCGTTGGCGAGGACGAGCCCGCCGGCCAGAATCGCCGCGAAGGCCAGCCAGAAGGCCCTGCGCCCGCCGCGCCGCCCTGCCCCGCCGCTCGCCGGGGCGCTCACCGCTTCTCCCCCGCGAGCGTGCCGACATAAAGCGCCAGCAGCTTGATCTCGGTCGGCGAGAGCCGCCCTTCCCAGCTCGGCATATGGCCCTGGCGCCCGCCATGCACGGTGTCGAGCACCGCTTGCGCATCGCCGCCATAGATCCAGGTCGTGTCGGTCAGGTCCGGCGCGCCGAGATCCTGCATCCCCTTGCCGTCGGGACCGTGGCAGGCGACGCAGTTCTGCGCGAAGACCTCCTTGCCGGCCGGCACGCTTGCCTGCTCGGCTTCCGTCAGCTTCTGGCCCGAGAGCGAGCGGACATAGGCGGCGACGGCGAGCACCTGCTCGCGCTGGAGCACGCCGTCGCGGCCGAAGGCCAGCATCTGCGAGGTGCGCGTGTCCTTGGCCGTGCCGTTGATGCCGACGCGGATCGTCTGCGCGATGGCCTCCGGCGAGCCGCCCCAGAGCCAGGCGCCGGCGGCGAGGCTGGGGAAGCCAGGCCCGCCCTTGCCCTCGGTGCCGTGGCAGACGGCGCAGTTGTCCGTGAACAGCGTGCGCCCCGTATCGACGACATGGCGCATCAGCGCCGGGTCGGCCTTGATGTCCGCGAAGGAGCCGTCGGCGATGCGCTTGGTCCAGACCGCGCGCTCGGCCGCCGCGTCGCGAACCTGCTCCGTCACCACCGCGCGCTGGTCGATGCCGAGCAGGCCCTTGGTGTAGCTCCAGCCGAGCGGCCAGGCCGGCATCAGCAGCCAGTAGCCGATCGAGAAGAGGGCCGTCGCGGCCAGGAAGAACAGGACCACACGCGGAATCGGCGTGTCGAGCTCCTCGATGCCGTTCCACTCATGGCCGGTCGTCGTTGTCCCCGTGACGGGATCGCGCGTCGCATCTGCCATCGCTCAGTCCCTCGGCCTGTCGTCCTTGTCGAAAATGCTCTTCTTGGCCCGGTCGAAACGCTTCCGGTTCGCGGGCCAGAGCGCGTAGATCAGCACACCGGCCGCCAGCGCGAGCAGGTAGAACAGACCCCAGCTCTTGGCGAAGCCGACCAGCGATTGGTGATCGAGGTCCATCTCATTTCTCCGCAGCTGCAGCCTGCTTATGGGCCGCATCGGTCAGCTTGCCGAGAACCTGCAGATAGGCGACGAGCGCGTCCATCTCGGTCAGGCGGTTCGGCTCGCCGTCGAAGGCGCGCATGTTGGTGGCGTCGCCGTAGCGCTGCGTGACGCCCTCGGCATAGGAGCTGTCGGGGCTGGCCTGGCCATAGGCGTCGGCCGTGGCATTGGCGATCTGCGCGTCGGTATAGGGCACGCCGACCGCCCGCTGCGCGGAAAGGTGCTTGCCGAGATCGTCCACCTTCAGCTCGTTGCGCAGCAGCCAGCCATATTTCGGCATGACCGATTGCGGCACGACATCGCGCGGATTGTAGAGATGAGCAACGTGCCAGGCGTCGGAATATTTGCCGCCGACGCGCGCCAAGTCCGGGCCGGTCCGCTTCGAGCCCCAGAGCATCGGATGATCGTATTTCGACTCGACCGCGAGGGAATACGGTCCATAGCGCTCGACCTCGTCGCGCAGCGTTCGGATCATCTGGCTGTGGCAGGCGTAGCAGCCCTCGCGGATATAGATATTGCGGCCCGCCAGTTCGAGCGGCGTATAGGTGCGCATGTCCGGCGCCTTCTCGACCGTCTCGTGGATGGTGAAGAGCGGAGCGATCTCGATGAAGCCGCCGATCGCCGAGACGCCGATGATGGCGAGCACGAAGCCGATGGCGTTGCGTTCAAGCTTGCGATGAAAGAACTCACGCATCGGCTCACTCCCCAGCTTGAAGCACTGCGTCGGCCCCCGGCAACGTGGGGAGGTCGGTGTTTCCAGCTTCTAGTGTAGCCTGCGCTTGGGACATCCGGATCGTCATCCAGACATTGTAGCAAGCGACGATCGCGCCGGTCAGGAAGAGGAACCCACCGACGGTCCGCGCGATATAATAGGGGTGCATGGCGACGACGCTGTCGATGAAGGGATAGGCCAGCGTGCCGCTGTCATTGTAGGTGCGCCACATCAGGCCCTGGATGATGCCCGAGTTCCACATCGCGAAGACGTAGATGATGGTCCCCGCGAGTGCGAGCCAGAAATGGACCTCGACCAGCTTCGGCGAATACATCCGCTCGACCTTCCACATCCACGGCACCAGCGCGTAGAGCGAGCCGAAGGTGATCATCGCCACCCAGCCGAGCGCGCCGGCATGGACATGGCCGACCGTCCAGTCGGTGTAGTGCGAGAGCGAGTTGACGGCCCGGATCGCCATGAAGGAGCCTTCGAAAGTCGAAAGGCCGTAGAACACGGCGGCGACCATCATGAAGCGCAGCGTCGCATCGTCGCGGACCTTGCCCCAGGCGCCGTTCAGCGTCGCCAGCGCGTTGCCGGCCGAGGCCCAGGACGGCACCAGCAGCATCACCGAGAAGGTCATGCCCAGCGTCTGCACCCATTGCGGCAGCGCCGTGTAGTGCAGGTGGTGCGAGCCCGCCCACATATACATGAAGGTGATGCCCCAGAAGCTGATGATCGACAGCCTGTAGGAGAAGATCGGCCGCCCTGCCCGCTTCGGCAGGTAGTAGTACATCATGCCGAGGAAGCCGGAGGTCAGGAAGAAGGCGACGGCGTTGTGGCCGTACCACCACTGGGTCATCGCATCCTGGACGCCGGAGAAGAGCGAATAGCTCTTGGCGCTGCCGAAGGAGATCGGCACGGCCAGGTTGTTGACGATGTGCAGCACCGCCACGACCAGGATGAAGGCCATGTAGTACCAGTTGGCGACGTAGATATGCGGCTCCTTGCGCCGCTGCAGCGTGCGGATGTAGAGCACGAAATAGGTCACCCAGACGATGACCAGCCAGATGTCCGCGTACCATTCCGGCTCGGCGTATTCCTTCGACTGGGTGACGCCCATCAGGTAGCCGCTGGCGGCGACCACACAGAACAGGTTGTAGCCGATCAGCACGAACCACGGGCTGAACTGGTCCGGGAGGCGCGCCCGCGTCGTCCGCTGCAGGACGTGGAACGAGGTCGCGATCAGCGCATTGCCGCCGAAGCCGAAGATCACGCCAGAGGTATGGACGGGGCGGATGCGGCCGAAGCTTGCCCAACCGGCATCGAAGGTCAGGTCGGGCCAGGCCAGCAGCGCCGCCACCCAGACGCCGAAGGCCATGCCGATTACCGCCCAACCGAGTGAGAGCACGATGCCGACTCGGGTCGGGTCGTCATAATAGCGTGCCAGGCGCTCATCGGACGGCTCCGGCGCGAAATAGTTCGACATGACCAAGCCGACGCAGCCGAGCCCGAACAGCATGACGATGACGCCATGCGCGCCAAAAAGGTCATCTCGGCCGGCGATCGCCATGACGAGACCGCAAAGCGCTAGAAGCGCTGAGATCGAGATGGCGCGCTGCCGCTCAGCGATCGTGAGTGCTGCAATCATCGCTCACCCTCTCCATGAGCCGCCTTGGCTGGCATCCTTATGCCTTCGCGTCCGGTAATGCATAAGCACGACGGCCGACGGAGAAGTCGGCAAATGTACTCCTCGCGTCGTTGTGACGCTCGTCGCGCTTCGAGCTTCGCCGGCGCAACCCCGGAGAAAGTTGCAGGCGACTCTGCGATAACAGGGGGGCCTACGACGCCTCACTGCTTTTCGATCTCGGCCAGATAGGTGCGCACGGCCCGCTCGGGCCCATGCCAGGAGGCGCTGCCCTTGCCCTGCAGCTCCGGCGCGTCCTTCCAGCCCGGCTCGATGCCGGTCATGTCCGGCAGCAGATGCGCGATGCCCTTGTGGCAGTCGATGCAGGTCTTCTCGCCGGTGGTCAGGAAGCGGCCATGGATCTCGGCCGCCCGGCGCGTCTGCTTGGTGAAGTCCATCGCGACCGCGGAATGGCAGTTGCGGCATTCCAGCGAGTCGTTCGCCTTCAGCCGCGACCATTCGTGCTTGGCGAGCTCAAGCCGGTGGTTGAGGAACTTCTCGCGGGTCGAGATCGTGCCGAAGATCTTGCCCCAGACCTCCTTGGATGCCTGCATCTTGCGGGCGATCTTGTCGGTCCAGTTATGCGGGACATGGCAGTCGGGGCAGGTAGCGCGCACGCCCGAGCGGTTGGAGAAATGCACCGTCGACTGCAGCTCCTGATAGACGTTGTCGCGCATCTCGTGACAGGAGGTACAGAATTTCTCGGTGTTGGTGAGCTCCAGCGCCGTGTTGAAGGCGCCCCAGAAGATCACCCCGCAGACGAAGCCGCCGAGCGTCAGGAAGCCGAGCGGCAGGTAGGCGCTCGGGTGGCTGATGATGCGCCAGAAGCGGACGACGACGCCCCAGCACCACCAGAAGAGCGATTTGAGCCTGGCCATGATCCCGCCCCGCTATGGCTTCCGGCCGATGTCTTTGGCGTCCTGGAACTGGTTCGGAACCAGCGGTGCGACATCGGTCTGCTGGACGTGGCAGGCGGTGCAGAAATAGCGCCGCGGCGTCACGTCGGAGAGCACCTGCCCGTCGCGGTCCTGGAAATGGGTCACGCTGATCATCGGCGCGCCCGAGCCCTCGGTGAACTCGCGCTTGTGGCAGTCCATGCAGCGATTGGTGTTGAGGGTGAGCTGATAGCCGTCGATCGCATGCGGGATCACCGGCGGCTGCTCCGGGTAGTTGCGCATCCGCCTGACGTCGTCGACGACGGGACGGCCGAGCGCCGGCACGCGCTCCAGCGCCATCGGGTCGGCCGTGCCGGTCAGCCGGGGCACGATCTTGATCGGGCTGCCTTCCTGCGAGAAGGCGGCGCCGAAGGCGAGGACGAGGCCCGCCGCCAGGGCGGCCTCGAGAAAGGTCCGCGAGCGCATCAGCCCGAGACCGGAACGATCTTGACCGCGCATTTCTTGAAATCCGTCTGCTTGGAGATGGGATCGGTGGCGTCGAGCGTCGTCTTGTTGATGAGCTGGCTGGCGTCGAACCAGGGCACGAAGACCACGCCGGGCGGCATGCGGTTGCGCCCGCGCGTCTCGACGCGGGTGCGCATCTCGCCCCGGCGTGAGATCAGCCGGATCTCGGCGCCCTGGTTGAGCCCGCGCTTGCGGGCATCCTCCGGGTGCATGAAGCAGCGCGCGCCGGGGAAGGCCTTGTAGAGCTCCGGCACGCGCATGGTCATCGAGCCGGAGTGCCAGTGCTCCAGCACGCGGCCGGTGACCAGCCAGAGGTCGTATTCCTTGTCCGGCATCTCCGCCGGCGGCTCGTAGGGCACCGCGATGATGCGGGCCTTGCCGTCCTTGTTGCCGTAGAATTCGACGCCCTTGCCCGGCTTCACATAGGGGTCGAGGCCCTCGCGATAGCGCCAGAGCGTCTCCTTGCCGTCGACCACCGGCCAGCGCAGGCCACGCACCTGATGGTAGAGATCGTAAGGCCCGAGATCGTGGCCGTGGCCGCGGCCGAAAGAGGCGTATTCCTCGAACAGCCCCTTCTGCACGTAGAAGCCGAAATGCCTGGCTTCGACATTGTCGTATTCGGGGTCGATCTCGCTCGCCGCGAACTTGTCGACATTGCCGTTGCGGTAGAGGACGTCGAAGAGGGTCTTGCCCTTGTAGTTCGGGTTGGCGTCGAGGATCTCCGCCGGCCAGACCTCGTCGGTGGTGAAGCGCTTCGAGAACTCCATGAGCTGCCAGAGATCGGAGCGCGCCTCGCCCGGCGCCTGCACGAGCTGGTGCCAGACATGGGTGCGCCGCTCGGCATTGCCGTAGGCGCCTTCCTTCTCGACCCACATCGCGGCCGGCAGGATCAGGTCGGCCGCCATCGCCGTCACCGTCGGATAGGCGTCGGAGACGACGATGAAATTGTCCGGGTTGCGATAGCCGGGATAGGCCTCGTTGCTGCTGTTCGGCGAGGCTTGCAGGTTGTTGTTGACCTGGATCCAGTAGAAATTGAGCTTGCCGTCCTTGAGCATCCGGTCCTGCTCGACGGCGTGATAGCCAGGCTTCTCCGGGATGACGCCCTCCGGAATGCGCCAGATCTCCTCGGCATGCTTGCGGTGCTCGGGATTGGTCACCGTCATGTCGGCCGGCAGGCGATGGGCGAAGGTGCCGACCTCGCGCGCGGTGCCGCAGGCCGAGGGCTGGCCGGTGAGCGAGAACGGGCTGTTGCCCGGCTCGGAAATCTTCCCCGTCAGCAGGTGCAGGTTGTAGACGAGCTGGTTCGCCCAGACGCCGCGCACATGCTGGTTGAAGCCCATCGTCCAGAACGAGACGACCTTGCGCTTGGGGTCGGCATAGAGCTCGGCGAGCTGCTGCAGGAAGCCGGGCTCGACGCCGGTCAGCGCCGAGACCTTCTCCAGCGTGTAGTCCTTGACGAAGGCGGCATAGGCCTCGAAGTCGATCGGCGTGGTCGCTGCGGGATCGGCCGCCTTCTTCGCCTTGACCTCACGCGGATCGTCCGGCCGCAGGCCGTAGCCGATCTCGGTCGCGCCCTTCACGAAGGTCGTGTGCTTGCCGACGAAGTCCTTGTTCACCCGCCCGGTCGTGATGATGTGGTTGGCGATGTAGTTCAGGATCGCGAGGTCCGTGCCCGGCTTGAACACGATCGGGATGTCGGCGAGGTCGGAGCTGCGATGGGTATAGGTCGAGAGCACCGCGACCTTGACGTGGGGGTGGCCGATCCGGCGATCCGTCACCCGCGTCCACAGGATCGGATGCATCTCCGCCATGTTCGAGCCCCAGAGCACGAAGGCGTCGGCATGCTCGAAATCGTCGTAGCAGCCCATCGGCTCGTCCATGCCGAAGGTCCGCATGAAGGCGTAGGCCGCCGAGGCCATGCAGTGGCGGGCGTTGGGATCGAGATTGTTGGAGCGGAATCCCGCCCGCATCAGCTTGGTCGCCGCATAGCCTTCGAAGATCGTCCACTGGCCCGAGCCGAACATGCCGAGCGCCGTCGGCCCCTTGGCCTTCAGCGTCGCCTTGGCCTTGGCGGCCATGGTGTCGAAGGCTTCCTCCCAGGAGACCGGGGTGAACTCGCCGTCCTTGGCGTAGACGCCGTTCTTCTTGCGCAGCAGCGGCTGGGTCAGCCGGTCGTTGCCATACATGATCTTGGAGAGGAAATAGCCCTTGATGCAGTTGAGGCCGCGATTGACGTCGGCCTTCATGTCGCCATGGGTGGCGATGACGCGCCCTTCCTTGACGCCCACCATGACGCCGCAGCCGGTGCCGCAGAAGCGGCACGGTGCCTTCGACCATTTGATCTGCAGGGTATCGACGCCACCGGTCACCGGTTGCGCTCCAGCTGGCACGCTCATATTGGCGGCGAGCGCGGCGACGCCGGCCGCCTGCGCCTTCAGCATCTCGCGACGGGACAGGGTCATGGGGGCACTCCGGGGTCGTCGAGGGTTTCGAGGTCTTCGATCTGCTCGAACACCATGTTGGCCGAGAGAACGCCGTCCAGGAGCCCGATGGCCGCGAGCCGGTCGCCGATCACGCCCGTGCTGGCGCCTTCCAGCACGATCACGATCTTGCCGTTCTCGACCCGGTGCACCTCGGTTTCCGGCAAGGCGCGGATGCCGGCGAGCACCGCATCGACATGGGCCGGCAGGGCCGAGACGACGGCGCTCGAAATGTGATGGAAGCGCGGGCCCGGCCGGTCAGCCATGGGCCGCCTCCATCGGGCGGGGCACCATGGCTTGCGCCGGGCAGGCGGCAATGCAGGCGCCGCAGCCGTTGCAGAGGTCCGACGCCAGCTCCGGCAGGGCAGGGCCGCCGAGTCGCGGGCGGAAGTGGATCGCGCTCTCCGGGCAGGCGTCGCCGCAGCTCTGGCAGACGATGCCGCGGCTGGCGAAACATTGCGGGCCGATCGCCGCCACATGCGCGAACGCGGCGATGGCGCGGTCGAAGACCGGCTCGGGGCAGGCATCGGCGCAGGCGCCGCAGAAGCTGCATTCGCCGACGGAGAAGTCGAGGGCGGGGCGGCCGGATGCGTCGAGCGCGATGAGGTGCTGCGGGCAGGCGGGCAGGCAGGCGCCGCA
>JARYGW010000208.1:0-10500 GCA_033792295.1 Allobosea sp.
GGCGACGGGCCGACCTATGTCTCCTTCGACGTCGATTCGCTCGATCCCGCTTATGCTCCCGGCACCGGAACGCCCGAGGTCGGCGGTCTGACGCCGCGCGAGGCGCTGGCGATCCTGCGCGGGTTGAGGGGCCGAAACATTGTCGCAGCCGACGTCGTCGAGGTTGCGCCGCAATACGATGCCACGAGCAATACGGCGCAATGCGCGGCGCAGGTGCTCTTTACCGAGCTTTGTCTGATCGCCGAGGCGCGTGCCGCAGGAAAAGGAAGACCGTGATGATGCGACGTTCGATGGCCCGGCTTGCCGCGCTCGGCGGGGTTTGCCTGCTGGGTTTCGCGGCGCGTGCCGAGGTTCCCGCCAATGGCTCGGCCTATATCGATGCCTCAGTGGCCGCGGTCGAGAGCCTGATCAATGCCTCGCCGGGCAAGCCGAAGCTGCCGCGTCTGGCCGACCCGATCGAGGGCAAGGTGCTGGACGACGTCTGGAACGACGCCGCGATCCTCGGCAAGGGGCCTTATTCCGGCGCCGATATCCCGGCACTCCTCAACATCGTGCAGAAGCAGACGCGCATCCTGCAGGCCTATACGCTGTATTCTCCCGATCCGGGCAAGACGCCGCCGGATACGGCACGGAACACCGCCGAATACCAGGACGAGCTCGCCCGCTCGCATGCCTTCCTGCTGAAGGCCGTCGCCGCCTCCCTGCAGGCGATCAACGATTTCGGCGCCCATCTGTCCAAGGACGAGAAGACGGAAAGCCGCTTCGACGGCATTCGCCAGATGCGGCTCGGCCTGCAGGAGATCGTCACCGGTGTGGCCTTGGCCCTGCGCAACCCGGCGCTCAGCGAGGCCAACCAGACCTTGCTCGCGCGCGGCCTCGCGGACAATGCCGCCGATATCGTGGCGGGCATCGCCCCGGCGGATCGCACGGCGCTGGTCACCGCGCTGCAGGCCTCCCAGCCCGCGCTGAAGCCGAACGCGAAGAAGGCCGTCGACCAGTTCGTCGCGACCGCCCAGAAGG
This sequence comes from Allobosea sp., assembly GCA_033792295.1. GTDB lineage: Bacteria > Pseudomonadota > Alphaproteobacteria > Rhizobiales > Beijerinckiaceae > Allobosea. The sequence goes on from JARYGW010000208.1 coordinate 1,021, forward strand.
CCTCATGCGACGGGCTGTGCCGCCTGCAGTGAACCTGCCGGTGGCGTGCGTCAGCGCGTCGCGAGCCAGATCACATGCCGTGCGCCGCGCCCGGTGCGGCTGGCCCGCACCGTGACCTCTTCCGTCGCGAAGCCGGCGTCGCGCAGCCGGCGGGTGAAGCTGCGGTCGGGTCCCGACGACCAGACTGCCAGCACTCCGCCGGGCCGCAGCGCCATCCTGGCCGTGCCGAGGCCGGATGGCCCGTAAAGGCGGTCATTGGCCGCGACGGTCAGCCCCTCCGGGCCGTTGTCGACGTCGAGAAGGATGCCGTCGTAGCGTGCCTTGCCTGCACCGATCACGGTGCTGACGTCGCCGATCGTGACCGTGACCCGCGGATCGTCGAGGCAGCCCGCGAAGACCGGCGCCATCGGCCCGCGCGCCCATGCGGCGACGGCCGGGATCAGCTCGGCGACTTCGACGGCCGCCTCGCACGGCAGCGCGGCCAGGGCCGCCCGCAAGGTGAAGCCCATGCCGAGCCCGCCGATGAGCAGGGAGGGGCGGGGGCGCTGTTGCAGGCGTTCGCATGTCAGCCGCGCCAGCGCTTCCTCCGATCCGCTGAGTCGGCTGTTCATCAGCTCGTTGCTGCCCAGCATGATCGAGAATTCGCTGCCGCGCTGCTTCAGCCGCAGGGTTCCGCTGCCATCGGGCAGGTCGGCGGTGTCGAGCAGGGTCCAGGGCAGCATCGCGGTCTCGCGTGAATGGGGCGGTCGGGCTTTATAGGGCGAGGAGGGTTTCGCAGGGAAACCCGCTGTCTCCGAGAAGCCTGAAAGCCCCGCAAGCGCGACAGGTAAGGCGCAGTCAACGAGGCGCGGTATGCGTTGGAATCATGGCTCCCGGCGACTTCTGCAATTGCTGTAGCGCGATAGTCATGACTATTTGATGTTGCAGCGCAGCATGATGCGCGCCTCCTTGCCGAAAGCTCTCACCCATGTCTCTCGCCGCGAATGATCGCAGCCTGAACGCGTCCGTGCCTGCGACCGCGGCCGGTACCACTCCGGTCGGGCTGGTCCTGTTCGCGCTCGCCATGGGCGGCTTCGCCATCGGCACCACCGAATTCGCCTCGATGAGCCTGCTGCCCTATTTCTCCGCCGGGCTCGGCATCGACGAGCCGACGGCCGGGCACGTCATCAGCATCTATGCGCTCGGCGTCGTCGTCGGTGCGCCGCTCATCGCCGTGCTGGCCGCCAGGGTGCCGCGCCGGACGCTGCTGATCGGGCTGATGAGCGTCTTCGCGCTCGGCAATCTCCTGAGTGCGCTGGCGCCGAGCTATCACTGGATGTTGGCCTTCCGCTTCCTGAGCGGCCTGCCGCACGGCGCCTATTTCGGCGTCGCGTCGCTGGTTGCGGCCTCGCTCTCGGCGCCCAATCGCCGGGCGCAATCCGTGGCGCGCGTCATGCTCGGCCTCACCATCGCGACGATTCTCGGCGTGCCGGCGGCGAGTTGGATGGGGCAGGTGCTCGGCTGGCGTACCGGTTTCGGCATCGTCGCGATTCTCGCGGTGCTCACCGTGCTGCTGGTCGCATTGTTCGCGCCGCGCGATGCGGTGCAGCCGGGCGCCAGCCCCTTGCGCGAGCTCGGTGCGCTGAAGCGCCGGCAGGTCTGGCTGACGCTCGCCACCGGTGCCGTCGGCTTCGGCGGGCTTTTCGCGGTCTACACCTATGTCGCCTCGACCCTGATGGAGGTGACGGGTGTCGCGCCGGCGGTCGTCCCGGTCGTGCTCGTCGCCTTCGGCCTCGGGCTGACCTTTGGTACGTTGTTCGCCGGTTGGGCGGCCGACCGGGCGCTGGTTCCCGCGACGGCGGGGCTCCTGCTCTGGAGCGCGCTCTGGCTCGCGGTTTTTCCCTTCGCTGCGGGAAACATCTGGGCGGTTTCGTTGGTGGTCTTCATGATCGGCAGCGGCGGTGGCCTCGGCGCCATGCTGCAGACGCGGCTGATGGACGTCGCCGAGGATGCGCAGACGCTTGCCGCCGCGCTCAACCACAGCGCCTTCAACATGGCCAATGCGCTCGGCCCCTGGCTCGGCGGCATGGCGATTGCCGCCGGCTATGGCTGGACCTCGACGGGCTGGGTCGGCTCAGGCCTGGCGCTGGGCGGCCTCGCGATCTGGATCGTGGCGGTTCTCGACGATCGTTCGAGCCGTCATTCGCGCCGGATCTGAGGTCGACTTTCGCCGCAGAAGCGGGCTGCCTTGCCGCTTTTGGTCAATCGGATCAGCCGCTTACCCTGCAACTGATTTCAGCAACTGCGCCTGGAAAAGCTGCGCATGCCCTCTTGCGGGCGGCGTGGAACTGCGCCCAATCTGTGTGCACAGGGCTTCGCCACGGAAGATCAGAACAGCGTGGCGACGCTTTTGACCCTGCGGGAGGCACTATGAGAAATTTCGTTCGTTTCATCGCCGCGGCTGCGCTGACTGTCGCGGGCGCGACTGGCGCCTTGGCTCAGGCCAAGGAGTGGAAGGAGATCCGCATCGGCACGGAGGGTGCCTATCCGCCCTACAACAATCTGAATGCGAAGAAGGAGCTTGAGGGCTTCGAGATCGATTACGGCAACCTGCTCTGCGAGAAGATGAAGGTGAAGTGCACCTGGGTCGTGCAGGATTGGGACGGCATCATTCCGGCGCTGCAGGCGAACAAGTACGACGTCATCTTTGCCGGCATGAACGCCACCGAGGAGCGCAGGAAGCAGGTCGACTTCACGGCGGTCTACAGCAAGACCCCGATCTGGATGATCGGCCCTAAGAGCACCAAGTCGGACGACATCTCGCCGGCCGCCCTCAAGGGCAAGTCGATCGGTGCTCAGGGTTCGACGATCCACGCGAACTACGTCGAGAAATTCTACAAGGATTCGACCGCGCGCCTCTATCCGACCCAGGAAGAGGCCAATCTCGACCTGCTCAACGGCCGCCTCGATTACATCGTCGCCGACGCTCTGGCGCTCGCCGATTTCCTCAAGGGGCAAGGCAAGGATTGCTGCCGGAAGATCGCCGAGGTGAAGCGCGACGACGCCATCCACGGCGCGGGTGTTGCCGGTGCGGTCCGTAAGTCCGACACTGCGCTCAGGGACATGATCAGCAAGGCCATCGCCGAGACCATGGCCGACGGTTCGCACAAGAAGCTCGAGGACAAGTGGTTCAAGTACGAGTGACCTGACATCCGCCCGCCGGCCGTCTCCGGCCGGCGGGTTCCAGCTCCTCGCGCGCCGGCCCTCTCATGTTCGACAAAATCGCTCTGCTCGGCTTCGGCCCTGGCGGCTGGGGGCTGGCCCTGCTGCAAGGCGCCGCCAACACCATCTCGGTCGCGCTCGCGACCCTGCCTTTCGGACTGGCGCTCGGCCTCGTCATCGCGCTGTGGAAGCGTTCGGACAAGGTGGTCCTGCGGGCGGCGGCCACGATCTACACCACCGTGTTTCGCGGCGTGCCGGAGCTTCTGACCCTCTACATCATCTATTTCGGCATCCAGGTCCTGCTGCAGAAGGTCTGGACGGGCTTCTCGATTCCGCCCTTCGTCGCAGGCATGGTCGCGCTGGGGCTCGTGCTCGCCGCCTTCTCCAGCGAGGTCTGGGTCGGTGCGCTGAACTCGATCCAGCGGGGCCAGCGCGAGGCTGCTTCGGCGCTCGGTCTGTCCAAGGCGCAGGCCTTCCGGCTCGTCGTCTTCCCGCAGCTCATCCGCGTGGCGCTGCCCGGCCTCGGCAACAACTGGATGGTGCTGCTGAAGGAAACTTCGCTCATCTCGGTGATCACGCTGCAGGACATCATGTTCATCGCGACGCGGGCCAACGTCGTGACCAAGGAGCCGTTCCTGTTCTTCGGCTCGGCGATGCTGCTCTACTTCTTCTTCTCGCTGGTCTCCGCCTGGGGCATCGGCAAGCTCGAGCAGCGCACCCATCGCGGCTACGCCGCCTTCGGCGGGGCGACGCGATGAACTGGTGCGAATATCCCGGTTCCTGGATCGGCAGCGAGGTTCTGCAGAATTACGGCTGCCGGATGGCGAGTGGCCTCTGGGTCACCTTCGAGCTCGTCGCGGTCTCGGTCGCCATCGGCTTCGCGCTGGCGCTCGGGCTCTCCGTGGCGCGGCTCTACGGCCCGCGCTGGGCGCGGCCCGCCATCACGGGCTACACCACCTTCCTGCGTGGCACGCCGCTGCTCTGCCAGCTCTTCCTGGTCTATTACGGCCTCGGCCAGTTCCGCGTGTTCTGGCAGGATGTCGGCCTGTGGTGGTTCTTCCGTGAGCCGTTTTACTGCGCGGTCTTCACCTTCACGCTCAACACCGCCGCCTATCAGGCCGAAATCCTGCGCGGCGCCATCCAGTCAATCCCGCGCGGGCAATTCGAGGGGGCGCTCTCGCTCGGCCTGCATCGCTGGGCGACCTTGCGCCTCGTCGTGCTGCCGCAGGCGATGATCCTGGCGCTGCGCCCGCTCGGCAACGAATTGATCGTAATGATCAAGTCCAGCGCGATCGTCTCGCTGGTGACCCTGTTCGACCTGATGGGCGCGACGCGGCTCGCCTTCGCCCGTTCCTTCGATCTTTCGATCTATCTCTATGCCGCGCTGATCTATCTCGTGCTGGTCGAGATCATCCGCCGCGTCTGGGACAGGCTCGAACTTCGGCTGAGCCGGCATCTGGCGCTGCGTTGAGGCGGTCTCAGCCGGGCAGGGTCAGCACGACCGCGCCGCGCGGGGTCGCGACGACGGTGTGCTCGTACTGGACGGTGGGCGCGCAGGGGTCGCTGTAGAGCGTCCAGCGGTCCTTGTCGCCCTGTTCCGCCCAGTCGGCGCCCAGCGACAGGAACGGCTCGACGGTGAAGACGAGCCCGTTCGTCATGGTCCGGCGCTCGCGCTTGTCGGGCCAGGTCGCGATCTCGGTCGGCTCCTCGTGGAGCGAACGGCCGACGCCGTGGCTCGCCAGATTGCGCACCAGCGTATAGCCGTTCCTGTCGGCGAAGCGCCCGACCGCCTGGCCGATCCCGGAAAGAGGCTTGCCCGCGCCGACCTGCCCGATGCCGGTCCAGAGCGCGCGCCGGCCATCACGGCACAGACGCTCCAGCTTGGGCTTGACCGGCGGCACGGCGAAGGAGGCGCCGGTATCGCCGAAGAAGCCGTCCTTCTCCGCCGAGACGTCGATATTGACGAGGTCGCCCGCGAGAATGCGCCGCTCGCCGGGAATGCCGTGTGCGATCTCTTCGTTGACGCTGATGCAGGTCGCGCCCGGGAAATCATAGGCGAGTTCCGGGGCTGGGCGCGCACCGTGGCGTTCCAGGAATTCACGCCCGATCGCATCGAGCTCGGCCGTGGTCATGCCAGGTTCGAGGGCCTTGCCCATGGCGGCGAGCGCACGGGCAACGATGCCGCCGATCTCCTTGAGCGCCTGCAGTTCGTCGTCGTTTGAAATGGTCATGAGCCTGAGCTAAGCCGCCTGCCTCCTGGTCGCAACCGGAAAAGCCGCATGGGCGGCTGGCACGCATCCACCTTTTCGACCCGGCCACCGCACGCTAAAGCGTGGCAGTCTTCGGAGAAGGAAAGCGGGAGCTCAGCATGGCCAAAGTCGCGTTCATCGGTCTCGGCGTGATGGGATACCCCATGGCGGGCCATCTCAGGGCCAAGGGCCATGAGGTCACGGTCTACAACCGTAATCCGAAGAAGGCGCAGGACTGGGTGGCCCAGCATGGCGGGCTCTCGGCGCCGACCCCGGCCGATGCGGCGAAGGGGCAGGAGATCGTCTTCGCCTGTGTCGGCAACGACGACGACCTGCGCTCGGTCACGATCGGTGAGAACGGCGCTTTCGCCGGCATGGAGAAGGGCGCGGTCTTCGTCGACCACACCACGGCCTCGGCCAATGTCGCGCGCGAACTCGACGCGGCGGCGAAGCAGGGGGGCTTCGGCTTCGTCGATGCCCCTGTCTCGGGTGGCCAGGCCGGTGCCGAGAACGGCGTGCTGACCGTGATGTGCGGCGGTGACGCGCAGACCTATGCCCGTGTCGAACCGGTCATCGGCTCTTACGCCCGAATGTGCCGGCTGATGGGGCCGGCGGGCTCGGGCCAGCTCACCAAGATGGTCAACCAGATCTGCATCGCCGGCCTCGTACAGGCCCTGTCCGAGGGCATTCACTTCGCCAAGCGCGCGGGGCTTGATGTCGAGACGATGCTGGAGGTGATCTCCAAGGGCGCCGCCGGCTCGTGGCAGATGGAGAACCGCGGCAAGACGATGAACCAGGACAAGTTCGATTTCGGCTTCGCCGTCGACTGGATGCGCAAGGACCTCGGCATCGTCCTCGACGAGGGCCGCCGCAATGGCGCGCAGTTGCCGGTGACGGCGCTGGTCGACCAGTTCTACGCCGATGTCCAGAAGATGGGCGGCAATCGCTGGGATACCTCCAGCCTGATCGCCCGGCTGCAGCGCTGAGCATCCGCCACACAGAATCGAGACGTTGTGACGGGCCCTTTCGGGCCCGTCTGCTTTTCGGCGGTGAGGAGTGGCGGACTCAGCCGTGCTTGTCGAGCTTGAGCTGGGAGTCGGGCCGCTTGCGCTGGCGGTGCATGGTGTAGAGCCCGCTGCCGACGATGAGCGCGATGCCCGCGAACGCCATGCCGTCGGGAATATCGCCCCAGACGAGGTAGCCGATCAGGGCGGCGATCGCGATCACCGCATAGCGGTACTGGGACACGACACTGACGTCCGAGCGGCGGAAGGCGCTGATGATGCAGAAGGTCGCGGCAGTGACCAGGAGCGAGGCCATCAGCACATAGAGCGTCTCGGGGCGCCGGAACGGCAGCCAGGTCTCGGTCAGGCCGAAGCCCGCTGCCAGCAGGCCGACGAGAACCGTCGTCGTCAACGAAACGACGGTCGAGGGCACTTCCGGGCCGATCATGCGCGTGGCGAGATCGCGGCTGGCGGTCAGGACGACGCTGATCAGAGCGACGATCGTTGCGGGGCCGAAGTTTTCGGCGCCAGGTCGCACCACGATCAGGACCCCGATGAAGCCGATGAGCAGAGCAAGCGTTCTCCGCCAGCCGACGATCTCGATCCGCAGTGCGACCGCGAGCACGACGATGAGCAGGGGCGAGGCCATGTTGATCGCCGTGATGGTGGCGAGCGGCAAGAGGCCGAGCGACCAGCCGAAGGTGAGCGCGCTGCCCGCCTCCAGCAGGCCGCGCAGGACGACCCTCGGCTTGAACGCCATGGCGAGACGGTCGTTCTCCCTGGCGGCGAAGACGAGCGCGACGCCCATCACGACGGCGAAGAGGGCGCGCAGCGTCAGGGCCTGCCCAACGGGGTAGACCTCGCGTGCGAGTTTCATCAGCGTGTCGTTGCAGACGAAGAGTGTCACGGCCGCGAGCATGAAGAAAATGCCGCGGCGGTTGTCGGCTGCGCTGGCCAAGGCGCTGTCCTGTCGAGAAAGGTCGCTTACGCGCCGAAGCGGGAAAGCGAGAAGGGAGTGAGGTCGAAAGGCGATTGGCCGACGGTGGAGAGATCGGCCAGGATCTCGCCGATCGCGCTGGCGAATTTGAAGCCATGTCCCGAGCAGGCTGAGGCGAATACGGCCTGCGGCACGCCCGGCACCGTATCGATGATGAAGTCCTCGTCCGGCGAGACGGTGTAGACGCAGCCCTTCAGGGTCAGCGGCTCGCCGGCCGCATCGGGGATATAGCGCGCGAGGCATTCGCGGATGAGCCTGACCTGGGTCTCGCTCGGCGTCCGGTCCTGATCGCGCGGGTCCATCGGCTCGCGGCCGAAATGCGGCCCGCCGAGCTTGAAGCCGGGGTGCTCGTAGAGAGGGAATCCGTAGAAGCTGCCCTCGTCGACATGCAGGATGAAGACGGGGAAGGCGCTTTCGCGGAACAGCTCCGGCCGGCGCGTGCTGAACCAGCCGATCGCCTGCTTCACCGTGTTCACCCGCCGGCCGAGCGCCGGCACGGCGTCGGCGATCCAGCCACCGGAGGTGATGATGAGGCGCCCGGCGGAATAGGTGCCACGTTCTGTCCGTACCACCACGCCGCCCTGCGCTGTCGGCGCCCAGTCGATGAGGGGCTCGTTGGTGCGGATTTCGGCACCATGGGCCTGTGCCAGCCCGACATGGGCGTAGATCGCCTTCTCGGAGGCGACGAAGCCGCCATCCGGCTGCCACAGGCCGAGATGGCCGGCCGGCAGCTGGAAACCGGGGAAGCGGCGCATGACCTCGCCAGCGTCGATCACCTCATGGGGCAGCCCGTGGTCGAGGCAGGATTGCAGCGAGGATTCGACCGGCCCGCCGCCTTTCGGCGCAAGGTCGAGCGAGCCGGTGACATGCAGCAGCTTCAGCCCGGCCTGCTCGCCCGTCTCGTGCCAGAGCTCATGCGCCCGGCGCACGATCGGCACATAGTGCGAGCCCTCGAAATAGGCGAGGCGGATGATCCGGGAGAGCCCGTGCGAGGAGCCCATCGCATGCCCGAGATCGAAGCGTTCGAGGCCGAGCACCTTCAGGCCACGGCGGGCGAGATGCCAGCAGGCAGCCGATCCCATGGCTCCGACGCCGGCGACGATCACGTCATGGCTGTGCTGACTCATGCGGGCGCCCTGTCGATGCCGTGGAAAGCCAAGCCATACAGGGCCTTGCGAGGCGGGTCCATTGCGTGGGGAGCCGGGCCGATGCCCGGCTTATGGAAGCCTTTGTTAACGGAGCGCCGCAATAAGGGAGCGTGACGCTGCGTGAGATCGAGGGGCGCATGACGGGCAGGATTCGGCGCTGGCTCGGTGCGGGGAAAATCGCGGGTAACGACGTGCCTGCCCCCGTACAGCCGGAAAAGGTCGCTCGACCTGCGCATGAAGCTTTCGTTGCGGACAGTGCAACCGTTTCGGCTGCCGTCGACGACATCGAGAACGAGATCTTCTCGGCGATGCACAAGCTGATCCGCGAGCTCGGCGAGGCCGGCAAGCTCTCCGCCGGGTTCGAGCGGGATTCGCGGACCATCCTCGAAAGTGCCGGCGGCATGCGGGTGGCCGTCGTCTCGGCCAATGAGAACGCCTCCGCCCTCGCAACCGCGAGCCAGCAGGTCTCCGATGTCGCTGAGAAGGTCGACGTCTCGCTCGCCAGCCTGCGCAGCAGGCTTGATGCCGCCGTCTCGCGTGCCGGCGAGGCGACGGTGATGCTCGACGGGCTCGCAGCTGCGACGGGAGAGATTCGCGGTATTGTCGATTCGATCGCCGACATCGCCCGCCAGACCAATCTGCTGGCGTTGAATGCAGCCATCGAGGCGGCGCGCGCCGGTGAGGCCGGGCGCGGCTTCGGCGTCGTCGCCCATGAGGTGAAGTCGCTCTCGATCGAGGTCAGCGAGGCGGCCGAGCATATTCGCGCCCGTGTCGACCGTCTGACCGAATATGTTTTTCTACAGTACTGGTTGATATTTTTAGAACAGCAGCAATTTCAGGATAGGTTAACCCGCCTTCCTGCTTTAATTTATAGGCACGCC
>JARYGW010000209.1:0-10489 GCA_033792295.1 Allobosea sp.
TCGATGCCCGGTTACAACCACTATCCGAGCTGCACCTGCGGGTGGTGCGTCAAAGGCCGGATGAGCCGGTCGCAGCGAGATGCTTTCGAGCGCCTGTTTCCGGTGCGCGATGCCACCCATCTTCTCCAGCAGCACAGGGTCCGATCGAGGATAGCCTGCTACGTCAATCCCAACGCGCGCTGCCCGGTGTGCGATCAACCCGTCTTCTTCTACGCCAACGCTGCGGGGAGCCGGGTTTTCTTCGACGATCTGGGACCACCCTGGCCCAAGCACCCCTGCACGGATCGCCGGGGGGCTATGGAGCGTCGTCCGATCGAACGCCGCAGTGCCGGGCTCATGCAGGAGCTGGTCAAGGCGGCGAACACCATCGGGATGCTAACACGGCCTGCCGGGCAGCGGCCGGGATCAAGCTACCGGCCTGTCGTCGTTCTGGGTGTAGAGCGGGACGATACGAAGGCGACAATCACGGGCGAGTACATCGACGCGGTCAGTCGCGAGGCCTTCAGGGTCACGGTCAAGGGAACAGACATCTCGTTGTCGCCGGGCGACATCATCGGGTCACAGGGCGGCATCGTCTCCTATGTCGATCCGGTCACCCTGCAACCCATGCAGTTTCGCGATGGCGAAGCCGTTGAGCCCTTCCATGACAGAGATTTCGAGCCCGGTCTCGCACAGCCGACAAGCTCGCTGTCACCGAGAGCGGAACTCATCAAGCGGCGACAACCCGCGCCTGCAACCAGGACGACCAGAGAGCCGTCAGGCGAGTTGACACGAGACGAGCTCCGCCATTTCGGCGGCGATGAAGAAACGCTCGGCCGGCTGCTGGCGATCTATGCCCCCCTGATACGGCAATACGCGCGCGAGCAGGTCCGAAAGCCCAAGGAGGTCTGCGTGCGGCTCAACCGCGAAAGGCATCGAACAATGGCGGGAGAGGCTTGGACGAACCGCCTCGTGTTCTTCCTTCTCAAGCTTCTGTTTTCCGATCGGTCCCCAACTGCTTCTCAAGCGAAGCCTTCGGCTGGGCCGTCGATCAAACACGCTGCCCACCAGCACCGTCAGGCCAGCGCTTCCAGGACAAGCGAGGCGGGCGAACCGACGCTGGCAGCCAAGCTCGCAAGACTGGGGCGGGTGACGGTCGGCAAGCCGCGCCAAGCCTGACGCAAGGTTTGGGCAGCGCGGCCACCGCTCGATCGCTGTCGATCAGTCGAGATCGTGGAAGGTCGCAGGCGGAGCCTTGGCGATGGCCGCCAGGATGCGATCAATGTCGATCGGGATGTCGAGCTTGTCGATATCCTCCTTAAGCGCCGTTAAGGTCTGGCCCTTGTTGTAGACGCGGAAGGTCGACTTGCGAATTGGGCTGGCGTGCCCAACCATTTCCTCGGCGTGGGCAGCGTTCTTGATGACCCGATACAGCAGCGTGCAGACGCTGTGCCGGAAGGCATGAAAATCAAGCTCGGGGGGAAAGCCTGCGGCAATCTTGAAAACCGAAAAGCGTCGGCCCGGCGCTGCCCCCCACGAGTTCTGCTGGTTGGCGGCAGTGATCTCCGGAAACAGACGCTCATCCGGATTTCGCCCATCAACCCGCGCCGCCAGGAAGCCAAGACGAAGCAGATTTTTGTGCAGCGGCACGAACCGCCGGCTCGGCTTGTCCTTGCGCTTATCGCCCTTCAGCTTGAGCGTTTTGTCGGTCTTCAGATCGAAATACCAGATCCCCGTGTCCTCATCGCGCACGATGTGACGCACCCGGAGCTGAAAGACCTCCTCGCGCCGCATGCCGTGATGGGCCGCGATGATCACTCCCCACCAGAGCGGTGTCCGCGGAATGCACGTTCCTATCGTCAGTCGCTCGCGATCGGAGCGGCAGCCGACAAAGAACGGCAGGGCAAACAGCTCTTTGAGCTGTTCCGGTTCCCACATATCGCGGGCACCCTTTTCGCGAATGAGCGAACCTTCCTCATCATCAACGTCTACGTCGACCGGCAGGAAGAGACCCTTGGTCGGCGTCTCCGTTCCCGCGGGGACGGCGCCGTTGTCGATGCCGTATTCCCAGAGCAGGTTGAAGAGGGAGAGATGCCGGTTGACGGTCTTCCCCTTCAGCTTCGGAATCCTTTCTTCGTGAGGCTTCCCCTGATCGAGGTCCCCCGCAAGGCTGATGATATCAGCGAAGGAACTCCCTGCCTTGAGCAGCCTGCCGAACTCGCCCCGGCTGTACTGGGACGGCAGCTTCTGCAGCTGCCTGATCAGGTTCGCGATATGCGGCCTGGTGATTTGGTCGAGAGGAACGTCATCGAAGAACTCGATCAGCAGCTTGTAGGTGCTTTTGCCCTGAATGGCCTGCGGCTCGTCGATTCGCTTCTTGGCGACGGCGTCACTCAGGAAGATCGGCCAGATCTGGGAGAGGCACATGCCCTTCCAGCTTGGCACGACCACCACGGGCGCTGTTGCATCGGTAGCCGGACCGTCCGCAGTCTCGCTGCGGGCCTCGATCGCACCGGTGCCCACACGATCTGATCCGATTACCCAAGAGAGCGGCATCCGGTCCTGCACGCGCTCGCCGGGCTTTGCCGACCGCAGGCTGGCCTGGATCTGGGCTGGCGTCAGCGGGCAGTCCGCCGGCGGCGTGACGTCTCCCTCCCAGGAGATCGTGATGGCGGCATCATTGCTCGAAGGCAGCGACGCATACATGTCGGCAAAGCCTTCGGCGGCATTCACGCGGGCGCGGGTCAGCGCGTTGGTCACCAGCGCGGTTCGGATCTCGTCGGCCGACAGGTCGGCCGAAATCACTCCCTCGCGCATCGCCTGGCGGAGAAAGGCCGAAAGGCCCATCATCTTGTCGCGCTGGTCGGTCGCGTTTTCGAGAGGGTGGGCAGGCTGGCCCGCGGCGACGCGTCCGAGGACCTCGTCCTCGTGCCTCGTCCAGGTGGCGCTCGCGATGCTGGCCTCGGCCAGGGAACGGACTGCGTCTCGCGTCATCGCCGGGTTCGCACGGATCGTCATGAACAGGGTCTCCGTCGCCTGCCACAGGGCTGATGCCATGCGCCGGGCTTCTCCGGGGGTAGCCCGGCCCAGGGACCTGACGATCTCGGTGGCACCGATTCGCTCTTTCAAGTCCTGGGGGATTTTACGCCGAAACAGGGTAGTGGCCCCGCGACGTCGAGAACAAACGGTGATCATGGTAAAGACGGCCCATCAGACGCAGCTTGAGTGCGGTGGACCTGTCTGGTGGACCTATGCGCCTTGAGGGCACCAGACAGGCGCGCAAAAAGCTCAAGGAAATCAGCGAATGTCTGAGAGTCTTATGCCATTTGTCTCGGGGAAAGAGACGATGGCTGGGGGACTAGGATTCGAACCTAGACAACCAGAGTCAGAGTCTGGGGTCCTACCGTTAGACGATCCCCCAACGCCGCGGCGCAAGCGCTCGCGTTGGTGAGCCGGGGTCTAATCAATGCGCCTCGCCTTGGCAAGAGCAGAAATGCTCATCATTGGTGGAAGCTCTCATGAAATGATGACGCGGTCATGTCGTGGCTCCTCCAAGGTTGCCCCACATCGTTTCGCATAGTGCCTTTGAGGCTATCTGCCTCGCCGTGTCGCCATGGATGCGCCTGCGCGGCCCGTCATGTCTGTTCGCCAGGGTGCGCGCATGCAGAATGCACTTGTCCCGCGCCGGTCTCTTCGCGATAGATCGGGACATGACACACACCGATGCCGCCGCCGCGCTCTCCGTCTGGGTTGCGCTTGAGAGTCCGACCAGCCATCCCGCCGGGGTCAATGGCATGATGGACCTCGTCGCCCAGGAGGTTGCGGGCCTGCCGATCTCGGTCGAGCGCATCGCCGGCCGCGACGGACTCGGCGACATGGTGGCGCTGCGGGCGGGGCTCGATAATGGCCAGCCGTCCGTGGCGCTGATGTCGCATCTCGATACGGTGCATCCTGTCGGGACGAGCGCGAAGGAACTTCCGGTTCGCATCGAGGGCGACAGGCTCTACGGGCCGGGCGTCTACGACATGAAGGGCGGGGCCTGGCTCGCGCTGCAGGCCTTCAAGGACGTGGCAAAGGCTGGAACGGCCAAGCGGCCGATGGTGTTCCTGTTCACGCCGGACGAGGAGATCGGCTCGCCGACGAGCCGCGGCCTGATCGAGGAGATTGGTCGTGGTTCGGCTGCCGTGCTGGTCACGGAGCCGGCGCGGCTCGGCGGCAAGATCGTCACGGCCCGCAAGGGCGTCGGCCGCTTCGACGTCAGGCTGGAGGGCCGGCCGGCCCATGCTGGCTCGCGCCACGCCGATGGGCGCAGCGCCATCCGCGAGGCCGCGCATCAGATCCTCGCGATCGAGGGCATGACCGACTACACCCGCGGCATCACCACCAGCGTCGCGCTCATTGGCGGCGGTACCGCAGCGAATGTCATTCCCCAACATGCCTGGTTCAGCGTCGATTGCCGCGTCACCACGCTCGCCGACGGGGTGATGATGGAGAATCGCATTCTGAGCCTGAAAGCCCATGATCCGGACGTGACGATCCGCGTCACCGGCGGCATGAACCGGCCCCCTTACGAGAAATCCACGGCGGTCGCGGCGCTGTTCGAGGTGGCGCGCGGGGTTGCCGCCGGTATCGGGCTCGACCTGCAGGACTGCCCGATGACGGGCGGCGGCTCGGACGGCAATTTTACCGCCGCGCTCGGCGTGCCGACGCTCGACGGTCTCGGCATCGATGGCGACGGCGCGCACACGCTGCAGGAACATGCGCTGATCTCCTCGATCGCGCCCCGGCGGGCGCTGATCAAGGGGTTGCTGGAGACGGTCTGACTCAGACGGTCTCCGGTCCAAGTTCGATAGGCATCACCAAATAAAAAGCCCCTCGCGTTGCGAGGGGCTTTTCTGTTTTCGGGTCACTGGAGCCTTCAGGCTTCCGGTTCGTCCATACCGCCGGCGGCGAGGAATTTCTCAAGCCAGTGGATGTTGTAGTCGCCATTGAGGATGTCCGGATTGCGCACCAGCGTCCGGAACAGCGGCAGCGTGGTGTCGACGCCGTCGACGACGAATTCGTCGAGCGAGCGGCGCAGGCGCATCAGGCATTCGTCGCGGTTTCGGCCGTGGACGATCAGCTTGCCGACGAGCGAGTCGTAATTCGGCGGGATCATGTAGCCCTGATAGGCGGCCGAATCGACGCGCACGCCGAGGCCACCCGGTGTGTGGAACGATTGGATCTTGCCGGGAGAGGGGCGGAAGGTCGCCGGATGCTCGGCATTGACCCGACACTCGATGGCATGGCCCTCGATGACGATGTCCGACTGCTTGAGCGAGAGCGGCGCGCCGGCGGCGATGCGGATCTGCTCGTTGACGAGGTCGATGCCGGTGATCATCTCGGTGACCGGATGCTCGACCTGGATGCGGGTGTTCATCTCGATGAAGTAGAACTCGCCATCTTCGTAGAGGAACTCGATCGTACCGGCACCGAGATAGCCGAGCTCGGACATCGCCTTGGCGCAGATGTCGCCGATGCGGTCGCGCTCGCCGGCGTTGAGGGCGGGCGAGGGGCCTTCCTCCCAGACCTTCTGGTGGCGGCGCTGCAGCGAGCAGTCGCGCTCGCCGAGATGGATCGCGTTGCCGCGGCCGTCACCGAGCACCTGGATCTCGATGTGGCGCGGCTTCTCGAGATACTTTTCGATATAGACCGCGTCGTCGCCGAAATTGGCCTTGGCCTCGCTGCGCGCGGTGGCGAGCAGGACGGAGAGCTCCTCCTCATTGCGCACCACCTTCATGCCCTTGCCGCCGCCGCCGGATGCGGCCTTGATGATGACGGGGAAACCGATTTCGCGGACGATCTTGAGGGCTTCGGCGTCGTCGGAGACGCCGCCTTCAGAACCGGGCACGCAAGGGATGCCGAGGCGCTTGGCGGTGCGCTTGGCCTCGATCTTGTCGCCCATGCTGCGGATATGCTCCGCCTTCGGGCCGATGAAGGTGATGTTGTGGCGATCGAGGATCTCGGCGAAGCGGGCATTCTCGGAGAGGAAGCCGTAGCCGGGATGGACGGCGTCGGCGCCGGTGATCTCGCAGGCGGCAATCAGGGCCGGGATATTGAGATAGCTCTCGCGCGCGCTCGGGGGCCCGATGCAGACGCTCTCGTCGGCGAGGCGCACATGCATGGCGTTGGCGTCGGCCGTGGAGTGGACCGCGACAGTGGCGATGCCGAGCTCCTTGGCAGCGCGCAACACGCGCAGCGCGATCTCTCCGCGGTTGGCGATCAGGATCTTGTCGAACATCTTGATCTTGTCGTCCTTGCTCCCGACCGTCACTCGATCACCAGCAGCGGCTCGCCATATTCGACCGGCTGACCGTCCTCGACCAGGACGGCCGTGACCTTGCCGGCGCGCGGGGCGACGATGTCGTTGAAGGTCTTCATCGCCTCGACGAGCAGGATGCGCTCACCCTGTTTCACCACACTGCCGACCTCGACGAAGGGCTTGGCTTCGGGAGAGGGACGGCGATAGGCGGTGCCGACCATCGGGGAGGTGACGGCGCCGGGGTGGTTGGCGCCGGGCTTGGTTTCGGTCGCGGCGGGAGCGGCCGGGGCAGGCGCCGCAGCGGCAGCGACCGGAAGTGGCGCGGCGGTCGGCACATGGACCGTTGTCGCGAGGCTGCGGGCGACGCGGACGCGCAGATCGCCCTTCTCGACCTCGATCTCGGTGAGATCGGTCTGGTTCAGCAGCTCGGCGAGCTCGCGGACGAGGTCTGGATCGATCGGGCTCTTGGTCGCCATGGCGGATATCACCGTCTTCTTCAGATGGATGCTTGGAATGACGGCCGTGCCGCCATCCCGTTCGTTTCAATTCAGGCGGCTACCGCATTGGACCGAAAAGTGGACTCCACTTCTCGGAACCATCCGATGCGATACCAATGAGATAGATCATCGTTGTCGCGTCCGATCGGACGCGCGACGATCTCGGGCCGCGGTCTTCATCCCGGAGGTCGCGCTGGCCTTGCGGCCTGTTCGGCGCGATGCGGCAGGGGAGGTCCCGCTGCTGCATCGAACCGACAGAACGAAGGAAGAGCCGTTCGGCGCGGAGGTGGCGACCATGAGGGATGTGGATTCCAGGGACCGCGCAAGGCGGCGGACGCCGTTCTCATAAACGCTGCGGGCCGGCAGGGGAAGCCTGAAGGCTCCTCTGCCGGCCCGGTGGAAGGTGACGATGCGACGTCTGATCAGCCGGCGCACTCGGTCTTGCCGCAGCGGCGAACCGAATCGAGCTTCTGCTTGAGGGCATCCTGGCCGACGGCGCCGAAGACGATCTCGTTGCCGATGATGAAGGCAGGCGTGCCCGTCAGGCCCAGACGATCGCCGAGAGCGACCGTATCCTCGATCGAGGCCTTGGTGGCGGGGGCTTCCATGTCCTTGCGCACGCGCTCGACGTCAACGCCAAATTCCTTGGCGATCTCGATCGCCTTGGCTGCGTTCACGCGGCCCTTCACGCCCATCAGCTTGTTGTGGAAATCGAAGTATTTGGGGCCCTGAAGCTGGTTCTTGACCGCGATCGCGACGCGGCTCGCCTCGACCGAATCGGGGCCGAGGATCGGAAAGTCCTTGAGCACGACGCGCAGCTTGGGATCGGCCTTGGAGAGGGCGGTGACGTCCTGCATCGCCCTTTTGCAGAACCCGCAATTGTAATCCATGAACTCGACGAGGGTGAGGTCGCCCTCGGGGTTGCCGATGACGACCGAGGTCGCCGGGTCGGAAATCTTGTCCTTTTCGGCCGCGACCGCGTTGCGCTGAGCCTCTGCCTGGGCAACCGTGTTGCGGCGCTCCAGTTCGACCAGCGCATCCTGGATAATTTCGGGATTCTTGATGATGGTCTCGCGAACGAGATCGACGATGGCCTTGCGCTGCTCGGGCGTCAGCGGAGCCTGGCCCTGCGCCATGGTGGGCACGGCGACCGTCGCGAGCCAGACGCCGAGCGCGAGGCCGGCGGGGCGCAGGCAGGCGCGCGCCAGGCTGGTGAGGGTCGGGAAAGCCATTTCGTCATCCTTTCATGGACATCGGTCGACAGGCGACGCGATGCCGGGGAGCATCTCAGCCCGTGCTTGTGGGTGTTTCGCGGAGCAGCGTCAAATCACAGCTTTGCCAGTGGTTGCCGCTGGCGATTAGCTCGGTTAAGCCCGCTCGCCGATTGTCCAGACCGGATACGACGATGCAGAAGCCCGCTCTTTCGCCCGCACAGCCGCCCGCGCTTGCCGAACGGGCCGAGCGCGTCGCGCCCTTCATCGTCATGGACGTGATGAGCCAGGCGGCCGCCATCGAGCGCAAGGGCGGTTCGGTGGTGCATATGGAGGTCGGCCAGCCTTCGGCGCCGACGCCGCGCTCGATCCGCACCGCCGTCTCGCATGCGCTGGAAGATGGCCGGATCGGGTACACCCAGGCGCTGGGCACGGATTCGTTGAGGGCTCGCATCGCCCGCCATTATCGCGAGGCTTATGGCGTCGACGTGGCGGCGGAGCGCGTCGTGGTGACGACGGGCTCCTCGGGAGGCTTCATCCTCGCCTTCCTGGCCTGCTTCCAGCCGGGGGCGCGGGTCGCGATCACCGCGCCCGGCTATCCGGCCTATCGCAACATCCTGATCGCGCTCGGGCTGGAGCCGGTGGCAATCGAGGTCGGGCCCGATACGCGTTTTGCGCTGACGCCGGACTTGATCGAGCGGGCCCATCGCGAGAAGCCGCTCGCCGGCGTGCTGACCATGAGCCCGGCCAACCCGACCGGCGTGGTGATGAGCCCCGAGGCCATCGCCGCCGTCGCCGCCTGTTGCCGCAAGCTCGGGCTCTGGTACATCTCGGACGAGATCTATCACGGCCTGACCTACGAGACTCCGGCGACGACGGCGCTCTCGGCCGATCCGGATGCGATCATCGTCAACTCGTTCTCCAAGTACTACTGCATGACCGGCTGGCGCGTCGGCTGGCTGGTGGTACCTGAGCGACTGGCGCGCACCATCGAGCGGCTGCAGCAGAATTTCTCGATTTCCGTGCCCTATCTCAGCCAGGTGGCGGGGGAAGCCGCCTTCGACGCGACCGAGGAATGCGAGGCGATCAAGGCCGGCTACGCCGCCAATCGTGCCTTCCTGCTCAAGGCCTTGCCCGAGATCGGACTCGGCGACTTCCTGCCGGTCGACGGCGCCTTCTACATCTATCTCGACATCGGTCGGTACTCGAACGATTCGATGAGCTTCTGCCGCAATGTGCTCGAAGGAGCAGGGGTCGCGATCACGCCTGGGCTCGATTTCGACGAGGGACGCGGGGCGCGGACGGTCAGACTCTCCTTCGCAGGATCGCTCGCCGAATGCGAGGAGGCGGTTTCGCGCCTCGGAACCTGGCTCAAGGCCCGCTGACACGTCGGCAGGCCCTTGCCAGAATTCGCGGAAGATCAGCATTCTGCTGCAGGCGCAGAGAAGCGGAGACAGACCATGGACGACGCAGCGGTCGGTTGGACGCGCGTGAGACGGTTCGTCGTGTGGCTTCTCTTCGTGCTGGCCTTCTCGGCCGTCGCTTCCACCCCTCCCGTGCGTGCGCAATCCCCGTCGTCGGTCGTGCTGACGCTGCGCGGTGACGAGACCCCTGAGACGATCCGCAAGATGGTTGATGCGCTGTCGGGCTCAGGCCGGCAGGTCGAGATCCGGCTCGACGGAGCCGCGCCGCCGGCTGTCGCTCCCGCTCCAGCCGCGGCAGCGACGTCCTCGACCAAGCCCCAACGCCCCGTGCCGGCCGCTCCCCCGGAGCGCTCCATGGCGGACGACGAAGGCTTCCAGGGGCAGCTCAACATGCTCGTCGACCGCATTGTCGGCGGCCTCGACTATGGCAGCATGGCGATTCCGAGCATCGTCCAGTTGCCGACGGATTGGGAGCAGGCCTGGGAGCACAACACCAATGGCCGCAGCGGTCCCTCGGCCGGCTGGCGCGGTTTCGGCATCGTCTGCCTGGCGCTTGCCGTGGGTTTCGCCTTCCGCATCGTGAGCACGGTCTGGTTCGCGCGCAGGCGTCAGCCCGCCGGGCCGGAGTTCACCCCGCGTCTCATCGCTTCCGGCTGGGGGCTGCTCCAGGACGTCGCGACCATCATGCTGGCGCTGGTCACGGTGCGGCTTGCGCGCAATGCCTGGCTGCCGGAAAGCGACCTTGCCATGCTGGCGCTGACGACAGCCAGCAACGGGGCTGCGATCGGCGCGCTCTATGTCGCGATCGGCCGCTTCCTGCTCGCGCCCGGCAAGCCCGAACGGCGCCTCATGCCTTTGCCGCGGGCCGAAAGGCATTATCGTTCGGTGGTGATCTACGCTGTGCTCACGCCATTGGTGGTGACGAGCATCATGCTTGCGCAGCGTGTCGGCTCCGGCCCCCTGCCGGTGACGGGGCTCATCACCTTGACCGGCTTTGTGCTCACGCTGTTCAAGCTGTGGTTCTTCAACGATATCCGGCGGGACCTAACGGTGCTGATCCTGAGCGGCTCGCCGGAG
>JARYGW010000020.1:0-28944 GCA_033792295.1 Allobosea sp.
CGCTCCGGCACCGGCAAGCTCTATCGCTATTCCTTCGACATGCTGGGCGAAGGTGCGCGCACGCAGGCAGACGCCGACCGCTACTTCACCTCCTATACGGCGGCGATCGACGCCATAGGCCGCTCGGCCGGCAATGACCGGCTGCCCAACCGCCCCGGCATCTCGGTCAAGCTCTCGGCGCTGCATCCGCGCTACGAGGCGACGAGCCATGAGCGCGTCATTTCGGAGCTGGTCCCGAAGGTGATCGCTCTTGCCCGCCAGGCGAAGAGCTACGACCTCAACTTCACCGTCGACGCCGAGGAGGCCGACAAGCTCGAGCTTTCGCTCGACGTCATCGACGCGGTCTTCGCCGATCCCTCGCTCGACGGCTGGGACGGTTTCGGCCTCGCCATCCAAGCCTATCAGAAGCGCGCCTCGGCGGTGATCGATCATATCGGCCGGCTGGCGGAGGTGCATAACCGGCGCATGATGGTGCGGCTGGTCAAGGGCGCCTATTGGGACACCGAGCTGAAGCGCGCCCAGGAACGCGGCCTCGCCGACTACCCCGTCTTCACCCGCAAGGCGATGACCGACCTCAACTACGAGGCCTGTGCCGCCCAGCTTCTGAAGCTGAGGCCGCGCATCATCCCGCAATTCGCAACCCACAACGCGCTCACCGTCGCGACCGTCGCCGAAATGGCCGGCAATGCGGACGGCTTCGAGTTCCAGCGCCTGCACGGCATGGGCGAGGCGCTCTATGAGAAGCTGCTGCGCGAGAACGACGGCTATGCCTGCCGCACCTATGCCCCGGTCGGCGGCCATCAGGACCTGCTCGCCTATCTCGTCCGCCGCCTGCTCGAGAACGGCGCCAACTCCTCCTTCGTCAGCGCTTCGGGCGACCCGGATGTGCCGATCTCGCAATTGCTCCTGCCTCCCGCCGACATCATCGGCTCGGCCAGCGCCGCCCGCCACCGCCGCATCCCGCTCCCGGCCGATCTCTATGGAGCGTCGCGCAAGAATTCGGCCGGTACCGAGCTCGGCCATGAGCAGAGCCTCGACGGTCTGCTGAGGGAGATCGCGGCCGCCGGCAGCTTCCCCGACGCCGCTCCGGTCATCGACGGCAAGCCGCAGCCCGGCATCGCCCGCGACGTCCGCTCGCCGATCGACAACAAGCCGCTCGGCAAGGTGATCGAGGCCGATGCGGCCACGGCCGAGCGCGCCATGGCCGCGGCGGCGAAGGGCTTCCGCGCCTGGAGCGAGACGCCGGCCCGCATCCGCGCCGCAGCCCTGCGCAAGGCCGCCGACCTCATGGAAGCCCGGCGCGGCCTGCTGATCGCGCTGCTGCAGGGCGAGGCCGGCAAGACCATCGACGACGCCATCTCCGAGGTCCGCGAGGCCGTCGATTTCTGCCGCTACTACGCGACCCAGGCCGAGGAGCATTTCGCCGCGCCGCTCGCCTTGCCGGGCCCGACCGGCGAGGAGAACCGGCTGATCCTGCGCGGACGCGGCGCTTTCGTCTGCATCGCGCCCTGGAACTTCCCCCTCGCGATCTTCACCGGCCAGGTCGTGGCCGCGCTCGTCGCCGGCAACAGCGTCGTTGCCAAGCCGGCGCCGCAGACGCCGCTGATCGCCGCAATTGCAGTCGGAATCCTGCACGAGGCCGGCGTGCCTGTGACGGCGCTGCATCTCGTGCCTGGTGGCACCGAGGCCGGCGTCGCGCTCGTCGCCCACAGGGACGTGGCTGGCGTCGCCTTCACCGGCTCGACCGCGACCGCCCGCGGCATCAATCGCGCGCTCGCCGCCAAGGACGGGCCGATCGTGCCGCTGATCGCCGAGACCGGCGGCCTCAACGCCATGATCGTCGATGCCACGGCGCTGCCCGAGCAGGTCAGCGACGATGTCGTGATGTCGGCCTTCCGCTCGGCCGGACAGCGCTGCTCCGCGTTGCGCCTGCTCGTGGTGCAGGACGATGTCGCCGACAAGATGATCGAGATGATCGAAGGCGCGACCAGGGAGCTGAAGCTCGGCGACCCGCGCCTTCTCGACACCCATATCGGCCCGGTCATCGACGCCGCCACCAAGCAGCGCCTCGACACCCATATCGCGGCGATGCGCCAGCAGGGTCGCATCGCCTGGGCCGGGCATGCGCCCGAGCTCGGCGGCACCTTCGTCGCACCGCATATCGTCCAGCTCGACCGGGTGAACGACCTCACCGCCGAGCATTTCGGCCCGATCCTGCATGTCGTGCGCTGGAAGGCGGGCGAACTCGACAAGGTCATCGCCGAGATCGATGCGACCGGCTACGGCCTGACGCTCGGCGTGCATTCACGCATCGAGGCGACGGTCGAGCGCGTCGTGAGCAGACTCTCCACCGGCAATGTCTATGTGAACCGCAACATCATCGGCGCGGTGGTCGGCGTGCAGCCTTTCGGTGGCCACGGCCTCTCCGGCACCGGCCCGAAGGCCGGCGGCCCGCATTACCTCGCTCGCTTCGCCACCGAGCAGACGGTGACGATCAACACCGCCGCAGCCGGGGGCAATGCCAGCCTCATCGCGATGGGCGAGTGAACAACCCTGCGCGATGCCGTCATGCCCGGGCTTGACCCGGGCATCTCGGGACCGGAAGAGGAGTGTTGCCGCGATGGCCGGGACGAGCCCGACCATGAGGAACCGATCCGGATGACGAGCGCCCTTCCCTACCGCCCGAATGTCGGCATCGCCCTGTTCAGCGCCCCGGGGCTCGTCTTCGCCGGCCGCTCGCACAGCGCCGGACCCGAGATCGTCCCACCCGGTTTCGACTGGCAGATGCCGCAGGGCGGTATCGATCTCGACGAGGACATCATCGCGGCAGCCCGCCGCGAACTGGCGGAAGAGACCGGCGTGACGAGCGCCGACCTCCTTGCCGTCACAGAGGAATGGTGGAGCTACGATTTCCCGCCTTATGATGGACCGCCGCACAAGCTCACGGCCTTTCGTGGGCAACGTCAGCGCTGGGTCGCGTTTCGCTTCATGGGTGACGAGCGCGAGATCGACATCGGCAAGCCAAACGGCGACGAGCCGCCCGAGTTCAGCGAATGGCGCTGGAGACCCTTGGCGGAGATGCCCATGCTGGTCGTGCCGTTCAAACGGCCGGTCTACGAGAAGGTCGTGCAGGCATTCGCGGATTTCGCGACGCCCTAAACGGAAGAGCGCGTCATTCGCAGGCGGCGAGAAACGCGGAGCCGGGAATTTCTTGCTGGTGAAGACGCCTCTTCTTCCAGAGATGCCCGGCCCGGCCGGGGCGCAACGGTGAGGTCCCCCAGCCTTCCTCTAACGAAAAAGGGCCGCTCTCGCGCAGCCCTTTCGAAGTCCAACGCTAAGCGACGGCTCACGCCGCCTTGCGCTGCTCGAAGACATGCTTGAACTCGCGCAGCTGCACGAGCGTCTCGTGCAGCCGCTTCTTTTCCTCGTCGCCGTGAGCGCCCGTGAGGCGGGTCTCCACGCCCAGGATTTCGGCATCGAGCACGGCGGTATTGACGTCCTCGATGAACCGACCCTGCTCGGCGAGGATCGTCGTCGTCTCCTGGTTGACCTCGACGAGGCCGCCATTGACGAAGAATTCCTTGCCGTTGCTGTCCGTCGTCTGGACGAAGACGATACCGGCCTTCAGCGTCGCGACCAGCGGCGCATGACCGGCAAGCACGGTCATCTCGCCCTCGACCGACGGGACGATGATGCTGATGACATCGCCCGAGAAGAGGACGCGCTCCGGCGAGACGAGTTCGAACTTGAAGGTGGCCATCGTTTCATTCTCCCCGGCTCGTCATGGTCGGGCTTGACCCGGCCATCTCGGAAACCAGCGGTTTCTGGTCATGAGATCCCCGGGGCAAGCCCGGGGATGACGCATTCGGTCGCTTACGCGGCCTCGGCGGCCAGGCGCTGCGCCTTCTCGACGGCTTCGTCGATCGAGCCGACCATGTAGAAGGCCGCCTCCGGCAGGTGGTCGTACTTGCCCTCGACCAGACCCTTGAAGCCCTTGATCGTGTCCTCAAGCGGGACGAGCTTGCCCGGCGAGCCGGTGAAGACTTCCGCGACAAAGAACGGCTGGGACATGAAGCGCTCGATCTTGCGGGCGCGCGCCACGGTCAGCTTGTCGTCTTCCGAGAGCTCGTCCATGCCCAGAATCGCGATGATGTCCTGCAGCGACTTGTAGCGCTGGAGGGTCTGCTGGACCGCGGTGGCGACGGCGTAGTGCTCCTCGCCGACGATATCGGCAGAGAGCATGCGCGAGGTCGAGTCGAGCGGGTCGACCGCCGGGTAGATGCCCTTTTCCGCGATCGAACGCGACAGAACGGTACGGGCGTCAAGGTGAGCGAACGAGGTCGCGGGCGCCGGGTCGGTCAGGTCGTCCGCCGGCACGTAGATCGCCTGCACCGAGGTGATCGAGCCCTTGTTCGTGGTGGTGATGCGCTCCTGCAGGTTGCCCATGTCGGTCGCCAGCGTCGGCTGGTAGCCCACCGCCGATGGAATGCGGCCGAGCAGCGCGGACACTTCCGAGCCGGCCTGCGTGAAGCGGAAGATGTTGTCGACGAAGAAGAGCACGTCCTGGCCCTTGTCACGGAAGTCCTCGGCGATGGTCAGGCCGGCGAGAGCGACGCGCATGCGGGCGCCCGGAGGCTCGTTCATCTGGCCGTAGACCAGGGCGCACTTGGAGCCGGCGGTCGAGCCGTTGTTCTCCTTCGGGTCCTTGTTGACGTTGGACTCGATCATCTCGTGATAGAGGTCGTTGCCTTCACGGGTGCGCTCCCCGACGCCGGCGAACACCGAGTAGCCGCCATGCGCCTTCGCGACGTTGTTGATCAGTTCCATGATCAGCACGGTCTTGCCGACGCCGGCGCCGCCGAACAGGCCGACCTTGCCGCCCTTGGCGTAGGGAGCCAGCAGGTCGACGACCTTGATGCCGGTGACGAGGATCTGCGCCTCGGTCGACTGCTCGGAATAGGCCGGGGCCGGCTGGTGGATGCCGCGCGTGGCGGTGGTCAGGATCGGGCCGGCCTCGTCGACCGGCTCGCCGATGACGTTCATGATACGGCCGAGCGTCTCGTCGCCGACCGGAACCGCGATCGGGGCGCCGGTATCGGTGACCGACTGGCCGCGCACCAGGCCTTCGGTCGAGTCCATCGCGATGGTGCGGACGGTGTTCTCGCCGAGATGCTGGGCGACCTCGAGGACGAGGCGGTTGCCGAGATTATCGGTTTCGAGCGCGTTCAGGATCTCCGGCAGGGCGCCGTCGAACTGCACGTCGACGACGGCGCCGATGACCTGTGCAACGCGGCCGGTGCCGGTGTTGGCGGGCTTCTCGTCGGCGGTCTTCTTGGTGGTCTTGGTAGCGGCTTTGGCCATGGCGGAACCTCGGGACTAGCGCATTCGGATGTTTCGGCAGCCGGCGGAGAGCACCATCGGCCGGTATAGATTAGGCGGTTAGAGCGCTTCCGCGCCGGAGATGATCTCGATCAGTTCCTTCGTGATCATCGCCTGACGCGAGCGGTTATAGATCTGAGTCTGCTTCTTGATCATCTCGCCGGCGTTGCGCGTGGCGGAATCCATCGCCGACATGCGCGCGCCCTGCTCGGAGGCCGCGTTCTCAAGCAGTCCGCGCAGGATCTGGACGGTCAGGTTGCGCGGCAGCAGCGCCTCCAGGATCTCGCCCTCATCCGGCTCGTAATCGTAGACGGCGTCGGTCTGCTTCGTCCCTGCCGGGATCTCGGCCGGAACGATGCGCTGCGCCGTCGGGATCTGGGCGATCACCGAACGGAAGCGCGAGAAGAACATCGTGGCGACGTCGAACTCGCCATTGCCGAAGCGGGCGAGCACGTTCTGGGCGATCGCCTCGGCATTGACGAAGCCGACCTGCTTGAACTCGCGCAGGTCGATGAACTCGATGATCTCCGCCGCGAACTGGCGGCGCAGGATGTCGTAGCCCTTCTTGCCGACGCAGATGATCTTGACCGTCTTGCCCTCGGCCTTGAGCGCATTCGCCTTGTCGCGGGCCAGGCGCGCGATCGAGGAGTTGAAGGCGCCGCACAGGCCGCGCTCGGCCGTCAGGACGAGAAGCAGATGCACCTTGTCGGCGCCCGTGCCGGCGATCAGGCGCGGCGCGGTCGAACCGGTAACGCCGGAAGCGAGGTTCGCCAGCACCCTCTCCATGCGCTCGGCATAGGGGCGCGCGGCCTCGGCCGCCGACTGTGCACGGCGCAGCTTCGCAGCCGCGACCATCTGCATGGCCTTGGTGATCTTCTGCGTCGACTTCACCGAAGCGATGCGGTTTCTAAGGTCCTTCAAAGAAGGCATGTGGCGCTCTCACCCCGTCATGGTCGACCTTGTGTCGACCATCTACGTCTTGAACCTCGGTCTCATCTCCCACGCTCGCCGCCTTCGCGGCGAGGACGTGGATGGTCGGGACAGGCCCGGCCATGACGCCTGCTGATCAGGCGAAGGACTTCGCGAAGCCCGCGACGATGTCCTTGAGCTTGGCGGCGTTGGCGTCCGACAGGTCCTTCGACGTGCCGATCTCGTTCAGCAAGTCGGCATGCTTGCCGCGCACCAGCGCCAGCAGGCCATCCTCGAAAGCGCGGACCTTGTTGACCGGCAGCGGGTCGAGGTAGCCGTTCACGCCGGCATAGATCACCACGACCTGCTCTTCCATTTTCAGCGGCGAGAACTGCGGCTGCTTCAGGAGCTCGGTCAGGCGGGCGCCGCGGTTGAGCAGGCGCTGCGTGACTGCGTCGAGGTCCGAACCGAACTGGGCGAAGGCGGCCATTTCGCGATACTGGGCGAGTTCGCCCTTGATCTTGCCGGCGACCTTCTTGGTGGCCTTGGTCTGCGCGGACGAGCCGACGCGCGACACCGAGAGGCCGACGTTCACGGCCGGGCGGATGCCCTGGTAGAACAGGTCCGTCTCCAGGAAGATCTGGCCGTCGGTGATCGAGATCACGTTGGTCGGGATGTAGGCGGACACGTCGTTCGCCTGCGTCTCGATGACCGGCAGCGCCGTCAGCGAGCCAAGGCCGGCGGCCTCGCCCATCTTCGCAGCGCGCTCGAGCAAGCGGGAGTGGAGATAGAACACGTCGCCCGGATAGGCCTCGCGGCCCGGCGGACGGCGCAGCAGCAGCGACATCTGGCGGTAGGCGACGGCCTGCTTGGACAGGTCGTCATAGATGATCACGGCATGCATGCCGTTGTCGCGGAAGAACTCGCCCATCGAGCAGCCGGCGAAGGGCGCCAGGAACTGCATCGGGGCCGGATCGGAAGCGGTGGCGGCCACGACGATGGAATACTCCAGCGCACCGCGCTCCTCGAGCACCTTCACGAGCTGGGCGACAGTCGAACGCTTCTGGCCGACCGCGACGTAGACGCAGTAGAGCTTCTGGCTCTCGGGAGCGCCTTCGACGTTCAGAGGCTTCTGGTTCAGGATGGTATCGAGCGCCACGGCGGTCTTGCCGGTCTGGCGGTCGCCGATGATGAGCTCGCGCTGGCCACGGCCGATCGGGATCAGAGCGTCGACCGCCTTGAGGCCGGTCGCCATCGGCTCGTGCACCGACTTGCGCGGGATGATGCCGGGCGCCTTGACGTCGACACGGCGACGCTCCTTGGCCTTGATCGGGCCTTTGCCGTCGATCGGGTTGCCGAGCGCGTCGACGACGCGGCCGAGCAGCTCCTTGCCGACCGGAACGTCGACGATGGCGCCGGTGCGCTTGACGGTCTGGCCTTCCTTGATCTCGCGGTCGTTGCCGAAGATCACGACGCCGACATTGTCGCTCTCGAGGTTGAGCGCCATGCCGCGCACGCCGGACTCGAACTCGACCATCTCGCCGGCCTGGACCTTGTCGAGGCCGTAGACGCGGGCGATGCCGTCACCGACGGAAAGAACCTGGCCGACTTCGGTAACCGAAGCTTCCGACCCGAAATTCGAGATCTGGGCCTTCAGGATGGCGGAGATTTCAGCGGGGCGGATGTCCATCAGCCGACCTCTTTCATGGCAAGACGAATTGAATTGAGCTTGGTTTTCAGCGAGGCGTCGACCATGCGTGAGCCCATCTTGACGACGAGCCCGCCGATCAGCGCCGGATCGACCTTGATCGAAAGGTCGACATCCTTGCCGGCGACGCCCTTCAGCGCCGCGCGGATCTCGTCGACGCGCTTGGCCGTGGGCTGCTCGGCAACCGTCACCTCGGCGGAGACGATGCCCTTGGCCTCGGCGACCAGACGCTTGTAGCCAGCGATCATGCCCGGCAGCGCGAAGAGACGGCGCTTGCTGGCAACGAGGCCGATGAAATTGGCGGCGAGGCCGGTGATGCCTGCCTTCTCGAGCACGGCTTTGATCGCGGCGACCTGCTCCTCCGCGGTGAAGGCCGGGCTCTCGATCAGGCGGCGAAGGTCTTCGCTTTCGGCGAGCAGGCCGTTGAAGGTGTCCAGAGCGGCGGAGACGGCATCGACGGCACCGCTCTCCTCAGCCAGCTCGAACAGAGCGGTGGCATAGCGCTGAGCTACGCCTGACACCAATGTCCCCTGCGATCCGCCTTCAGCCACGCTTCCCGTCTCTCGTTTCAAGGAACTGCACCGGCGACCTTCAGGACGAAGGTGGAGTGCAGGGTTCCGACGCTGCGAGTATCATAGGCGCAAAGCCGGCAAGACGACTTCGCGACCGAAATGTGGCGGTGCACTAGCATGTGGTTCCGAGCCACGCAATCGCTAGTTGGCCATCATAAGCGGCGATTTTGCCACGGCTTTCAGCAATTCGATGGAATCTAGAGAAAGCTCTGCGGATCGACGTCCACCGCGACCCTGACCGAGCCCTTGGCCTTGGGCCCGCGCTTCAACCAGTCGCGCAGGTAATCCTGCAGGTTGACCTCCCGCGTCGTCCTGACGATCAGACGCATGCGATGACGCCCGCGCAGCACGGCCAGAGGCGCTTCCGCCGGACCCAGCACGACGATTCCGTCACCGGCTTCCGCGCAACGCGCCAACGCCCTCGCATGGCTTTCCGCTTCCGCTTGCGAATTTGCGGAGACGATCAGCGCCGCCAGTCGCCCGAAGGGCGGCAGCCCCGCCGCCTCCCGGGAAGCCTCCTCTGCGGCATAAAACCGCTCCGGGTCGCCGGAAATCAGCGCCTTGAGCACCGGATGCTCCGGGTCATGCGTCTGGAGCAAGGCGCGGCCCGGTTTCTCGCCCCGTCCCGCGCGGCCCGTGACCTGCCGCAGCGCCTGGAAGGTCCGCTCGGCCGCCCGCGGATCGCCCGACGTCAGGCCGAGATCGGCGTCGACCACCCCCACCAGTGTCATTCCGGGGAAATTATGCCCCTTGGCGACGAGCTGCGTGCCGATGACGATGTCGAACTCGCCTTCGGCCACCGCCATCAGTTCCGTCTTCAACCTCTCGGTCCCGCCGGGAAAATCGCTGGAGAGCACAATCGAACGCGCCTGTGGAAAAAGCGTCGCGACCTCCTCGGCCAGCCGCTCGACGCCTGGCCCGCAGGCGACGAGGCTCTCCGGCTTGTGGCAGGCAGGGCATTCATGCGGCCGGCGCTCGACATGGCCGCAATGATGGCACACCAGGGCCCGCCGGAAACGGTGGTCGACCAGCCAGGCTGAGCAGTTCGGGCACTGGAAGCGGTGGCCGCAATCCCGGCAGAGCGTCAACGGGGCATAGCCGCGCCGGTTGAGGAAGAGCAGCGACTGCTCCTTCGCCTCGATATTGACCTCGATCGCCTTGACCAGCGCGCTCGATAGCCAGCGCCCGCGCTCCGGCTTGTCGCGGCGCAGATCGACCAGCCCCAGTTTCGGCAACTCGCGCCCGCCGAAGCGCTCCGGCAGCTTGAGATGGGCATAGCGGCCGCGCTCGGCATTGACGCGCGTTTCGAGCGAAGGCGTCGCGGAAGCGAGCACGACCGGCGCGTTCTCGATCCGGCCCCGCACCACCGCCATATCGCGGGCGTGGTAGGCGACGCCATCCTCCTGCTTGTAGGCAGCCTCGTGCTCTTCATCGACGACGATGAGGCCGAGGTCCTTATAGGGCAGGAACAGCGCCGAGCGGGCGCCGGCCACAACCTTGGCCTCGCCGCTGGCGATCGCCGCCTGCAGGCGCTCGCGCTTGCGGCCAGTCACAGCCGAGTGCCACAGGCCCGGCCTGACTCCGAAACGGGCCTCGAACCGATCGATGAACTGCGCCGTCAGCGCGATCTCCGGCATCAGGATGAGGCTCTGGCGCCCAAGCCGGATCGCCTCCGCCACCGCTTCGAAATAGACCTCGGTCTTGCCCGAGCCCGTGACGCCTTCGAGCAGCGAGACGCCGAAGGCCTTCGCCTGCACCGATGCCACCAGCGCCTGGGCCACCTCCCCCTGCCCCTCCGACAGCTCCGGCACGGCATGATCGGGATCGGGCAGCGCGGCGATGGCCTCGCGCGGCAGAGGTTCAACCGAGAAGGTGCCGGCATCGACGAGAGAATCGATCACCGCCGCACTGACGGATGCGGCCTCAGCCAGCGCCGATTTGGCGATCAGCAGGCCGCCTTCCGCCGCTGCGATGGCCCGGGCTCGCGCGGGGGTCATCCGGGCAGGAGGCGGGCCGACGAGCCTGATGCCGAGCTTCGGACGCTCGGGCGTATCGTCCGGCTGCCGGCGCAGCGCCAGAGCCAGTACCGAGCCCTTGGGCGCGAGCGTGTACCAGGCGACCCAGTCGACCAGCTTGCGCAAGGCCGGGTCGAGCGGCGGCATGTCGTATTTGCCGGTGACCTTCTTGAGGTTGCCGCCGCGTCCGGAGCCGAGGCTCCAGACCACGCCGACCGTCTCGCGCGGCCCGAGCGGCACCTGGACGACATCGCCGGGCGTGAGCACGAGCCCCGGCGGCACGGCATAGCTATAGGCCTGGTCGAGCCCGAGCGGGATCAGCACATCGACCGTGCCGCCCTGCTCCACCTCCGCCACGTCGTCATTGATCAGATCGAACTGCACCATCGCCACGAACGCTGTCACCATTGTCCCGGTTCGGCGCGGCTATCGCGGCTCGTCCGGGATGACGGCGTGTTCCTTCCTTCGTGTGTAACACCGATTCGGCTGCTGTTAAGGCAGGAGCGTCATGCTTCGCCCATGACCGATTTCGACTCATTCCGGCGCGACTGGCTTGGCCACCTCTCCGCCGAGCGGCGTCTCTCGCCGAAGACGTTGGAAGCCTATGCCCGCGACCTTGGTCAGTTTGCCGCCTTCCTGACCGACCATCTCGGTGGCGCACCCGCGCTTGCCGACATTGCCGGGCTGAAGCCCGTCGACCTGCGCGCCTTCCTCGGCCAGCGACGGCGTGACGGCGTCGGCAATCGCACGCTGATGCGCCAGCTCGCGGCCCTGCGCTCCTTCGCCCGCTTCGGCGAGCGCAACGGCAAGCTCACCGCCGCCGCCTTCACAGCGACGCGCGGTCCGCGCCTGGGCAAATCCCTGCCGCGCCCGCTCGAGCCTACGGCGGCCCGCGCCGTGACCCAGGCCGATACCCGCGCGGGCGAGGAGCGCGAACAGTGGATCCTCGCCCGTGACGCCGCCGTGCTCAGCCTGCTCTATGGTTGTGGCCTGCGCATCTCGGAAGCACTCTCGCTTGCCCGCGCGCAGGCCCCGCAAAGCGCCGGCGAGACGCTGACCGTGATCGGCAAGGGCAGCAAGACGCGCATGGTGCCGGTGCTGCCCATCGTGGTCACGGCGATCGCCGAATATCTCGAGCTCTGCCCCTGGCGCCTGCTGCCGGAAGGCCCGCTCTTCGTCGGCGCCAAGGGCGGCCCGCTCTCGCCCCGCATCATCCAGCTCGCGGTCGAGGGCTTGCGCGGCGCCCTCGGCCTGCCCTCCTCGGCGACGCCACACGCCTTGCGCCACTCCTTCGCGACGCATCTGCTGGGCCGCGGTGGCGACCTGCGCGCCATCCAGGAACTGCTCGGCCACGCCTCGCTCTCGACGACGCAAATCTATACCCGCATCGATTCCGCGCGGCTGATGGCGGCCTATGATGCCGCCCATCCGCGGGCCGGGCGCTGACGAGCGGACATCTTGCTGCCTTAAGGGAAAGCCTTAAACAGCGTCGTCGCTCCAGGTTTGCAAGGTGATTCGATGTCGGAATCTGTCGAAATTCCGGAAGGCGGCAACAAGCGCATCGCATTGCTGATCGCCGTTCTCGCCCTCCTGCTCGCCTTCTCCGAAATCGGCGGCAAGAACGCCCAGCAGGAAGCGGTCGCCAAGAATATCGAGGCATCGAATCTCTGGGCCTTCTTCCAGGCCAAGACGATCCGTGGCACGACCCTGCGCACCGCAGCCGAGGCGATGGAGGTCGAACTCGCGGGAGCTGCCGACGATACTGCCCGCGAACGCCTGACCAGACGAATCGAGAGCTGGAAGCAGACCGCAGCGCGCTACGATTCCGAGCCCGAGACGAACGAAGGTCGCAAGGAGCTCGCGGCCCGCGCCAAGGAGGCGGAGGCGCGACGCGACCTCTCCGCCGCCCGCGACGAGAAATTCGAGATGTCGTCCGGCCTGATCCAGATCGCGATCGTGATCTCTTCCGCCGCGATCATCACCGGCGTGACATTGCTCGCCTACACCGGCGGGCTGCTCGGCCTCGCCGGCTTCGTGCTGATGCTCGTGGCCCAGTTCGCTCCGACCGCTCTCTTCTGAGGGCGGTTTGCCTCAGTAGTGGATCGCCCCGCGCGTGCCCCCGCCGCAGGCGATGGCATCGCCATTGATCGCGACACTGCGCGGCGAGGCCAGGAAGGCGACAATGTCCGCGACCTCGGCCGCATCGACCAGACGGCCGATAGTGACGTTCGAGGCCAGGCCGGCCTCGACCTCCGCTTCGGTCTTGCCGGTCGTTTTCGCTCGTCCTGCGACGAGCGAAGCCGTCTTTTCAGTCCGCGTCAGGCCGGGATGGACGACGGTGACGTTGATGCCCTGAGGGCCGAGCTCGTCGGCGAGGTTCTTGGTCAGTGCCGCCACGGCGACGTTGCGAATCGAGCCGATGGTCGAGCCGGTCGAGCGCGCCGCGAGCCCGCTGATATTGATGATCCGGCCCCAGCCGTTCGCCGCCATATGCGGTGCGGCCTCGCGCGCCATGCGCAGATAGCCCATCACCTTGACGTTGACGTCGTCCCAGAACAGCGCGTCGGTGATCTCGCCGAGCTTCGGTGGCGGCGCCTGCCCACCCGGCTTGCCGGCAGCATTCACCAGGATGTCGAGCCCGCCGAGCACCGAAACGGTATGGGCGACGAGCGCCTTCACCGATTCGTCGAACTGTGTATCGACGGTGTGGCCGATGACCTTGCACCCGCTTTCAGCCGCGAGCGCCGAGGCTGCTTCCGCCAGTTCGTCCTGGTTGCGGGCCGCGATGACGACATCGGCACCCTCGAGCGCAAGCTGCCGTGCGATGGCCCGGCCGATACCCTTGCTGCCGCCGGTCACCAGCGCGCGCTTGCCCTTGAGCTGCAAATCCATGGCGTCCCTCCGCTGCGATCAATTCATCAGGAAACACGTGGCCAGGCGACCGGGCCGCGCATCTTTTCCCAGGCCCGCGCCATCCGGAGCACGCCTAGATCGTCGAAGCGCCGGCCGGTGATCTGCAGGCCGATCGGCAGTCCCGCCGCCGTCAGCCCGGCATGAACCGAAATCGCCGGCTGGTCGGACATGTTCGCAGCGACGGTGAAACAGATATGCTCGAAGGGCTTGGCCGGGTCGTTGACCGGAGAAGCCCATTCGGCCGGATAGCTCGGTACCGGCGAAACCGGCGAGAGAATGAAGTCGTAAGGCTCGATCGCCTTCAGCGCCGCATCGCGCATCGCCATCATCTGGCTCATGCCACGATAGACCCGGTCGCCCGGCAGATCCTTTCCACCCTCGGCCCATGCGAAGATGTAGGGCAGCACCTTGGCCTGCTTCTCCGCCGACAACGCACCGATATCGACCCAGGCGCGCTGGCGCCAGAAATCATCGAGACCATCGAGCATTGCGCGGGTGATGTGTGGCGCCACGGGCTCGATGATCGCGCCGGCATCGGCGAAGGCCTTAGCCGCCGTTTCGATCGCAGCCTTCGTCTCCGGTTCGATGGCAAGACCGATACCGGCATCCAATTGGAGACCGATGCGCAGCCCCTTCAGGTCGATGTCGAGTGCCTGCCAGTCGATATCCTGCAGCGGCAGGCTCATGCCGTCGCGCGCATCGGGCTTCGCCAGCTCGCGCATCATCAGCGCGGCATCCGCGACGGTGCGCGTCATCGGCCCGGCGACGCGGCCGTAATAGGTCGGGTCGATCGGCACCCGCCCGAAGCTCGGCTTCAGCCCGACGAGCCCGCACCAGCCGGCCGGCAGGCGGATCGAGCCGCCGATATCGGTGCCGACATGCAAGGGGCCGTAGCCGGCAGCCCCAGCGGCGCCCGCCCCGGCCGAGGAGCCACCGGGATTCTTCGTCACATCCCACGGATTGCGCGCGAGCTTGTGGAAACTCGACAGCCCGGAGGACAGCATGCCGTAATCCGGCATCGTGGTCTTGCCGAGGACGACGAGGCCGGCCTCGCGCAGCCTGGCCGCGGGCGGCGCATCGTCCGCTGCGGGTGCGAGATCGTTGGCGGCAGTGCCAAGCGGGACGGCAACGCCTTTCGTGCGGATGTTCTCCTTGATCGTGCCGGGCACGCCATCGAGCGGCAGCGCCTCGCCGCGTCGCCAGCGCGCTTCGGAGGCTTTGGCCTGCACGCGTGCGGCTTGCTCATCATAGGCCCAGAGCGCATCCAGCTTCGGCTCGCAGGCCGCGATGCGGGCGATGACATCCTCCGCCACCTCGACCGGCGAGAGCGAACGGTCGCGATAGGCGGCAAGCAGCTCAGCCGCGCTCAGATCGGCAAGATCGGTCATCGAAGCATCCTCACATCTCTCACCGGCTACGGCGCAGGCGCGGATCGATCGCATCGCGCAGGCCATCGCCGAGCAGGTTGAACCCCAGCACGGTCAGCGCGATCGCGGCACCCGGAAAGATCGCAAGCCAGGGCTGCGTCGCCATGAAGGTCTGCGCCTCGTTGAGCATCCGCCCCCAGGAGGGATTGGGCGGCTGCGTGCCCAGGCCCAGATAGGATAGCCCCGCCTCGGCCAGCACGGCGAGCGCGAACTGGATCGTCGCCTGCACCACCAGGATGCCGGCGATGTTCGGCAGCACATGATGGAGCGTGATCTGCCGGCTGTTGAGCCCCGCCGCCCGCGCCGCCTGGATGAAATCCTGCGTCCAGACCTGGAGCGCCGCACCGCGCGCGAGCCGCGCGAAATAGGGCAGGTTCAGCACGCCGATCGCGACAACGGCATTGAGCATGCCGGGACCTGCGATCGCGGTCATCATGATCGCCGTCAGCACGGCGGGAAAGGCATGGGTGAAATCGGCGGTCCTCATGATGATATTGTCGAGGATGCCGCCGCGCCTGACCGCGGCGATAAGCCCAAGCCCTGTCCCCAACACCATGCCGATGCCCACGGCACCGAGCCCCACCGCCAGGGAATTGCGCGCGCCGACCATGATCATCGAGAACACATCCCGCCCGAACTGATCGGTTCCGAACCAGTTCGTGGCCGAAGGACCCTGCAGCCGCTTCAGAATCGCCATCTGCGTCGGGGAATACGGCGTCCACACATAGGAAACGAGCGCCATCGCCACGATGGCGAGGCTCAACATCGCGCCGATCACGAAGGAGGGCGAGAGCCACCAGTGCCTCTTGCCACCGCCTGCCTTGTCCACGGCCGCGCTCATGCCTGCCTCAAGCGCGGGTCGATCAGCCCGTAGAGCAGCTCGACAGCGAAATTGATGAGGATCGCGAGGCCTGCGAACAGCATGACGAGGCCCTTGACCACGATCAGGTCATGCTGGGCGATGGCCTGGAAGACCAGCCGCCCCAGCCCCGGCAGGGCGAAGACATTCTCGATGATGATCGCGCCCGCGATCAACACGGAGAATTGCAGCCCCAGGATCGTCACCACCGGGATCAACGCGTTGCGCAGCGCATGCCGGCGCATCGTCACGCCCTCGCTCAGCCCCTTGGCGCGGGCGGTGCGGACGAAATCCTCCTGCAGCGTATCGAGCATGGCCGAGCGCGTCACCCGCGCGATGATCGCCGCCTGCGGCAAAGCGAGCGCCAGCGCCGGCATGGCGAGCGATTTCAGCGCCATGCCGATCCCTGCCTGCCAGCCGGGAAAGCCATTGGCCGGCAGCCAGCCGAGCCCGACCGCGAAGACGAGCACGAGCAGGAGCCCGAACCAGAAGTTCGGGATGGCGAGCCCGGCTTGTGCGAAGGCCATCACGCCAGCATCCGTGATCTTGCCACGCCGGGAGGCGGCGAGCACACCGAGCGGCATGCCGATCAGGATGGCGAGCAGAATGGCGAGCACGGCCAGAGGCAGCGTCACCGCCATGCGCTCCGCGATGAGCTGCGCCACCGGCACGCGATAGGTATAGCTCAAGCCGAGATCGCCGGTGGCGAGGCCTCTGAGCCAGAGGAGGAAGCGCAGCGACGCCGGCTTGTCGAGCCCCATCTCGGCATGGAGCGCGTTAAGCGCCTCGGGCGAGGCGTTGAGGCCGAGCGTCACCGCCGCCGGGTCGCCCGGCAGCACCTCCAGCACGAGGAAGATGACGAGCGCCGCGGCCAGCAGGGTCAGCACCAGCGCGACGAGGCGGCGCAGGACATAGCCGATCACGGGATGGCTCCGGCGGAGACCGGCCTCAACGCCAGCGCAGCTCCGCCAGCGGCGTCACCGGCAGCGGCCAGTCGGTCCACATGCCTTCCAGATTGGCCTTGGCGACGGTGATCTTCGGCAGGATGAACAGGAAGCCATTGACCGCATCCTGCGCCAGCATGCGCTGCGCCTGCTTGTAGAGCTCGTTGCGCTCGCCCTCGTCGAGCGTGCCCGAGATCTTGGCGATCAGCGCCTTGAAGGCCGGGTTCCTGTACTGGAAGTAGTAGTCGTCGCGCGCATAGATATCGATGTCGAGCGGCTCGGTATGGGCAATGATGCTGAGATCGTAATCCTTGTTGCGGAAGACGCGCTCAAGCCATTGCGGGAATTCCAGCGGCTCGATCGAGGCCTTGATTCCGACCTGCGCCAAGAGCTCCGCGACGATCTCGCCAGCCCGACGCGCATAGGATGGCGGCGGCAGTTTCAGCGTGCAGTTGAAGCCGTTCGGGAAGCCGGCTTCCTTGAGCAGCGCCTTCGCCTTCTCGGGATCGTAGGGATAGGTGCCGGTCAGGTCGATATAGGCCGGGTGCAGCGGCGAGAAATGGCTGCCGATCAATTGCACGTCGAAGCCGTAGACGCCGAGCGCGATGGTCTTGCGGTCGAGCGCATGGGCGATCGCCTGCCGGACCTTGAGATTGTCGAAGGGCGGCTTGGCATTGTTGGTGGCGAGCACCGTCTCGCCCTCGGTGCGGCCGATCGTGACGGTGAGCTTGGGATCGGCCTTGAGCTGCGCGACTGCTTCCGGCGCCGAAAGATTGGTGTTGGCATCGACATCGCCTGCCTGCAGCGCCGTAACCTGCGCCTGCGGGTCGGACATGAAGCGGAAGGTCGCCTTCGCCAATGAGGGCTTCTCTCCCCAGTAGCCGTCGAAGCGGGCGAGCTCCAGCCTGTCACCACGGTTCCAGCGCGCGAACTTGAACGGGCCGGTCCCCACCGGATTGGTCTTGTTGTTGGCCGCGCTCGCCGGCGCGACGATCACCGCATCGCCCCAGGTCAGGCCATAGAGGAAGCTGGCCGTCGGCTGCTTGAGCTTGATCACCACGGTCGCCGGGTCCGGCGTCGTGATCTCGGCGATCGGCGTAAAGAGCTGCCGTTGGGCGTTGGTCGAATCCGGCGCCACCGCTCGCTCGAAAGAGAACTTCACCTGTTCCGCGGTGAAGGGCGTGTCGTCATGGAATTTCACGTCCTGCCGCAGCTTGAAGCGATAGGTGATGGTGTCGGGAGCAAGCTCCCAGCTCTCGGCGAGGCAAGGCTGGACCCTGCCGGTCCTGTCCATCTTGACCAGACCCTCGAAGATGTTCTGCAGCGTGACCTCGCGGATCGCCTGCGCGGCGCCGGAGGTCGGGTCGAGCGTCGGCGGCTCGAGTGTCATGCCGATGGTGACGCTGTCTTTCGTCTGAGCGAAAGCGACCGCCGGCATCTGGGTTGCGACAGCGGCGAGACCTACCCCCGCCAGAAGTTCACGCCGCGTCGTCATCATCCTCGCTCCGAACCGGTTGCGGCGGGCAAGATGGCTTGGCGACGAAGCCGCTTGCAAGCCCGCTTCGCGCCCGATCATGTGCTTACGAACAACGGCCGCCCTGGCGCACTAGTATACCAGGCAATTGACCCTTGCCCGGAGCGGTTCTAGAGATCGCCAACCATACCGGGAGATGCCCATGCTGCTGCACGACGATCGCCTCTTTCCCGCCGATCCGGTGACGCGCGGCATCGCGCGACGGCTCTTCGCCACGGTGCGCGACCTGCCGATCATCTCCCCGCACGGCCATACCGATCCGCGCTGGTACGCTGAGAACAACGCCTTTCCCGATCCGGCCACGCTCTTCGTCAAACCGGACCACTACATCTTCCGCATGCTTTATTCGCAGGGCGTCCGGCTCGAGCAGCTCGGCATCCCGCGTAAGGACGGCGCCGAGGTCGAGACCGATCCGCGCAAGATCTGGCAGCTTTTCGCCAGCCATTGGCATCTCTTCCGCGGTACACCGACGCGGCTCTGGTTCGAGCATGCGGCCTCGACCATCTTCGGTGTCAACGAACGGCTGACCTCCGAGAGCGCCGACCGGATCTACGACAAGATCGCCGCCAAGCTGGAAGAGCCGGAGCTGCGCCCCCGCGCTCTGTTCGAGCGCTTCAACATCGAGGCGATCAGCACCACCGAAGGCGCGCTCGACGATCTCAAATGGCATGACATGGTCCGCGACTCCGGCTGGGGCGGCAAGGTCGTCACCGCCTATCGGCCCGATGGGATCGTCGACCCGGAATTCGAGGGTTTTGCCGAGAATCTCGAAAAGCTCGGCGAATTGACCGGCGAGGATATCGGTTCCTGGACCGGCTATCTCGCCGCCCATCGCAAGCGGCGCGCCTATTTCAAGCAGCGCGGCGCCACCTCCTCCGACCACGGCCACGCCACGGCGCGCACCGCCAATCTCTCCGACGCGGATGCCGAGAAGCTCTACGCCAAGATCATCAAGGGCAAGGTCTCCGCGAAGGACGCCGACCTGTTCCGCGGCCAGATGCTGACCGAGATGGCCAAGATGAGCCTCGATGACGGGCTCGTCCTGCAGATCCATCCGGGCTCCTATCGCAACCACAACGCTGCGCTGTTCGAGCATTTCGGCCGCGACATGGGTTGCGACATCCCGACCGCGACGAACTATGTGGAAGCACTGAAGCCGCTGCTCGACGCCGTCGGCAACGAACCGAACCTCACCGTCATCGCCTTCACCCTCGACGAGACGGTCTACTCCCGCGAGCTCGCACCGCTCGCCGGGCATTATCCGGCGCTCCGCCTCGGGCCGGGCTGGTGGTTCCTCGATGCGCCGGAGGCGATGCTGCGCTTCCGGGAACTCACGACCGAAACAGCCGGCTTCTACAACACCGTCGGCTTCAACGACGACACCCGCGCTTATCTCTCGATCCCGGCCCGCCACGACCTCGCCCGCCGCGTCGATTGCGCCTATCTCGCCAAGCTCGTCGCCGAGCACCGGCTGGACGAGGACGAGGCGGCCGAAATCGCGCATGACCTCGCCTATCGCCTCGCCAAGGAGGCCTACAAGCTGTGACCCGCCTCTCCGCCTCCACGCTTGCGAGCCTGCCGGTTACGGTTCGCCGCTCGGCCTATGATCGCTCGGCCCTCAAGCCCGGCATCGTCCATCTCGGCCTCGGCGCCTTCGCTCGCGGCCATCTCGCCGAATACACCGAGGATGCGCTTGAGACATCCTTCGGCGCCTGGGGTATCGTCGGCGCCAGCTTGCAGCGCCCCGACCAGCGCGACCGGCTGAAGCCGCAGGACGGTCTCTACACCCTGCTCAAGCTCGCCCCGGCGGGGCCGGAGCTGCGTGTCATCGGCTCGGTGCTGGATGTTCTGGTCGCGCCGGAAAGCCCGGCCGCGCTCGTCGCCAGGCTGGCTTCGCCCGAGACCCGCATCGTCTCGCTCACGGTCACCGAGAAGGGCTATTGCCACGACCCGGCGACCGGAAAGCTCAAGGCCGATCATCCCGATATCGTCCACGATCTCGCCAATCCGAATACGCCGCGTTCGGCTGTCGGCATTCTCGTCGCCGGCCTGAAGGCGCGCCGCGATGCCGGGCTCGGGCCATTCACCGCGCTTTGCTGCGATAATCTGCCCTCCAACGGCCATGTTCTGCGCGGCCTCGTCCGCGACTTCGCGGCGCTCATGGACGACAAGCTCGCGGCCTGGATCGAGGCTAACGGTGCCTTCCCCGCCACCATGGTCGATCGCATCGTGCCGGCGACGACCGAGGCCGATATCGCCGAGGTCGCGAAGCTGACCGGTCTCGGCGACGCCGCCCCCGTCATCGGCGAGCCCTTCCGGCAATGGGCGATCGAGGACGTCTTCGTCGATGGCCGGCCCGCCTGGGACCAGGTCGGCGCGCAGATGGTCTCGGAGGTCGCCCCCTTCGAGTTCATGAAGCTGCGCATGTTGAACGGCGCGCATTCCTCGCTCGCCTATCTCGGCTATCTCGCCGGCCACGAGACGGTGGCCGAGGCCAGCGGCGATCCGGTCTTCGCCCGCTTTCTCGCCGGGCTCTGGGTCGAGATCATCCCGACCGTTCCGGCGCCGCAGGGCGTCGTGCTGGCGGATTATGCCCAAGCCCTGCTCGCCCGCTTCCAGAACCCTGCCATCCGTCACCGCACCTGGCAGATCGCCATGGACGGTTCGCAGAAGCTGCCCCAGCGCCTGCTCGGCACCATCCGCGAGCGGCTGAAGGCCGGAGCGCCGATCGACCACCTCGCGCTCGGCGTCGCCGCCTGGATGCGATACGTGACCGGCCTGGACGAGAAGGGCGGCGCCATCGACCTGCGCGATCCGTTGGCGGCCGAGCTGAAGCGCCGCGCCGACGCGGCCGGGCGCAATGCCGAGGCCTTGAGCACGAGTCTGCTCGGTATCGAGGCGATCTTCGGCAGCGACCTGCCGGCCGAGGAGCGGTTCACCAAGCCGGTCAC
This sequence comes from Allobosea sp., assembly GCA_033792295.1. Classification (GTDB taxonomy): domain Bacteria; phylum Pseudomonadota; class Alphaproteobacteria; order Rhizobiales; family Beijerinckiaceae; genus Allobosea. The sequence goes on from JARYGW010000020.1 coordinate 21,212, forward strand.
CACTCATCTGGCCTCGCTTTTCGACAAGGGGGCCAAGGCGACCACGACGAGCCTCGGCTGAGGCTACGATGCTATGCCCGGCCGCTGCACGGCAGTGACCGGGCATCTCGCCCCCCTTGATCCCGCCCTTCATCCGGCGCCAGATGCGCCCGATGCTTCGCGCTCTCACCGCCTTCGCCTTCGCGATCCTCGTCACCGCCACGGCTGTGGCGCAGGAGACGCCGCGCGTCGCCATCCCTAATTTCTGGGATCCGCGCATCAGGCTCGACCGGCCAGAGCCCGGCCCGCCGCGCGTGGTGCGCTTCCTCACCGATGACGACTATCCGCCCTTTCATTTCGCCGGGCCGGACGGGGCACTGACCGGCTTCTCGGTCGAGCTCGCCCGCGCCGTCTGCGAAAAACTGGGCTGGACCTGCACGATCCAGCCGCGCCGCTTCGACACCTTGCTGGATTCGCTCGGCGAGGGTCGCGGCGATGTGCTCGCAGCAGCGATGAACCTGACGCCGGCGATCCGTGAGCGCTTCGCCGCGAGCCATCTCTATTTCCGCGCCCCGGCCCGCTTCGTCACCACACGCGGCAATGTCCGGGCCGAGCTCGACAGCGAAAGCCTGCAGGGCCGGCGCGTCGCTGTCGTCTCCGGCACCGCGCATCAGGCCTTCCTCGACAAGCTGATGCCCTTCGTGCAGCGCCGCGAGGCCGCGAATCTCAACGCCGCCGTCGCAGCCCTGCGCAGCGGCGATGCCGAATACATCTTCGGCGACGGCACCGCGCTGGCGCTGCTGATCTCGGCCAGCGGCGGCGAATTCGCCTTCTCGGGCGGTCCCTATCTCGAAAGCCGTTACTTCGGGGAAGGCGTCGCTTTTCTGATCCGCAAGGACGATCCGACCCTGAAGCGCGCCATCGACTATGCGCTGCAGGGCCTCTGGGACGATGGCACCTACAGCCGCCTCTACCTGCGCTTCTTCCCGGTCAGTCCGTATTGAGGCTCAAGGAGCGTTGCTGGCCAGCGCCTGCTTCGCCACCGCCGCAAGCCAGCCGGACGCAGCGGGCAAAATCGCATCGTTGAAATTGTAGCGGTCATTGTGCAGGTCGCCGCCGTTCACCGAAGGGCCATTGCCCATCCAGATATAGCAGCCGGGCCGCTTCTCCAGGAAATAGGCGAAATCCTCGCCGGTCGTGCTCGCCTTCATGTCGCGCCGCACCTTCAGGCCCACCGCCTCCCCGGCAGCGGCGGCCATATCCTCTTCCGCCAGCGTATTGATCGTGGCGCTGCCATGCGTTGTCTCGACCTCGGCCGTCATCTCGAAGGTCGCGGCGATGTTCTGCGCGATACCCTTGAGGCGAGCCAGAAGCCGGTCGCGCACGGCCGGCACGAAGGTGCGGAAGGTGCCCTCGATGAACACGTTTGTCGGGATCTGGTTGGAGGCGAGCCCGCCATGCACCTGTCCGATCGAGACCACCGCCGATTCCATCGGGTCGACATTGCGTGAGACGATCGTCTGCAGCGCGACGATGAGATGGCCCATCGCGACGATCGGGTCATGCGTCTGCTCGGGCAGCGCGGCATGGCCGGCCTTGCCGGTCAGCGTGATCTTGAACCGCCCTGGCTCGGACATCACCGGGCCGCGATGCACCGCGACAGTGCCGGCCTCGAGCCCCGGCCAGTTATGCAGCGCGAAGACGCGCTCCATCGGGAAGCGCTCCAGCACGCCGTCACCCAGCATCGCGAGCGCGCCGCCTGTCCCCTCTTCCGCCGGCTGGAAAATGAACTGCACCGTGCCGCTCCAGCCCTCGTCGGCCTTGAGCAGCGCCGCGGCGCCGAGCAGCGAAGTGGTATGCCCGTCATGGCCGCAGGCATGCATCACATTGGGCGTCTTCGACTTGTAGGGAAGGTCGTTGGCCTCCTGGATCGGCAGCGCGTCCATGTCGGCACGGAGGCCGACCGTGCGCTCGGAGGAACCGCGCGTCAGCGTTGCCACCACGCCATAGCCCCCGACATTGGCCGTGAAGGGAATGCCGAGCTCGGTCAGCTTCTCCTGCACGAAGGCGCTCGTCATCTTCTCCTGGCGTCCGAGTTCCGGATGAGCGTGGAGATGTCGTCGCCAGGCAGTCAGCTTGTCGAGCAGGTCGCGGTCCAAGACGGGCATCCTTTCAAGGCATGGTCGGATTTGAAGAGCGCGCCGAGCCTATACGGCCGCCGCGAGCCGGCAAGGCGCTCCCGCGGAGGGCCGCTCCCTCATTTGCCGCATTCCTGCGCCCTCTTGCATTGACGACGCCCTTCGCAATCTGCGAAAGCCGGTTCTTCGCATAAGCGATATCTCTTATCCTTTCAGGAGAGGACGCCAGCCACCATGCCCGCCTTCGACGCAGCCCTTGTTGACGCCGCCCAGCGTTCGGCCGCCTGGCCGTTCGAGGAGGCGCGCAAACTGGTGGCCCGCATCGAGAAATCGGGCAAGAAAACGGTGATCTTCGAGACGGGCTACGGTCCCTCGGGCCTGCCGCATATCGGCACCTTCGGCGAGGTCGCGCGCACCTCGATGGTCCGCCACGCCTTCCGCGTGCTGACCGGCAACACGATCCCAACCCGGCTCGTCGCCTTCTCGGACGACATGGACGGCCTGCGCAAGGTGCCGGACAACGTGCCGAACAAGGAACTGCTCGCCGCCAATCTCGGCAAGCCGCTCACCGAGGTGCCGGACCCGTTCGGCACACACGACTCGTTCGGCCGTCACAACAATGCGCGCCTGCGCGCCTTCCTCGACGGCTTCGGCTTCGACTACGAGTTCAAATCCTCGACCGACTCGTATCGCGCCGGCGAGTTTGACACGACGCTGCTCAGGATGCTCGCCCGCTACGACGCGGTAATGAAGATCATGCTGCCGACGCTGCGCGAGGAGCGGGCCGCGACCTATTCGCCCTTCCTGCCGATCCATCCGAAGACGCGCGTCGTCATGCAGGTGCCGATCGACGAGGTCGATGTCGAGGCCGGCACCATCGCCTGGACCGATCCCGACACGAAGGAGCGTTTCGTCTCGCCCGTGACCGGCGGCCATGTGAAGCTGCAATGGAAGCCCGACTGGGCGATGCGCTGGGTCGCGCTCGGCGTCGATTACGAGATGGCCGGCAAGGATCTGATCGACTCGGTCAAGGTCTCCTCGCAGATCGCCCGCGCACTCGACGGCACGCCGCCGGAAGGATTCAACTACGAGCTCTTCCTCGACGAGCAGGGCCAGAAGATCTCGAAGTCGAAGGGCAACGGCCTGACGATCGAGGACTGGCTGACCTATGGCCCGCCGGAGAGCCTGGCGCTTTACATGTTCCAGCGCCCGCGCGAGGCCAAGAAGCTGCATTTCGACGTGATTCCGCGCGCGATCGACGAGTACCTCCAGTTCCTCAACGGCTATGAACGGCAAGACTGGAAGAACCGGCTCGGCAACCCGGTCTGGCACATCCATGCCGGCAATCCCCCGGCGCCCGAGGTCATCGCCTCCGGCGAGGGCGACAACGCGGTCCGCACGCAGGTCACCTTCGGCCTGCTGATGAACCTCGTCGCCGTCGCGAATTCTGAGGACAAGGCTGTGCTCTGGGGCTTCCTCCAGCGCTATGCTCCAGGCATGTCGCCGGAGACGCATCCGCGCCTCGATGCGCTGGTCGGCTACGCGATCGCTTATTTCCGCGATTTCGTGAAGCCGGCGAAGAACTACCGCCCGGCCGACGAAGTCGAGCGCGACGCCTTCACCAGGCTCGACGCAGCGCTCGCCGCCCTGCCTGCCGACCCGACGCCCGAGATGGTGCAGGACACGGCGCTCGACGTTGCCCGCGCGATCCCGCGCTACCAGAACCTCACCGCCAAGAACGCGACGCTGGAGCGGCCGGGCGTTTCCGGCGACTGGTGGAAGGCGATCTATCAGGTGATGTTCGGCGAGGATCAGGGCCCGCGCTTCGGCTCCTTCGCCGCGATCTACGGTCTGCCCAACACCCGTGCCCTGATCGCGAAGGCGCTGGCCGGCGATCTGGTGAAGGAGCACGCCACCTTCCTGAAGAAACGCAAGGGCGGCTGACCTCAGGGCGGGCAGTTCTGCGACTGCCCATCGAGCCCCTGCCGCCGCTGTTCGAAGCTTGCGCTCGCCGTTTCGCCGTCGCGCGTGATCCGGACGACATAGATGCCGTCAAAATCGCTGCCGCGCCAGCGCGGCACCGTATCGGCATCGCCGCCATGCTCGCTCAGGAGGCGCCGGGCGAGATCGACGAGGCGCTTGTGCTCCCAGGCGACGACCACGGTCGCTCCGCGATAGTCCGGCGCGTCGAGCACCTGCGCCAACCGCCCGGTCTGCTTGTAGCCATAGGAGGTCTGCACCGGCAGGCCGAGCTGCCGCGACAGCGGCTCGAGCGTCTGAAGCGGACGCCGATACGGATATTTGACGCCGTCATCCTTCTTGAGATGCTCGGGATCGGGCGCGAACAGCGCATCGGGCTTGCCGAAGGCGCCCAGGATCACACCGGGCAAGGCCTGCGCCCGGTTGAGGCCCTGGCAATCGAGCCGGCCGAAACCGCCCGACGGCTTCTCGCCATGCCGGATGAGCACGATCGTCTCGACCGAACGGGCGGCGGCCGGTGAGACCATGGCGGCCGCCGCCAGCAACGCGACCACCAATCTTGCTGCGACAATCATGATCGTTCCTCCATGCGGGCGAACCGGTGCCGCCCGCCTCATCCGCGCTATACGCTATCCGGCAGGCCTGCGCCGCGACCGATTCGATACTTTGCCGCAAGCTACCGAGCGAACAGGACCGCAGGAGATCGACCTTTCCATGACGCCCGCCGAAACTGTCGAACGCGCAATCCGCGCCCGCCGTGCCGTCCGGGCCTTCCTGTCCGACCCCGTCGATCCTGCTTTGCTGCGCCGCCTGCTCGAACTGGCGGCGCGGGCGCCGTCCGGCACCAACATGCAGCCCTGGAAGCTTCGCGTGATCGGGCCTCAATCACGGGCCCGGCTCGAGCCGGCGCTCGTCGCCGCACTCGAGGCCGGCGAGCGGCCGGGCGTCGAGGAATACCGCTACTATCCCGCACAGTTCCGCGAACCCTATCTCGCGCGGCGCCGCAAGGTCGGCTGGGACCTCTATGGCCTGCTCGGCGTGGCGAGGGGCGACACCGAGGGCATGAAGCGCCAGACCGCCGCCAATCTGCGCTTCTTCGGGGCGCCGGTGGCACTGATGCTGACGATCGACCGCGACCTGGAGATCGGCTCCTGGCTCGATCTCGGCATGTTCATCGAAAACCTGCTGATCGCCGCCCAGGGCCACGGCCTCGATTCTTGCCCGCAGGCGATCTTCGCCCAGTTCCACACCATCGTGCGGCGCGAGCTCGCCATTCCGGAGGAGGAGGTCGTGGTTTGCGGTATAGCCATCGGCAGGGCCGATCCTGATGCGCCTGCCAACCGCCTCGTGCCCGAGCGCGAGCCGGTGGAGAATTTCACCACCTGGCTGGATTGAGCGGACGAAGCTACAGCATCGACTTTTCCCGAAAGCCGCGTTCCACTTTTCAGGCCGATGCTCTATCCGCCGAGCGGCACCTTGCCTTCACCTTTGCCAAACAGCCTCAGGACCGGGCTCACCACCCAACGCATCGCGACGATCGCGATCGAGCCTACGGCGAGTCCGAATACGGCCGACAACACCGCTCCGGCGAGCCACTCGCCGGCCCCCGTAACCGCAGCCGGCAGGAGCCGCCCGGTCGCCACGGCCAGATCGTGAATGCCGTGGCCGATCCCCGCGAGCCCATAGCCTTCGAGCCCGTGGATGATGATGCCGCCGCCGACCCAGAGCATGGCCGCGGTACCGACGATGCCGAGCAGGCCGAGGAAATGCGGCATGCCGAGCACGAGGCCGCGCCCAAGCGGCTGCGTCAGCCATCGCAGCGCCCGGTCGAGCCCGCCCGCTTCGCCGCGCGACAAACGGCGCAAACCCAGCAGGCTCGCCGCCGGCCGCGGATTGGCGGCGAGCGCGACACCGACATCGTCCGCCTTCACGATCAGCGCGACGACGCCATAGACCGCGATGGTGATGCCGATGCCGACCAGCGCGAGCACCACCGCCTGCATCCAGAAGGACTGGTCGGAAACTCCGGCAAGCGTGATCGCCATGATCTCGGCGGAGAGAATGAAATCGGTCTTGATCGCACCCGAGACCTTCTGCTGCTCCAGCTCGGCCGCGTCACGCGGAACCACGCCGCCCTCGGTCTCCTCATGAACCGCATGCGGGAGCACCAGCTCCAGAATCTTCTCGGCTCCCTCGAAGCAGAGGAAGGCGCCGCCGGCCATCAGCAGCGGCGTGATGGCCCAAGGCGCGACCAGTGCCAGCACAAGCGCGCCGGGCAGCAGGAAAAGGAGCTTGTTGCGTAGCGAGCCCAGCGCGATGCGCCAGATGATCGGCAATTCCCGCGCCGCAGCGAAGCCGACGGCATAGCGCGGCGTCACCGCGGCATCGTCGATGACGACACCCGCCGCCTTGGCGCCGGCCTTCGTCGCCTGCGCCATGACATCATCGACGGAAGCGGCCGCGACCTTGGCGATGCCGGTGACATCGTCGAGCAATGCGAACAGACCGGATGCCAAGCCATTCTCCCGTGATTGTATCCGTCCGATGTCTGCACATCGGGCGCAGCGTCAAGACAGAGCGCCCGGTAATGCAGCAGGATGTTGCCGATTCGACGAGCTTGGCGGGCCTTGAAGACAGGCCCACCATATCACTCGGGTTTTTGGCACACCGCCTCCACGTTGACCTCGTCGGGGTCGATCACGAACGCCGCATAATAGGCCGAATGGTAATGCGGCCTGATGCCGGGCCCGCCGTTGTCGCGACCGCCTTGCGCCATCGCCGCGGCGTAGAAGGCGTCGACTGCTGCCCTGCTTTCGGCTTCGAACGCGATGTGGAGGCCCGCCCCGCGTGGACCTCCCGGCGGGGCGCGGCGGCTGTCGCTGGACAGCCAGAAGAACGGCTTTCGACCGGTTCCGTAGCCGATGCCATGATAGCCGCCGGTCTGTTCGGGCATCACCTCCATGACATTCGCGATACCGAGCGGCTTGAGCGCCGCATCGTAGAACTGCCGCGCGCGTTCGATGTCAGCAGGGCTGATGCCCATATGATCGATCATGGCTATGCCCCTTTGCGGTCTGCTTTGACTGGCTTGTAGCGGGTCCGACAGGAGACCGGTATGCGTCATATCAAGCTATCAGGCCGGCGACGACAACGCTCGGCGCGCAATCTCCCAGCCCCTGTTTCCACTCTTGCAATGATGCTGGCTTGACTTGAAACGCACGGCCTGACGAAAGGCGAAGCCGGCCTCGCTTGACCGGCCTCGAAACCGCGTGTCATCCCGACAGGCCAGTTTGCATCAGTTCGCAAGGACGGACCGAGATGAGCGAAAGCGTGTTGAGCGAGGTCGTCGCAACCGGCGTCGTGCAGATCACCATGAACCGGCCGGACCGCAAGAACGCACTCGACCGCGCGAGCTATACCGGGCTGATCGAGGCCATCGCGAACGCGGAAGCCGACGACGGCATCCGCGCCATTCTACTGACCGGAGCCGGCGGCTGCTTCACCAGCGGCAACGACATCAAGGATTTCGCTGCTGCGGCCGCGACCGGCGAAGGCGCGCGCCTCGCCATCGATTTCCTCAACGTGATCTCGACGGCGAAGAAGCCGATCGTCGCGGCGGTCGAGGGTTTCGCCGTC
>JARYGW010000210.1:0-10463 GCA_033792295.1 Allobosea sp.
CGGGTTGGGACGGCAGGTCCTTTGCCCGCTCGCCCGAGGTCACGATGAGTGCAACTGCACCGTCGACGACAACAGAGCAATCTAACAGGCGCAAAGGTTCTACGATGAAAGGAGCGCTGACGTAGTCGTCGCGGGTCAGCGGCTTCCGAATGCGAGCTTCTGGGTTCAGCATCGCGTGCTTGCGGAAGGCCAGCGGAACGGCCGCGAGCTTTTCGGGAGACCCGTCATACCTGTGGAAGTAGCGACGAGCAGCAAAAGCCGCTGCCGCGACTGGGCCGGTGAAGCCTGCGTGAGGGGTCTCGCCATGAGGACCACCGCCGAAGCGCAGCGCTTCCTCAAAGCCCCAAGAGGCGCGACTGCCGATGAGACCGAGATTGCTATTTTTGTATGCGCCCAGGCAGAGGATATGGTCAGCTAATCCGCACGAAACAGCCATTGCGGCATGCTGGAGAACGGTGGCGCCAAAGCGACCGTGGCTCCAGGTTTGGCTGGCAAAACGTACATTCAGGCCAAGCTGGGCGGCTGTCTCGTCATAATCGGCACCACGGGGCGCGCCGATGTGCACGATGAGCCCGTCGATATCGCTACGTTTAAGACCCGCATCTGCGAGAGCAAGAGACACGGCCTCGCTCGCGAGGGAGATTGATGTGCGCTCTGCGTGAGCGCCGACGCCGCTCGAGCCCGCGCCGGTAATGGCGGTCGCAGCCCTCATGACTGGATGCTGCCCACGGTCAGCGTAGCCACCAACAAATCGATCGTTTCTGAGCAATAGAGCTTGGCGCTCCGCATATTCACCTCCTTGATCGAAATTCGATCCGGAAAAGACGCGCCCGTCTGCGGTTGACAGCGCTGTTCATCACCAATTAGGGCAACTGGGGCACCATACGGAAATATATAATCAACTTGGGTTCGATAGATTTTTGATATGCGCTGGAGCTTACGCCAGATCGAGGTTTTCATAGCCGTGCTCGAAGAGGGCGGCTTCTCAGCGGCAGGCGAGCGCCTCGGGATGGTGCAGCCCGCGGTGAGCATCGCGGTCCGCAAGCTGGAGGAGAATGCGGGCGTTCGACTTCTGGATCGTTCGGGAAGTCGAGTTCAAAGCACGCATGAAGGGGCTCTGTTTCTCAATCACGCCCGAATGATCCGCGCTGAGATCGTCAGCATGGAGCGCCAATTGCGCGAGTTGCGCTCGCTCGATGCTGGTCACATCAAGATCGCGACTCCTCCCATCGCCTCAGCCGTCCTGCTCCCCGGACTGGCCAAGGAGTTCTTGGCAGCGCATCCCGGCGTACGCGTGTCGACGATCGAGGATTCTTCCGAAAACATTGCCGCTCGTCTCCGTGCGCGAGACCTCGATCTCGGTATCATCGCGGGTGCCCACGACACGGCCGGCCTCGATGTTGTTCTTGTCGAGCAGCACCCGATCGTTGCGTGGACCTCTGCACAATCGCCGCTGGCAAGGGAAACGGAGCTGGATTGGAAGCGGATATTAGAGGAGCCCCTGATCCTATTCCCGGCAGGATACAATCAGCGATCCTTAGTTGAAGATATGGCTGCCAAACTCGGAAAAAAGCCCGATGTCAGGGTCGAGAGCAAAAGCCAAGGGTTTCTGAGTGAGATGGTAGCGTCCGGCCGTGGTTTGCTTGTCGCCTTTGCTGGAATGGGGCGCGACTTTGACAGCAATGTAAGAATTCCGATCACGGGAAACCCGGCGGTTCCGTTTTGGCTTTGCCGACGTGAGGGATTGGCCCCCGGTTTAGCTGCCAATGCATTTTTTGACCGCGTTGCGGCGAGGTTCGCGAAGGCGGTATAGCATTTAGGATATGGAGATAGGTAGAAAAATCTATTTTCGTGATAGCTAGCCCTGTGTTTGATTTTGCTGGCTGAGCAGACCCTCACGACTGTCGCGGGTGGTACCTGTCGAGATCAGCAGGCGAACTTAGAGAGGACACATCGTGGCGCCATTGGAAGGCATCAGGGTGCTCGATTTCAGCCAAGCTATGGCGGGCCCTGCTTGTGGCATGTTGCTCGGTGATTTTGGCGCTGAGGTTGTTAAGATCGAGCCGCCTGAAGGTGAAAGCTCGCGTCGATGGGGCTCTGCGCGGGCTGGCGAGGGAGGGCAGTTTAGTGGGCTTTATTTGGCCCTAAACCGCAACAAGTCAAGCATAACGATCGATCTTAAATCTGAGGAAGGCAAGTCTAACATCCGCAAGCTTATCGCAAGCGCCGATGTGATCCTTGAGAATTTCAGGCCAGGGGTCGCTAGCCGTCTAGGTTTTGGTTACGCCGACGCGGCCGCAATTAAGCCAGACATAATTTATTGCAGTATTTCGGGCTTCGGCCAAGACGGGCCATTGCGCGATCGCCCCGGCCTCGACATGCTTCTGCAGGCTTACGTCGGACACATGAGTATCACTGGTGAGCCGGGGCGCCCCTCTGTCCGCACTGGACCGTCTCCAATCGACCTCCTTACGGGAGCGCATGCGGCGTATGGCATTTCGCTTGCCTTGCGAGAACGAGACAAGACCGGCCGAGGTCAGGAAATCGACCTTTCCTTGTACGACACGGCTGTCCATCTAATTGGCCACTATATTGCCGATTACACCGGCGGGGCGGACCTCCCGGGCAAGCATGGGCCATTCTTTGCTTTTCTTGCCCCCTACGGAATGTTCGCTGCGCGAGATCGTGAGTTTTACCTGGGTGTAGATAGTCGCTCCTATCCGGCTTTCTGCAACGCGATCGACCGAGGTGACCTCATTGTCGATCCGCGCTTCAAAACGAATGTTGATCGCCTTCGCAACCGAGATGCGTTGCATGAGCAACTAATCCCCCTCTTTCAAACCCGCGGCGCCCAATATTGGGTCGAACTGGCTATGAAAATAGGGATCCCCACCAGCTTGGTTAACGATATTGGAGAGGTTCTGCAACACGAGCAGGCGGCCGCTCGCGAGATGATCGTGTCGTCGGGTGTAGACGAGGTGCGTATCGCCGGAATTCCGCTGAAACTTCGGCAGACCCCCGGCGAAATTCGCCGTAAGCCCCCGCGGCTGGGCGAGGACAACGACCGGATCCTGGGCGGACTGGTGGACATCTGACATGGCTGAGAGCGAGAGTGCAGATAACCGATCGGGCCATGTCTCCATTTTCGCAGTTGGGGACGTTTTCGTAGATTTGGACGACGGGGTGCCGGCATTCCGACACGCTACATCCTTGCTTAAGGGAGGTGATATCGTCGTCGGCAATTGCGAAGGCGTTTACTCGGACGATCCCGCGCCTTCTCCGACGACACGCCACAGTATGACAACAGGTCGGAGCCGGGCGTCTTGTCTGAGCGCGGTGCCATTCCACGTGATGACCTGCGCCAATAACCACATCGTTGACGGGGGTTACCGGGGCCTCGCTGATACCCTCGAGGTTCTGCGGGAACAGGGCATTGCGACGACAGGCGCGGGAATGAACGCCAAGGCTGCTTTGCGCCCGGCGGTCGTCGAGCGCGACGGGATCCGAGTTGCTTTCCTCGCGTGCGCAAGCATTTTCCCGGTGGGCTATGAAGCGCGCGACGAGCGGCCAGGCTTGGCGGCAGTTAGGATCCGAACCCACTACTCGACGCCTGACCCGACCTTCTGGGAGCCGGGGGCTCGACCGCTCATTACAACGTCAGCGGACCCTGATGATCTTCGGCGATTGGGCCAGGCGATCAAAGATGCCCGCGCATCCGCAGACCTTGTGGTCGTGGCTTGCCATTGGGGTGCGTCCAGCCAGTTTGAGACCCTCCAGAGCTATGAAACGGAAGTCGCACGCCAGATCGTGGAACTAGGCGCAGACGCTGTGGTGTGCCACCATCACCACAGCCTACGCGGGGTTGAATTCTGGGCCGGATCACCCATATTTTACGGCGTTGGTGCGTTCGTCCACCACTTCACGCACTACAATCCAACCGCCAACCAGCTGGCAGCGAGTCGCGCTCGATATGGCGAGTTCGCACACGGTCCACGGCCCGGATTTCCTCTCTATCCTTTTCATCCCGACGCTCGAATGACGGGGATTGTGACTCTCGACGCATCAAAGCTGGGCATTGTGCGAGCGGGTTTCATTCCGGCCGAAATTCTCGCGGATGGAAGTACAGAGCCGTACCGGTTTGGCGACGCTAGAGCGGGGCGGGTCTTCGACTATCTGCGCAGAATGAGCGACACCCTCGGAGCTGGCGTTACTTTCGTTGAGGGAGAACGCGACGGCTGGGCTCATCTGAACATTATTCAGCGTTCCTCTCAGGACGCAGCAATCCGTTGTGAAACCCAGCAGGCTGGGTAAGAGTTATGCGACATTGCAACCTCGTAATCAGCTGGCAGGTAATCATGTCGACCTTTCAGCGAGCTCTGCTGACGCTGTTCGTCATCCTCTGGCCCTTTGGCGCGGTGGCTGACACTTTCCCCGCGAGTCCAATCCGCGTCATCGTTCCATTTGCGGCGGGGGGCTCGGGAGATATCGTGGCCCGTCTTCTCGGAGAGCGGGCAGCGCAACTGCTGGGGCAGAACTTCATCGTTGAGAACCGCGCAGGAGCCGGAGGAGTGACCGGAACCGATGGTGTTGCGAAGGCCCCACCGGACGGTTACACGATCGGATTATCGACAACGGGGCCCCTTGCAATCAACGTCAGCCTCATGGAGCGGATGCCTTACGATCCAGTCGTTGACTTCGCACCAGTCATGTTGCTCGCGCGCGCCCCGGAGCTCCTTGTGGCTGGGCCCAAAGCTCATGTGGTTACGCTCGATGATCTGGTTTCGCTGGCCAAACAACGACCAGGCCAGATCAGCTTCGGGTCATCTGGTACCGGCAGTCTTCCCCATCTCGCGGGGGAACTTTTGCGGCGAGCAGCCAATATCGACCTGGTTCACGTTCCGTACCGCGGGGTTGGGCCAGCAGCCAACGACGTTGTGGCGGGGCAGATCGAGTTGATGTTTGCTGACTTGCCGGTCTTGCTCCCGCAGGTGCAGGGTGGCGCAGTGAAGGCCCTCGGGCTCGCGAGCAACGCTCGGTCCCCGGCGCTGCCGGAAGTTCCGACGATGGTGGAGCTTGGTTTCCCCAGTGTCCAGGCCAATAACTGGTACGCGATCATTGCACCCAAGGGAACGCCACCCGACATCGTGGCGAAGTTGCACTCAGTTCTTCTACAGATCGTAAAGGAGCCGGTAGTGGCGTCTAAGCTGGCCGATCTTGGGTTAGAAATCGTGGGTGGCTCGCCCGAAAGCCTCGCGGCGCTAATGCGTTCTGAAATTCCCAAGTGGGCCGAGATTGTGCGTCCTTCGGCGGCGCCCGCAAAAAAATAGCTCAGGAGTGACCAGCGTGCAGAGCCCATGGCTAGGATTCGTCGAACGGGATGATCCTTCGCGCGCAGCAAAGGCGAGATAAGCTTTTGCGGACAAATGAAAGCGCTCGTTAGACCGCAAAGCGGGCGCCGCTCGTCGGGAAGATTGTTTCGTCTGAGAGTGTGATCGGCTACAGACGTGTTCTATCCGCAAATCCTCAAGATCAAGACGGCCCCTCGGACCGATACTGCCCTGCTGCGGCACGGCACCGAGCTTCAGCTGACCTGCCTCTGATCTGTCATCCAGCGGCGATTATAGCCTCGGCGGGTTTTGCGCGGAATTGCGCAGCGGTGGAGAGCTTGGCGGCATAGGTCGCCGGCGGGATGTATCCGAGCGCCGAGTGGGGTCGGTGGCGGTTGTACAACAAGGCTTGGGAACACCCACGGAACCGAGTTCCGCGAGGTTCTCTATCGGTATCATCCGTGGTTTGGCCGTGAGGTCGGCGTTCATGGCGTCGTGGCGAAGTGCGACGGCGTGTATTTCCGCTGCGCGGTAGCCGGCGCCCAAGGGGACCGCTGGCTCGAGGTTCCGGCCTGGATGTTCGAGCGGGCGTCATGTCCTGGCGATCTTGAGCCGACCGCTGCCCCGTTCGTCGGCCTGGAGGCATTGGCGGAGCTGTCGGCGCTGATCGATCGGGCGTTGAAGACCCCCACGGCATCATCGAATGCCCCGCTTTCGGGCGCATTGCGATCCTCTCACGACCAGATTCGGGGAGAGGCCCATGCGAGCGACGACGGCGACGGCGGCGAACAGCGGCAGGCACAAGCGGCCGCGCGGGCGTCAGCAGATGGATCTTTTCGACAGCGCCAGGCCAGAAGCCAGCGGCGCGCCGCTTTGGCCGGAGTTGCCGGAGCGAGCACGCTCGGCGCTGACGGAGTTGATGGCGCGGCTGATCCTCGCCCACGCCGCCACGGCCGTTCCGCTTCCAGCAAAGGAGGCTGGCGATGATCTCTGAGAAGGTCCGGCCTCATCACCTGGAGCGCAAGGCGATCCTCTATGTGCGGCAGTCCTCCACCCACCAGGTGTTGCACAACCGCGAGAGCAGCGCGCTGCAATATGCCATGCGGGACCGCCTGACCGCGCTGGGATGGTCGCAGGTCGAGGTGATCGACGATGATCTCGGCCGTTCCGCCGCAGGCTCCGTCCAGCGTGCAGGCTTCGAGCGGATGGTGGCCGAGGTCTGCCTCGGCAAGGTCGGCGCGGTTTGCGCCCGGGAGGTCTCGCGTTTCGCCCGCAACAGCCGCGACTGGCAGCAGCTGATCGAGATGTGCCGGGTGGTCGACACGGTGCTCGTCGATCAGGAGACGGTCTATGCGCCGCGCCATGGCGACGATCGCCTGTTGCTGGGGCTCAAGGGCAGCCTCAACGAGTACGAGCTCGATCTCCTGCGTCAGCGCTCTCTCGCGGCCCGCTACGCCAAGGCGCGCCGGGCGAACTGATCGTCTCCGCGCCGATCGGCTTCGTGAAGGCGGATGACCGATATGAGAAGGACCCGGACCGGCGCGTTCAGGAGGCGATCACGCTCGTCTTCGACAAGGTCCAGGAACTCGGTAGCGCGCGCCAGGCGCTGTGCTGGCTGCACGAACATGGTCTCGACCTGCCCGTGAAGCAGCGCAATGGCGACACGATTTGGCGCCGGCCGAACTATGCGTCCATCCACCGGGTCATCGCGAACCCGGTCTACGGCGGTGGCCACCCAAGACCGACGGCGCGGTCGACGAGACGGTACTGCAGCTCGGTGCTCTCCTGATGGTGCCTGACCTGACCGACCGACGACTGGCGGACGTAGATATAGGCGAACTTGGCCCTGCGCGCCGGCGTGAGGCGCTGGTCAGCGAGGGGAGTGATCGCCAACATCACCGAGTTCCGCGCCGGCGCCCGCCACTGCACGTCGTACCATCTCCGCCAGCGTCGAGGCCAGTTGGTCCTGATCCGCCCGCGACAGGCTTCGCCACATCCGAGGTGGTCGCCTCGTCGTCATAGGCGATCTCCGCAGCAACTTCGGGCTGCACAGATGAGCAGGATCGATCTGCGCCGTCATCGTCCGTCCCTTCTTGCGAGGGCGACCTTGCGGCCAACAGGCGCGCCAGCGGCAGCAGCGTGCGGACACTGACGCGCAGACTTTGCTCCGAGGAATCCCGACCTGCCGGAGAATGTTCCATCTCCAGATCGGTGATCGACCTCAGCACCGAGCGCCGCCGGCCGTCCGGCAACTGCACCACGATGAAGCGCGGGCCTCTGCCCGAGCGACAGGACACAACCGGAAACGTGCGTCCGAATAGCGCATGATCGCGCGCGCAGACCGTGACCTCGGACACCACATGGTCAAGATCGGGGGCATTCTGCGCTAATCGAGGATCCCGTCGTCGCGAAGGCCATCCTCGACAGGCTGCTCCATCACAGCCACGTCATCACCATCCGCGGAGACAGCTATCGTCTCCGCGAAAAGCGTCGCAGCGGTCGTCGGCAGAAGACCGCTGCGACGCCTCAACGCGCAACCGCCTGAGAGGCAATCGGCACGGGGGGCCGTTCTTCATGGCGCAAAAGGGGGGCAGTTCCGAATGTCGCTGGACAGATGCATACGCTCTCGTGTGAGCTCGCCAAAAGAGCCGCCTCTTGCGGTCGTTCCCCGGTGGAAGGTCGGAAAGAGCGGATCATTAGGCTCGTCCTTCAATCCGCTTTGTCCAGCCACTCCGCCAGATCGCCCTGAAAAGGTTACTGACTTAATTTACAAACGAACTGTATGTATGATAACTGCAGCGCTAATCGGATCTGCCGCGCATTCGTGACAGGGAGCCGAGCGTTCTTCCGCCTTCAGAAAGGCCACCCATGTCCGGTACCGTCGCATCGGGATTGCTGCGCCGCACCGCACTGATTGTTTCGCTTGCAGCACTGCCCACGATGGTTTCAGCGCAACAGCAACCGGTTCCGTCGGTCGCGGTGGAAACCGTCAGGTTGTCCGATTTCGAGCTGAAGGCGCGTTTGCCGGGGCGCATCAAGGCCTCCACCATGGCGGAGGTGCGCCCGCAGGTTTCGGGCATCATCCGCGAGCGGCTCTTCGAGGAAGGAGCCCGCGTGACGGTGGGACAGCCGCTCTACAAGATCGAGGACGAGACCTATGTCGCGGCCGTGACTTCAGCCAGGGCTTCCGTCGCGCAGGCCCAGGCGGATTTCGACCTGGCGGTGATCCAGGCTCGCCGAGCTGAGGATTTGCTCGCCAGGCAGGTCGGCGCGGAATCCAACCGCGACACCGCGGTTGCCACCCGCAACAAGGCCGAGGCGACGCTGCAAATGACCAGGGCGCAGCTCAGCACTGCCGAGATCAACCTGGAAAGGACGACGATCCGCGCCCCGCTGACCGGCGTCATCGGCCTATCGCAGACGACGGCCGGCGCCCTCGTCTCGGCCGAGCAAGCGACGGCGCTGACAATCATCCGTGCCCTCGACCCGATCCATGTCGACGTCACGCAGTCGGCGACCGATCTCCTGCGCTGGAACGCCTCGGGCGGGGGCAAGGCCTTCGCCGCCGGGGTGACGGCATCGATGATCCTGCCGGACGGCATGACCTTTTCGCACAGGGGCGAGCTCAAGGCCGCCGAGCCGCAGGTCGTGCCCACCACGGGTATGGTGACTTTGCGCATCACTTTCGCCAATCCCGACCACATCCTGCTGCCGGGCCTCTATGTCGAGGTCGAGCTACCGCAGGCCATCGCGAAAAATGCGATCCTGGTTCCGCAGAGCGCGGTCATGCGCAACACCAGGGGCGAGGCCCATGCCTGGATCGTCGAGGACGGAAAAGTGGCCGTGCGCCCGCTCAATATCCTGACGAGCTCCGGAAACGCCTGGGTCACGACCGGCCGCCTGAAATCCGGAGACAAGGTCGTCACCTCCGGCTTCCAGAAGGCCGCTCCCGGGGCGACCGTTCAGGTGACGGAGAAACCTGCGAACGAGCAGGCCTCGGCGAGCGGGAGCAAGTGAGCCATGGCGCGCTTCTTCATCGACCGCCCGATCTTCGCATGGGTGATTGCGATCATCATCATGGGGCTCGGGGTGCTTTCCATACTGCGGCTTCCGATCTCGCAATATCCTTCGATCGCGGGACCGTCCGTCGTCATCGGCGCGACCTATCCGGGCGCATCGGCGAAGACGGTGGCCGATACCGTCGTGCAGATCATCGAGAAGGAAATGACGGGTCTGGACGGCCTGCGCTACATCGATAGCAGCACGACCTCCACGGGCCGAGCGACGATCACCTTGACCTTCAACCTGGGTACCAATCCTGACATCGCCCAGGTTCAGGTGCAGAATAAACTCAGCCAGGCGCAATCGAGCCTGCCGGCGGAAGTCACCCGTCAGGGCGTCACCGTCGAGAAGTCCACCACCGGCTTCCTCATGGTGGTCGCGCTGATCTCGACCGACGGCGCGCGAACCGCGATCGATCTCGCCGACTACCTGAATTCCTACATGGTCGAGCCAGTCTCGCGCCTCAAGGGCGTGGGCAAGGTCGAGGTGTTCGGATCGGAATATGCGATGCGGATCTGGCTCGATCCGCAGAAGCTGAAATATTATGACCTGTCCCCGAGCACCGTGGTCGCGGCGATCACGGCGCAGAACGCCCAGATCTCCGCGGGGTCGTTCGGCGCGATGCCCGCGCCCAAGGGCCAGCAGCTCAACGCCACGGTGACGGCGCAGTCCCTGCTCAGGACGCCTGAGGATTTCGAGCGGATCGTGCTGCGCGCCGATACCGATGGCGGGCTGGTCCTGCTGCGCGACGTGGCGCGGGCGGAGCTGGGCTCCGAGAACTACGAGATCAGGGGCTTTTACAACGGCCAGCCAGCCTCTGGCATGGCGATCCAGCTCGCCTCGGGAGCGAATGCACTCGAGACCGCCAGGCTGGTCAAGGCCAGGGTCGCTGAACTGGCGGAAGTGCTGCCGGCGGGGGTAAGCTATGTCGTGCCCTATGACACGACACCCTTTGTCACGCTCTCGATCGAGGCGGTGATACACACGCTGGCGGAAGCCATCGTGTCGCTTTGCAGTTAAATGTAAGAATGGCCGCTTCCGAACTGGGTTGAGCATTTAAACATGAGAATGGGC
>JARYGW010000211.1:0-10441 GCA_033792295.1 Allobosea sp.
CCATCAATCTGTGAGAGGCGGATTCACCGGTCAGTTTGTTTCAACCGGATCGGATCCGGCTCGAGAACAAGGCTTCCGCATGGAAACCACTTTTCACCTCACTCCGCCGCCTCGCGCTCGGGCGACTGGGTCATCAGCCGGTCCGCTAGGCGGATAATCTCCTGCCGCAGCGCCATATTGCCGCCCTGTGTCGCAGCATCCTTGCGCAAGGCAGCAAGCTCTCGCTTCGCCTCGGCCCGGTCGCTGCGCGCCTGCTCCAGGGCTCCTTCCAGAGTCTGCAGCTCGGCATGCAGCGTCTCGATCCGCCCCTCGCGCGCCTGTCCTGCTTCCTTCAAGCCGATGATCTCCTGCTCGTGCTCGCGGCGTCCGCTCGCCAGCGCCTGCTGCGCCTCTTCGAGCCAGCCTTCCAGGACAGCGATCCGCTCCCGCGCCTGGCCATGCTCGGTCCGCTCCTGTTCGAGGAGCCTCGCATTCTGCCGAACCTCGGTCGCCGCCGTGCTGCTATGGGCGTTCGCCGCGGCGAGCCCGGCCTCGGCCTGCTCGGCCCGCGCGGCAAAGGCATCGGCGCGCAGGCGCTCACCTTCGCGCTCGGCCGTCATCGCCGCAAACGCCGTCTCGCGGCCGGCGAGGCGTTCTTCCATCGCCACCAGTCTGTCGCCCAGTTCGTCCCGCTTGCCCTGCAGCACCATGATCTGTGTGCGGTCCTCGACCTGCGCGACCTTGATCTTCTCATACTCATCGCGGCTCTTCGCCAGTTCGGCCTCGAGCTTCGCCAGATCGGCGAGCCGCTTCTCCAGCGTCGCCGTGGTCTCTGCATGGCTACCGCGCTCGCCCTCCAGGCTCGCGCAGGTTTCGTCGAGATGGCCGCGCGTCCCGTTCAGCTCGGCTTCGAGCGCCGCGATCCGCTCGTCGCGCTCAGCGTTGTCGCGCTTGAGCTGGGCGATCTCCATGTCGCGCCGACCGATATCCTGCATCGCACCGGCCTTGGCGGCAAAACCGCGCTCGGCCTCCTGCTCGACGGAACGCATCCGCACGGCGAGTTCGGCCCGCAGGTGATCGCGATCCGCCGCGATCTCGGCGAGCGAAAGCGGAAAGGCGGCCTCGGCGCGCTTGCGCGCCAGGCGGTCGGCCCGGCGCGACAAAGCGGGCACGGCCGCCAGCGCCAGCAGCGCGGCGCAGAGGAAGCCGAGCGTGAACAGCATGGCGGCTTCGATCAAGGCTCGCGGCTCCGCATCCGGTCAAATCCGGCCCGAATCTGCCATGCCCGCCCCGCCATGGCCAGAGAAAGCGGTAGGCGGGACTGCGCTACCGCGCCCGCCAGGACGCGCGGTGATCTAGAACGGGTTCCAGGTGGCCTGCGGCGAGAACTTCAGATAGCCGAGGTTCACGCCGAGCCGCCAGCCGACGCCGGAGCGGATCGGCACCACAGTGATGCCTTCAGCCGTCAGCGCGGTGAAGCCGAAGCCGCCGATGAAATAGGCCGAGCCGTCGACGCCGGCGAAGCGCTGGTACATCGCATCGACCACAGGCAGGTTGTAGACCAGCATCATCGTGCGCGCGCCTTCGCCGCCGAAATCGAAGCCGATCGAAGGTCCTTGCCAGAATACGCGCCGGTCGCCGGCATTGCGGGTATAGAGCGTGCCCTCCCCGTAGCGCAGCCCACCGACGAAAGCGCCGGCGGCCTCCTGACCGAGGATATAGCCGTTGGGCTCGCCCCAACGGCGGACCGCTTCCTCGATCGCCAGCGCAAGGCCGCGTGAGACATTGCCGAAGAATTTATGGCCGGACGTGACGAGCTCGTTCTGCGAGAAGGAGCGCTGGCCGTCATAGTTCTGCGCGACCGCCGGGATCGACACTCCGGCCAGGCTGGAGCCTGCCAGGGCGAGGCCGCCCTTGATGAGACTGCGGCGGGTCTGGATCATGAACATGGTCTCCGGACAGGGCGGCCGGCAGAACCGGACGCCGGAGCAGTAAGTTGGTCCGTCCGATCGACGCCCGGCGGTTGCTCGGCAACCTGCTTCGAAAGGCGCCGGCGCGGGCCGGAAGGCGGGCCGATCCTGGGCTATCCGCCACTCGCTGCCGGACGTCGAAAATGCGGCGTCCAGCGAATGCGAATCAATTCGCTAACCAATTTGATACGCTGCAAATCTATCCAAGCCGTGAAGATTTGGGGGGTGCCCGATTAGCCCCGGATCGAAGAGATGCGAGGATTTGCCCGCGATGAAGGCCGCAACATGGCAAGGCTGGATTTTGCGCACCATCTGCTGTCTCGCGCTGTCCTTCGCCGCCCCGCTCGCCTCGGCCAATGCGCCTGATGCTCCCGCGCCGGCCGCGGCCCCCCTTCCGGAAACGAGCCTGCCCGAGGGCCTGCCGGCACTTCCCACCCTCGGAGAGGTCATGCAGCGCGATCTGCGCACCGGCCTCGCGCTGAACGGCTTCGACCCCGTATCCTACCAGCTCGACGGCGGGCCGATGGCCGGACGCGCGGACTACGAGCTGATCCTGGACGGCATCGTCTGGCGCTTCGCCTCGGCGGCCAATCGTGCGGCCTTCCGCGATGCACCAGAGGTCTACACCCCGGCTTTCGCGGGCTTCGATCCGACAGGCGTCGCCGATGGCGTGGCGGTCGACAGCGATCCGAGCCGGTTCTCGGTCATCGGCACGCGCCTGTTCCTGTTCCGCTCGGATGAGAGTCGCAGGCGCTTCCTGCAGGATCGCTCGCTGCTGGATCTGGCTGAAACGCGCTGGAATGCCGTACGGCGAGCGGTTGCACGCTGACCACGGCGTCGAGCCGACACTCGGGCCGTCAGCAGCCCGCGATCGCGCGCCGGGCCAGGCCCTCGCTCGAAGCGGCGACGAAGGGCGGATTGCGGAATTGGCGGTCGACACAGCCGTAACGCGGCACCGCCCCATCGAATGTCAGGACGACACCACCCGCAGCCGAGAGGATGGCGTCGCCGGCAGCCGTGTCCCATTCCATCGTCTGGCCGCAGCGGACGTGAAGATCCGCCTCGCCGCAGGCGATCAGGCCGAACTTGACGGCCGATGACATCGGCACGCCCTTGCCTTTGCAGAGCGCGGCCGTAATGCCGTCGCTGCGCCCGTCGCCATGGAAGCGGCTAACCAGAACGACCGGCCCCTCCTCCGGCAAGGCACGGACGGCGACAGATCTCGCCGCGCCGAGCAGCGAGCCGTCCGCCGCGAAATTCTGGGTATAGGCATGCTCGCCGCCAAACCACAGGCGCCCCAGAGCGGGAGCCGCGATGGCGCCGGCAATAGGTCGGCCGTCGACGACGACGGCGATCGCGACGCAATAGCTGTCGCCGCCGGCAAGGAATTCGCGGGTGCCGTCGAGCGGATCGAGCAGGATGAACACCGCCTCCGGCTTCACGCTGTCGACGGTTTCCTCGCTGACGATAGGAAATCCCGGAAGAAGCAGCGCAAGCGCGTCCTTCGCCGCGCGGTCGGCCGCAAGGTCGGCGGTACAGACGGGCGAGCCGTCCTTCTTGAGCTTGACGTCGTAGGCGGCGCGCTTGGCGAGCAGCACGGCGGCACTGGCACCGGCTGCTTCCGCGAGTTTGCGTCCCAGCTCGTCGCGATCGCGCAGGCGGGGATCGTCACGGCCGATCATGGCGGCCTCATCCTTCAAAATGTCGCCCGGAATATGGGGATTAACCACATGAAAACCAAGATGGCACCATACCAGGGAACAACGGCGCCACGCTTGCGGCGCAGCGCTCATCCCGGGATTTCACCTCCATGACCGCCATCTCGCTCGACCCGCTCGACCTGGCCGCGCTTCTCTGCAGCCGCGTCTGCCATGACGTGATCAGCCCGGTCGGCGCGATTGTCAATGCTCTGGAAGTCCTGGAGGAAGACGACCCCTCAATGCGCGAATTCGCGCTCGAACTGATCAAGAAGAGCGCCCGCAACGCCTCGGCCCGCCTGCAATTCGCCCGTCTCGCCTTCGGCGCCGCCGGCTCGGCCGGCGCGATGATCGACCTCGGCGACGCCGGCAATGTCGCCAATGGTTTCCTCAACGACGAGAAGCTCTCGCTCGACTGGGAAGCGCCGCGCGCGCTCCTGCCGAAGAACCAGGTCAAGCTGCTGCTCAACCTCCTGCTGATCGCGACCCAGGCCGTCCCGCGTGGTGGCAAGCTGGTGTCCCGCGCCAGCGTCGAGGGCGAGCAAGGTTCTTTCGAGATCACCGCGACCGGCTCGCATGCACGCATTCCGGCCCATGTCGAAGATCTGATCGCGGGTCAGTCCGAAGGCGGCGCCATCGACGCCCACGCCGTGCAGCCGGTCTATACCGGCCTGGTCGCCCGAGCCGCCGGCATGGCCATCTCCCTCACGATCGAGGGCGAGACCGTCACGATCAAGGCCGCAAAGGCCGAGTGAACGATCCGTCGCAGTCGGCGATCGGTTTCAACCGATCATAAACCGTTCTTCTGCATTAGTTCCTGCAGTGCGTCGCGTTGAGTGATCTTCCTGCATGGACGAGCTGCTGCAAGAGTTCCTGACCGAGACCGGCGAGAATCTCGACACGGTCGATCGGGAGCTCGTCCGCTTCGAGCAGAACCCCAATGACCGCGACATCCTGCGGAACATCTTCCGCCTGGTTCACACCGTCAAAGGTACCTGCGGCTTCATCGGCCTGCCGCGTCTCGAGGCGCTGACCCATGCGGCGGAATCGGTCATCGGCCAGTTCCGCGACGGCGCCACCGTCAAGCCGACCGCCGTCACCGCCATCCTCGAGACGATCGACCGGATCAAGGACATCCTCGCCGAACTCGCCGAAAAGGGCCAGGAGCCCGAAGGCAACGACGGGACGCTGATCGGCGAGCTCCAGGGCCTCGCGAACCTGGCCAAGGTCGAGCTCGACCAGCCAGCCTCCGAGCAGGAGGCACCGCCGGTGGACCCCGTCGCGGCTTATCTCGCCCGCCACGGCAAGCCGCAGGACGTGCCTTCCATCGAAGACATCGTCTTCCAGAGCGCACCCAGCCCGCAGCGCGGACCGGATGGCCGCATTGCAGCCCGGCAGCAGCCCCTCGTGGAAGAAGGCAGCCCCCAGCGCAGTGGCGGCCCGCCGACGCTGCGCGTTGCGGTGGACACCATCGAGCATCTGATGACGATGGTGTCGGAGCTCGTGCTGACCCGCAACCAGCTCCTCGAAGTCTCGCGCCAGCAGGAGGACGTCGGGTTGAAGGCGCCGCTGCAGCGCCTCTCATTGATCACGGCCGAGCTGCAGGATGGCGTGATGAAGACCCGGATGCAGCCGATCGGCAGCGCCTGGGCAAAGCTGCCGCGCATCGTACGCGACCTGAACAGCGAACTCGGCAAGCGCATCGAGCTGGTGACAGAAGGCGCCGATACCGAACTCGACCGGCAGATCCTCGACCTGATCAAGGATCCGCTCATCCACATGGTGCGCAACTGCGCCGACCATGCCATCGAGACGCCGGAAGAACGTCGCGCGGCCCGCAAGCCCGAGCATGGCACGATCCGTGTCTGCGCTCGTCACGAAGGCGGCTCCGTCACGATCGCGGTCAGCGATGACGGGCGCGGCCTTGATATCGTCCGCATCGGCCGCAAGGCGATCGCCACGGGCCTCGCCAGCGAAACCGAGATCGAGAGGATGAGCGAGGCCCAGATCGCCCGCTTTATCTTCCATCCCGGTTTCTCGACCGCCGAGAACGTCACTGCGGTCTCCGGCCGCGGGGTCGGCATGGACGTGGTCAAGGCGAATGTCGATTCCGTCGGCGGCGTCGTCGACATCGCCAGCCGGCCGGGCCTCGGCACGACGATCACCATCAAGATTCCCCTGACGCTCGCCATCATCGCCGCGCTGATCGTCGTTGCCGGCACCGAGCGCTATGCGATCCCCCAGACGGCGGTGCGCGAGCTCGTGCGCGTCAAGACAGGGGACGAGAACCGGCTGGAAGAGATCAACGGCGCGCCGGTGCTGCGACTGCGCGGCCGGCTTCTGCCCATCGTCGCCCTCGGCGAGCTGATGGGACATGCGAAGAAGGACAAAGCCGAAGGCTTCATCGTCGTCACCCAGATCGGCGAACGTCAGTTCGGCATCCTTGTCGACGGCGTCTTCCACACCGAAGAGATCGTGGTGAAGCCGATGTCGAGCAAGCTTCGGCACATCCCGCTCTTCTCCGGCAACACGATTCTGGGGGACGGCGCCGTGGTATTGATCGTCGACCCGAACGGAGTTGCCCGGCTGGTCGGGGCGAACGACACCGAAACGGCGGCCGACGAACCGGAGGTACCCCCCGCTGCCGCCGGAGCAGGCGAGCGCACGACGATGCTGGTCTTCCGGGCCGGCGCGGGTCGCATCCAGGCGCTGCCGCTCTCGCTGGTCACCCGGCTCGAAGAGGTTGATGCCGGCACCTTCCAGCACGGCTCTGGCCGAACGCTCCTGCATTATCGCAACCGCCTTGTCCCGGTGACTCCGCTGGGCCAGACGGAGCTGCATCGTGAGGGGATCCAGCCCCTCGTCATCGTCTCGAATGGCGGGCAGACGGCGGCGCTGGCCGTCGAGGCCATCATCGACATCGTCGACGAGCAGTTCGAACTGGAGCTGGCGACTTCCTGCGAACACGGCGTCATCGGCTCGGCGGTCATCCGCGGCCGGGCCACCGACATCGTCGACCTCGCCCATTATCTGCCGCTCGGCGATCCCGGCTGGACGGGCGCCACGCGCGGAGGTGCCGCTCCCGAACATGTGCTGCTCGTCGAGCCTTCGGAATTCCTGCGCGAGATGCTGAGCCCGGTACTGCGCGCCTCCGGTCGGGTACTCCTGACTGCAGCCGACTGCGAGAGCGCCATACGGACCGCGGCAGCGCCCGAGGTCGGCTTCGTGCTGGCTGATCTCGACCGCGACGTCGAGGCAGCGCTGAAGCTGTTCGCAACGCTGCGGGCGCGTCCACGGAACAATCCCGTTCGGCTGCTCGGCCTGACGACCTGCGCGACGCCGGAATTGCTCAGGCAGGCGGCCGAGGCAGGCGCCGACGGCACCATCGCCAAGTTCGACCGCCGCGCCCTGCTTGGCGAGCTGAATGCCCGCGCCACCGAATTGAGGGATGCCGCATGAACGGCAACGCGGAATTCGACCGGGATTTGACGCCACACTTCGCGGATTCGCTGGACTATGTGACGGTCCGGATCGGCGAGCAGCTCCTGGGGCTGCCCATCGAGCGCGTGCGCGATGTCTTCATCGCCGACCGCATCACGGTCGTCCCGGGAGCGCCCTCCGACATCGTCGGATTGCTCAACCTGCGCGGCCGGATCGTCACCGCGATTTGCCTGCGCAATCGGCTTGGCCACACGGCCAGCGAAGCTTGCGAAAAGGGCTGCAGCGGGTTGACCGCGATCGGCCTCGATCACCGCGGCGAATCCTATGGGCTGATCGTCGATGCCGTCGGCGAGGTCGTCCGGCTCGACCGCTCTACCTTCGAGCCGCTGCCCGTCAATCTCGATCCGACATGGGCGGCACTGGCTGCCGGCGTCCATCGCCTTCCCGGCTCGCTGCTCGTCATCCTCGACCTCGACGCCGTCCTCGACCTTGACCTTCGCGCCGCGGCCTGAGCGCCGGCCGCGTTTCTGGAGACCGACCATGAAGTATTGCCTCGTTGTCGACGACTCGGCCGTGATCCGAAAGGTGGCCCGTCGCATCCTCGAAGGACTGCAGTTCCGCATCGCCGAGGCGGAGGATGGTGCGCGCGCCATCGACGCCTGCAAGGGCGAGATGCCGGATGCGGTGCTGCTCGACTGGAACATGCCGATCATGGACGGCTACGAATTCCTGCGCACGCTGCGCCAGATGCCGGGCGGCAAGCGGCCGAAGGTCGTGTTCTGCACCACCGAGAACGACATCGCCCACATCGCACGGGCCATGCATGCCGGTGCCGACGAATATATCATGAAGCCCTTCGACAAGGAGATCGTCGCCTCGAAATTCCATCAGGTCGGCCTGCTCTGAGCCGCCGGGCTCGCCGAGCTGCGCCGCCTGCCTCCGGAAAGCACGCCTTCCTGCAACCGTTCTCGCCCGCATGATCGTTTCGCGCTCTGCCTCGCCGGGCTCATCCCGGCACAAGACGGTCGTCATCGCCGATGACTCGGCGGTCGTGCGCGGGCTTTTTGCGCGCTGGCTCGGCGAAGCAGGCCATTTCCACGTCGTCGCCGTCGCCGGAGACGGAGAAACGGCACTGGCCCATGCCGGCCGCTTCAAGCCGGACGTCCTGGTGCTCGACCTCGACATGCCGGGGGTCGACGGGCCCAAGGCCCTGCCGCGGATCCTGCGCGAGAGCCCCAAAACCGGCATTCTGCTCGCGGCGACGCTCAACGAGCGCAATACCCGCCTCGCCCTCGAATGCATGACGAAAGGCGCCATGGACGTGGTGTCGAAGCCCGACAGCCGCGCGGGCATGACCCTGTCGCTCGACTTCCGCAGCGAGTTCCTGCTGAAGCTCGGCAATATCGCCCAATCAGCCCCGCAGCCGGGGACGCTGCCACCTGAAGTCGATCTGGACTCGGCACATGGCCGCACCAGCCTGCGCCCCCTCGTCTGGACGATGCCGCGCTACCTCCTGATCGGCGCCTCGACCGGCGGACCGCGCGCCGTCGCCAGGGTCCTCTTCGACATCGGTGATGCGCTCGCCGACATCACCACGCTCGTCGTCCAGCACATGCCGCCGCTGTTCACGGCCTCCTTCGCCGAGCAGATGACGAGCCATGTCCGCATCCCGGCCCGCGAGCCCTTCGATGGCGAGCGCCTGGCGCGCGGCACTGTCTACATCGCGCCGGGCGGGCGGCATCTTGGCATCGACCGGCGGCTCGGCCATCTCGTCGCCACCGTCAGCGATGGACCTCCGGTCAATTTCTGTCGTCCGGCCGTCGACGTGCTCTTCAGCGATGCGGCACGCCATCTCGGCGCCGCTGCGCTCGGGTTGGTCCTCACCGGCATGGGCAGCGATGGAACCGACGGTGCAGCCGCCCTGCGTCAGGCGGGGGCCGCCGTCATCGCGCAGGATGAGCAGAGCAGCACGATCTGGGGCATGCCCGGTTCGGTCGTGCGCGCCCGTCACGCCAGCGCCGTGACGCCGCTCGACGAGATCGGCGGCGCTATCCGCGCCCTCCTGCGTGGGGCATCGCCAGCATGACCGAAACCGATTTCGCCTTCCTGCGCCTGCTGCTGCGGCAGCGTTCCGGTCTCGCACTCGGGCCCGACAAGCGCTATCTCGCCGAAAGCCGCCTGAGCATCCTCTGCCGGCGCCGCGGCATCGAAAGCATCGACGTCCTGATGCAGCAGGTCCGGCTGGGCCGGGACGGCGCGCTCGAAGCCGCCGTGGTCGAGGCCATGACCACCAACGAGACCCTGTTCTTCCGGGACAGCACCCCCTTCAACGTGGTCCGCGATGTACTCCTGCCCGAGAAGCTCGCGACCAGCGCCGGAAACCGCTCGCTGCGCATCTGGTGCGCCGCCGTATCGAGCGGCCAGGAAGCTTATTCGCTGGCCATGCTGATCGACGGGATGGCCGATCGTCTCGCCGGCTGGAGGATCTCGATCCTCGGCACTGATATCTCTGGCGAAGTGCTCGAAAAGGCCCGCACCGGCCTCTATAGCCAGTTCGAGATCCAACGCGGCCTGCCGATCCAGATGCTGCTGAAGCATTTCAGCCAGCGTGGCGACAAATGGCAGGTCTCCGAGCGGCTGCGCTCCATGGTCGAGTTCCGCCCGCACAATCTCCTCGAGCGCAACGACCAGTTCGGTCGCTTCGACATCGTGTTCTGCCGCAACGTCCTGATCTATTTCGACCTGCCGACGAAAGAAAAGGTGCTGGGCCTGCTCGCTCCGCGGTTGGCGCCGGACGGCGCCCTCGTTCTCGGCGCAACCGAAACCGTCGTCGGGCTCGCAACGACATTGCGCCCAGACCCGCATCAGCGTGGGCTCTATCGCCAGGCGCCCGTCATGCGGCCTCCGGTCACTTCGGCATTGGCCCAGCGTCCTTCGATCGGCTCCACCGCCGCCCACTGATTGTAGATCGAAGTGATTCGCCTCGGAGCACCCGGCCGAACGCAACCGGGAGTTCCCGGTCCAGCGATCAAGCAGGTATCGGAAAACAAAAACCCCGCCTCGCGGCGGGGTCCCGTCGACCTGTCGTGTACATCCGACGATCAGGTCAAAACTGATATGACGTCGCTTCGTGACCGCCGCATGACGGCGAAACGACTGGAGCGCGTCAGGCCGGGATACGCTCTTCGACGTCGGAAGGCTCGCGCAGCACATAGCCACGGCCCCAGACGGTCTCGATGTAGTTCTTGCCGTCCGAGGCGTTCGCCAGCTTCTTGCGCAGCTTGCAGATGAACACGTCGATGATCTTGAGCTCGGGCTCGTCCATGCCGCCATAGAGATGGTTGAGGAACATCT
>JARYGW010000212.1:0-10432 GCA_033792295.1 Allobosea sp.
GGCATGGTCGGTCAAAGCGAGCCAGACGGCCGTACCGACCGTCGGATGGCCAGCGAAGGGCAACTCCGCGCCCGGCGTGAAGATGCGCACCGAGGCACGATGGCCCGGCTTCGTAGGCTCGGAGACGAAGACCGTCTCCGACAGGTTGAACTCGCGCGCGATCGCCTGCATCGCCTCCGTGTCCAGCCCTTCCGACTGGAGCACGACCGCCAGCGGATTGCCGGCGTGACGACGGGTGGTGAAGACGTCGAGCGTAACGAAGCGGCGTTTCATCTGATCATCCTTGGGGCTACCCTGCCGGGATTTCGAGCTCGATGGTGAGCGGGCAGTGATCGGAGGCCTTCGGCCGGTCCCAGCCGACGCGGGGATAGCGATCGGCGCAGGTCGCGAGCCGCGCCATCGAGCGGTCCGGCTCGCGCGGATCGAGCGGCACGCGATACGGCAGGCCGCGCCGGATCATCTGCATGGCCGGCTTGGGATTGGCGGCCGCCAGCGCCGGCGAGAGCAGGATATGGTCGAGCGGCATATGGCTGTCGATCAACCTCTCCTCCCTCTCCGACCAGTAGCGCCGGAAATGCGTCCAGCGCTCATGAACCGGCAACGTCTCCATCGGATCGAGGGCGAAATCGTCCAGCAGCGGCTCGATGCCGCTGCTGCCCTCGTCGACCAGCTCGGCCTGAGGCCCGAGGCTGTAGCGATAGCCGTTGAGATCGCCCAGCACGATCCAGTTCGTCTCGCGCCAGCCACCGCCGAAGCGTTGCTGGATCAACCATTTCACCGCCCGCGCCTCGGCGCGCCGCACCGGCAACGTCATCTCCCGCCCGTCCTCGCGGCCATTGTTCATCGATTTGAAGTGGCAGCCGAACAGGCTGAGCCGGCGCCCTGCGAAGGAGAGCTCCACCTCCAGGCAATCGCGCGCGAAGACCCTGCCATGCGGCCCGATGCCGAGTATGGCGAGCTCGCGGTCATGCACGCCGGCCTGAGCGAAGGTCAGGTCGCTATGCGAGCGCACCGTGACCTGCCCCTCCCCCAGAAGGTCGCGCCGCGCGGCGAAGCCGATATCGATGTTGCGGCGATCATTGCCGTCGATCAGCGTGAAATGGCCGTAACGGTGGTCGGCGATGCGGTGGACGTAGTTGGCGAAGAAGGCCTGCAGGCTGGCGAGCGAATCGACCTCCTGCAGCATCCACAGATCGGCCTGCGCCTCGGCGATGGCGAGCGCCGTCATCTGGCGCTTGTCATCCTCCAGCGCCACCGCGAGCGAGCGCTCCACCGCATCACGCTCGTCGGCGCGGGGAAAATGGAACAGCGACATCGCGGCGGACGTCTCCGTGCGCTCTCCCGGCCCGAAACGATGCCGCGTCAACAGGTTCTCGACGTTGAAGGTGCCGACACGCAGCTTCATCGCACTACGCTCAGATCGCCTGCGGCTCGAAGACCTGCGAGGGCGTGACGAACTCGTCCTGCGCCGCGACCGTCAGAATCTCGCGCGAGCCCGCCTCCTTGGTGCGCTTCAGCAGCCCGTAGATCGAGGACGCGGCTTTCGACAATGCCGCCGCCGCCGATTCCTCGCGCAGATAATGGGTGAAAAACAGCGCGGCGATCGCATCGCCGGCGCCATTGACGCTGACATCGAGCCTGGGCGTGCGCACCCGCCAGCTTCCCTTGGCATCCGCCGCCATCAGATCGATGGAATCCGCCGGCGTCTCCTCGGTCTCGAGCGACGTCACCATCACCACCTTCGGACCGGCATCGCGCAGCGCCTCCACGGCGCGATGAGCGTCCGCGATGGTCTTGACCTCGATATCCGTCAGCAATTCGAGCTCGAACTGGTTAGGTGTGACGATATCGGCCGCAGGCACCGCCTGCTCGCGCATGAATTCCGGAATGCCCGGCCGCACGAAGACACCCCGGCCGACATCGCCGATCACCGGATCGCAGCAATAGAGCGCCTTGGGGTTGGCGGCGCGCACCCGTTCGACGGCAGAGAGGATGGCATGGCCGATATCGGCCGAGCCCATATAACCGGAGAGGACGCCGTCGCACTGGGAAAGCACGCCGCGCTCGGCGATGCCCTCCATCACCTCGTCGATCATCCCGCCGTCGAAAACCCTGCCTTTCCAGCTGCCGTAGCCCGTATGATTCGAGAACTGCACCGTATGGATCGGCCAGACATCGACGCCGAGCCGCTGCATCGGAAAGGTCGCGGAGGCGTTACCCACATGGCCATAGGCGACATGGGACTGGATCGAGAGGATATTCATGAGCTGGAGTCGGATCCCGGTTCACCGCAGGGAGCGCGAACCTAACCACTCCGAAGCCATGCGCCAATCGAAAGCGGTGAAATCACCGATCGTCGCCGTTCACTCGCGCGGCGCGATGCTCGCCATGGTGGAGACGAGCCGGTAACGCAGCCCTTCGGGCCTGTAATCCAGCTCGACCTCGCCATGGAATTTCTGTGCCATCACCCGCTCGACCAGCCGCGAGCCAAAACCTTGCCGGCGCGGCGGAACGACTGGCGGTCCGCCGCTCTCGGTCCATGCCAGGTGGAACGGATCCTCGCTTTGCGGGCGGCCGGCCTCCCAGCGGATAATGATCGTCCCGCCCTCGACCGAAAGCGCTCCGTACTTCACCGCATTGGTGGCGAGCTCGTTGATCGCCAGCGCGAGCGTCATCGCCAGATCGGCCGGGAGCTGTAGCGGCGGACCTTCGACCTGTATCCGGCCGATCCCTGCGCGATGGGGCGCCAGCGCTCCCTCGACGACGCTGCGGATCGGCGCGCTGCTCCAGCTCGACTGGGTCAGGATCGAATGTGCCTCGCCCAGCGTCGCGATGCGCTCGCTCAGGGTGGCCTGGGCCTCCTCGAGCGTATCAGCCGAACGGAAGGTCTGGCTGGCGATCGCGGCGATCATCGCCATGGTGTTCTTCATCCGATGCGCCAGCTCGGCATTGAGCAGGCGGGCGTTGCGCTCCGCCAGCATCTTGCCGGTCATCTCGATCACCGTGTCGATCATGCCGAGGACGCGGCCATGCTCGTCGCGGATCGGACTGTAGCAGAAGGTGAACCAGACCTCTTCGGGATGACCGTAGCGGTTGATCGTCAGCGGGTAGTCTTCGATGAAGGTCGCCTCCCCGGCAAGGGCCTTCGCGACCATCGGCCCGACCTCGTCCCAGACTTCCTCCCAGACCACGCTGAACGGCTGCCCCAGCGCCGGTGGCTTGTTGCCGAGGATCGGCCGGAAAGCGTCATTATGGATGGTAACCAGATCCGCTCCCCAGACGATGCATTTGGGGAAATGCGAATTGACCATCATGCCGACGGCCGTCTTCAGCGCGACGGGCCACTCCTCGATCGACCCCAGAGTGGTTGAAGCCCAATCATAACGACGGATGGCGGCGGCCATGTCGCCACCGCCATCCAGAAACGCTGTCCCCTCAGGCAAGTCTCACGTCCCCCTCGCGATTCGCCGCAGCCTGCACCGAACAGCGGAACAACGCGATGCCAAAAGACATTGACATCGCGATAAGCTTCGGCCCTCAGGCGCCCGAGGCCGCCTTCTTGGCGAAGCTGTCGATGAAGGTCTTCGACAAGTCGACATCGGAGTTGGTCAGCTCCGGGTCCAGCAGTTTCAGCGAGTCGTACATGCTCTTCATCGCGTCCGGCGTGCTGATGCCGGTACGCGAATAGCTCTCCTGCGAGTTCTTCACGGCGCGGACATAGAGCGGCCGGTCGCCCAGCAGATATTCCTGCGGCACGAGATCCGCGACCTCCTCGGGCTTGGCGGTTTCGAGCCACTTCAGCGCCTTCATGAAGGCGTTGACGAGCTTCTGCGTCGTGACCGGATTCTTCTCGGCGAAATCGTTCTTGAGATAGAGCACGGCAGCCGGGTTGGAGCCGCCGAACAGCGCCTTGGTACCGGCCTCGGTGCGGGTGTCGATCAGCGAGACGATGTCGCCATCGGCCTCGAGCTTCGAGGTGACGGGGTCGAGATGCGAGATCACGTCGACCTGCTTCTGCTTGATCGCGGCCACCGCGCTCGCACCGGCACCGACACCGATGAACGCGGCATCGTCCGCCTTCAGCCCGGCCTTGACCATGGCATATTGCGCGGTCAGCGCGGTCGAGGAGCCCGGCGCGGTCACGCCGATCTTGAGCCCCTTGAAATCGGCGGCCGACTTCACCTTGTCGGCGAGGTCCTTGCGCACCGCGATGGTGATGGCCGGGAAGCGGCCGAGCTCGATCACGGCGCGAATGTCCTGCCCCTTCGCCTGCATGCGGATGGTGTGCTCATAGGCGCCGGTCACGACATCGACCGAACCGCCGACCAGAGCCTGCAGCGACTTCGCGCCGCCGCCAAAGTCGTTGATCTCGACGTCGAGCCCCTGATCCTTGAAGTAGCCCTTCTTCTCCGCGACCGTGAGCGGAAGATAGTAGAGCAGCGGCTTGCCACCGACGCCGAGCGTGAGCTTCGGCTTCTCGGCCGCCTGCGCGAGGACGGCAGCTGGCGAGAGGCCAACGGCGGTGGTGGCGGCGAGTGCGGCCAGCGCGTCGCGACGGGTCAGTTTCATGGCGGAACCTCCGGTTGGAAAAGGCGCTTCTGGCGGGCGCTTGGACGTGACGATAGGCGAGATGAGCCGGGAGCGGCAACTCGCCTTACGTTGTGGTGGTGGAGCTTTGCGCGGGACGCCAGATCAGCAGGCGCCGCTCGACCAGCGTCACCAGCGCATCGATCGCGATGACGAAGATGGTCAGGATCACCATGCCGGCGAAGACGCCGGTGACGTCGAAGACGCTTTCCGCCTCGTGGATCTTGTAGCCCAGCCCGGCTGAGGAGCCGAGATATTCGCCGACCACCGCACCGACCAGCGCGAAGCCGACCGAGGTATGCAGCGAGGAGAACATCCAGGTCAGCGCCGAGGGCCAGTAGACATGCTTGAAGAGCTGGCGCTCGTTCATGCCCAGCATGCGCGCATTGGCGAGGATCGTCGGCGAGACCTCGCGCACGCCCTGATAGACGTTGAAGAACACGATGAAGAAGACGAGCGTGAAGCCGAGCGCCACCTTCGACCAGATGCCGAGCCCGAACCAGAGCGCGAAGATCGGCGCCAGCACCACGCGCGGCAAGGCGTTCGCCGCCTTGATATAGGGGTCGAACACCGCCGAGAGCAGCGCATTCCGCGCAAAGACGAAGCCGAACAGGATGCCGGCAGCGGACCCGATGACGAAGGCGAGCACCGTCTCGGTCAGCGTAATGCCGAGATGCCAGTAGATCGAGGGGCTGGTCAGCTCCTTGAAGGTGCGGGTGATCACCGCGATGGGCGTGGAGAAGAAGAACTGGCTGGTCTTGATGTCACCGAACAAGCTCGTCGTGGTCGCCACATGCCAGACGACCAGGAAGACGACCATGACCAGGATCTGGAGCGAAAGGAGCTTCAGCGCCCTCATGATGCATCTCCTCCGATGAGCTCTCGCCCCTCGCCCATCGCATAGGCCTTCTGCACCTCGACGCGCAGCGACGACCAGATGTCGCGATGGATCTCGTGGAAGGCCTTTTCGAGCCTGATATCGGCGATGTCGCGCGGGCGCGGCAGATCGACCTTGTAATCGGCGACGATCCCCGCAGCAGGCCCGGCCGACATCACCACGACGCGGTCGGAGAGCGCGATCGCCTCCTCCAGATCATGCGTCACGAACATCAGCGCCTTACGGTCGCGCGACCACAGGTCGAGCAGGAGGTTGCCCATGATCTGCCGGGTCTGCGCGTCGAGCGGCCCGAAGGGCTCGTCCATCAGGATGATCTCGGGATTGCGGATCAGCATCTGCGCCAGGCTGACGCGCTTGCGCTGGCCGCCCGAGAGCATGTGCGGATAGCGGTCGACGAAGGCGCTGAGACCCACCCGCGCGAGCCATTCGCGGGCCCGCTCGGCCGCCTCGCGCTCGGGCACGCCCATCGGCTCCAGCGCCACCTTGACGTTGTCGAGCGCCGTCTTCCAGGGCATCAGTGCGTCCTGCTGGAAGAGATAGCCGGCCCGCCGGTTCAATCCCACGAGCGGCTTACCGAAGATCCCGACCTTGCCGGCCGAGGGAGACAAAAGCCCCGCCGCCGCATTGAGGAGCGTCGACTTGCCGCAACCCGTCGGCCCGACGATCGAAACGAATTCGCCGGGAGAAACCTTGAGGTCGATGCCCTTCACCGCCTGATAGCGGCCGCCATTGGCGAGGTGGAAGGTGATGTCGACGCCGCCCAGCGCGACCGCCGTTCCGTCCGGCGATCCCGTCGCCGCCCCCGCGCTCGCGTGCGGGCGATCCTGCAACTCCATGAAACCCGTTTCCCCACCGGCGCCCGTCCGGAACGGAGCCATCTGCTTTTTCTGCGTCGGTCGAATTTAATAGGGGATCGTTCCGGGAAGGCAACGTCGCGAAACGAATGTCCCTCCGCTTGCCTGACGCCCGCTCGCGCGCCATATGCCGACAGCTGACACCGAACCGCCCCAGGAGCCGAAGCGAACGTCATGGCCGCCCTCGAACAAGCCATGCAGACGCTCGTCGAGTTCATGCGGGTCAATCAGGAATGGGCGATTCCAATCGTCTTCCTGGTTGCCTTCTGCGAATGCGTCGCGATCCTGTCCTGGCTTGTGCCGGCCACGGTGTTCTTCACGACATTCGGAGCCGTCGCCGGCGCCTCCGGCCTCAATCTCGTGCCGCTGGCGCTGGCGGCTTCGCTCGGCGCCGGCAGCGGCTTCCTGGTGTCCTATTGGGCGGGGCTCTTCCTCGGCCCGCGTGTCCATGAGTACTGGCCCTTCACCAAGAACCCGGAGCTATTGGACCGCGGCCACGCCTTCTTCGAGAAATGGGGCCTCGCCAGCATCCTGATCGGCCACTTCTTCGGGCCGCTGCGCGCGGTGATCGCGGTTGTCGCCGGCATCGTCGCCATGCCCGCCTGGCAGTTCCACGTCGCCAACTGGCTCGCCTCCTTCGCCTGGGGCTTCGGCCTGCTCTACGGCGTCGGCCGGGTCAGCGAATATCTGGCCCACTGACCGCCTCCCGAACCTGACAGCGGAATGAACGCGCCGTTCCACGGTCGTTCAATTCGCAAGATGTCAATTCAAGGCGTCGCATCGCGGTACGCCCCATCGGCGAGCCCGGCGTGGCACGCTGAACGGCCCAGCGCCGCCAGCGTCGTCCGGCAGAGGGACCCGGCCCTCGTCGGATGCGACGATCCGGACCGACCCAGCGAGGTCTTTGCCATGACGATGTCTCGTTTTCTGCTTCCCCTGGTCGCGCTTGCCGCCATGGGCGGACAGGCCTTCGCCCAGACCGCCAGCCAGCCGGCACCTGCGATCAAGCCGATCGCGCCCGTCACCGCGCCGGCAGCCAAGCCCGCCGCCCCGGCGGCGACGCAAGCTCCCGCCACGCAGACCAAGAAGATCAACATCAACACCGCGACCGCCGCCGAGCTCGACACGCTGAAGGGCATCGGCGAGGCGCGCGCCAAGAAGATCATCGAGGAACGCAGCAAGGCGAAGTTCAAGGACTTCGCCGATCTGGTGAAGCGCGGCACCCTGCCCGCGAATGTCGAGGCCGAGATCAAGGACAAGGTGACCTTCTGATCCTTCTCGCATGGAAAAACCTCCGGCGCACTGCGCCGGAGGTTCAGACCACGCCAAAGAATATCAAATCAGGCCCAACACGACCGCCAGCATCATCGCGAACGACAGGGCAAGCGCCACACGGATCGCGGTCGGCGTTTCGAAGAATCGCAAGAGTTCCATCGCTGCCTCCCTCGGCAAACACGAACACGCTTACGCATCACGGTTAGTAGACGAGCCTTTCCACGATGATCCAGGCGATCATCGTCAGGATCAGCCCGCCGATCAGCACCATCAGCACGGGACGGCCCCGGAACCCCTGCCGTGCTTCGATCGGCGTCTCGACGACCGGGTCGGCATCGCTGTGGTCGGCGGCGCGCAGCGGCGGGATCGGGTCGCCTCCGCGGGCCTTGTCCAGATCCTCGACCGGGACCCTGGGCTTGGTATCGATCGTCATGATCGTCTCCCTTCAGGTTCCGGGCCGCCTCACGGCGACCTTTCGTCCCCAACGCAACGCCGATTGCCGCATCGGGTTCCTCGAAGGGCCTGAAACGACGAAGGCGGCGCCTTTCGGCACCGCCTTCGCGAAGGGCTACTATCTTTCCAAATCGAATACTTGCGAAGAGAAACCGATTCAACTTCGCAAGCGCTTGAATCAGATAGCGAAGCTCAGTTCTTCGATTTCTCGACCAGACCCTTGGCCTTGATCCGAAAGACCCGGCGCAGCCGGGCCGTCGCAAAACCGGGAGCCGTGGATCAGCTCTCAGTTCTTCGACTTGTCGACCAGGGCCTTCGCCTTGATCCACGGCATCATGTCGCGCAGCTTGGCACCGACTTCCTCGATCGGATGGGCGGCCATGCGGGTGCGGGTCGCCTTGAACGAGGTCTGGTTGACCTTGTTCTCCAGCATCCAGTCGCGGGTGAACTTGCCCGACTGGATGTCGTTGAGGACGCGCTTCATCTCGGCCTTGGTCTCGGGCGTGATGATCCGCGGGCCGGTGACGTACTCGCCGTACTCGGCGGTGTTCGAGATCGAGTAGTTCATGTTGGCGATGCCGCCCTCATAGATGAGGTCGACGATCAGCTTCACCTCGTGGAGACACTCGAAATAGGCCATCTCGGGGGCATAGCCGGCCTCGGTCAGCGTCTCGTAGCCGGCCTTGATCAGCTCGACCAGGCCGCCGCAGAGCACGACCTGCTCGCCGAAGAGATCGGTCTCGCACTCTTCCTTGAAGGTGGTCTCGATGATGCCGGCACGGCCGCCACCATTCGCCGAAGCGTAAGAGAGGCCGAGGTCGTGCGCGTTGCCGGTCGCGTCCTGATGGATCGCGATCAGGGTCGGCACACCGCCGCCACGCTCGTACTCGGAACGGACGGTGTGGCCGGGGCCCTTCGGGGCGACCATCAGCACGTCGAGGTCCTTGCGGGGCTCGATCAGGTTGAAGTGGACGTTGAGGCCGTGCGCGAAGAGCAGCGCGGCGCCTTCCTTCATGTTGGCGGCGAGCTCGTCGCGGTAGATGTCGGCCTGCAGCTCGTCCGGCGTCAGCATCATGATGACGTCGGCCCACTTGGCCCCTTCGGCCGGGGTGAAGACCTTGAAGCCCGCGCCTTCGGCCTTCTTGCGGGTGGCGGAGCCTTCCTTGAGCGCGATCGCGACGTCCTTGACGCCCGAATCGCGCAGGTTGAGCGCATGGGCATGGCCCTGCGAGCCGTAGCCGACGATCAGGACTTTCTTGCCCTTGATCAGGTTGATATCGGCATCACGATCATAATAGACGCGCATGGGTGTCTCCTTTGTCACGCGTTGTTCTTCCGGCCCGGATCATTTTTTGCCGTGCCGTAGAGGGTGAGGAACTGGTCGGTAGCGCGCTCCGCATCGCGCGCGATCTCGGCCTTGCCCAGCGTCAGCGGATCGCCGAGCAGCAACCGGATCTGGATATCGCGGCCGACTAGGCCGAAGAAAGTGCGGAACGCCGTCTCGGTATCGTCGAAATCGAGAAGTCCGGCCTCCCGGCCCGCCTCGAGCACCGGCATCATGCGCGTGCCGATGGCGAAGCGGCCATTGGCCAGCACGATCGAACCGAGATTGCCGTCCCGAGCCGCCGCCTGGCTCACGCCAACGCGGTTGAGCGCAATCGAGGTCGGCGAGGAGATCACCTCCAACCAGTTGGTGGCGAAGCGCTTCAGGCTCTCGCGCAGGGCGCCGGCGTCGAGCTTCTGGCGGTCGAAATTGCCCGCCCTCACCTTCGAGGCCTGCCACTGCACCGTCGCGGTCAGCAGGCCGTCACGGTCGCCGAACCATTTGTAGAGGGTTTCCTTCGAGCAGCTCGCCCGCCGCGCCACCGCGGTCATGGTCAGCCCGCTGCCCTTCTCGACCATCAGGCTGAGCACGGCGTCGAGCACGGCTTGCTGGCGCGCTGTCAGCGCCTCGCCTTGCGTCTCTGCCGGGGCCTCGGTCATGGGCGGAACAACTCAGTACCGTACGTTACGGTTCAGGCTCTAGCGCAGGCGCCGGGCCCTCGCAAGTCCTATTCGGGGCTGGCGACAAGCCATGGAAGATCTATCTCTTTCGCACGCACTCTGGCGAATGGAGTTTTCAATGCCGCTGCCCAGCCCCGCCGACGTCGTCGCCTTCTGGCGCGAGGCCGGCCCGGAGAAATGGTTCGCCAAGGACACCGCCTTCGATACCGAGATCAGGCACCGCTTCCTGCCCGCATATGAAGCAGCGGCCGCCGGGCAACTGGATGATTGGCAGGAGACGCCCGAAGGCGCCTATGCCTTGATCATCCTGCTCGACCAGTTCCCCCGCAACCTGTTCCGCGGCAGCCCGCAGGCCTTCGCA
>JARYGW010000213.1:0-10426 GCA_033792295.1 Allobosea sp.
CGCAAAGCAGTGTCAACGTAAGTTATTGAGGTATAGGGGTTTTTCGTAGTTTTTCGGTTTAATACTTGCTGGAGCGAAAACCGCCCAGACGGGTTGCCAAGGTTGGGGTCGAGGGTTCGAATCCCTTCGCCCGCTCCAGACAATCTCAGGACTTGAGAAGCATGCAAGCGTCGGATCTTCCGGCGCTTTTTGCTTTTGGGTCTGCGGGAGTCCGAGGCCTTTTTGAAGATCTCCGAAAAGCTGTTGTTACCTTCGCGAAGTAGGCTGCGGCTTTTTTTGATGTCGCGCTCCGCCTTGAGTTTAGCCACCTCCCACTGAAGCCTCTCGATCTCAAGCTGCTTCGGCTTCATCTGGTCGTGGCCGGGAAAGACCTGCCAGGATCGGCAGAATTGGAGAAGCGAACATTGGCATTTCGCCCCGAAGCGAGCGCTAGTCATTCTCCTGCGGCACAACAAAAAAACATATCAATCCTGACAAGGCGCAAGCGAATAAGCCGAGGTCGAATCGGGCGGTGAGGCTCAAGACCATCGCAAAAAGTGATGGAGCCACGACATACCCAAGGAAGATTACGAGAGTTGCAGCGGCGGATGCCTCCCGAACGAGAGTTGGCGGGCAAGCACGCGCAATTTCCGAAAGCTGCACTCCGTTCCAGCTCGACACGGTGACACCGGCGATCGCCGCGATAATGCAGTATGTCCGGAAAGACCACTCAGGCGTCGCAAGCGCTAATGTCAGCGAGGTTATCCCCGACGCCAACCCGATCACACGCAAAAGCAGTCGCGGGACTCCCAGCCTGTCCGAGAGCCCCCCAAGTAGGACTCTTCCAGCAACACTGGTCGCCTGCATCAATGCGTAGAGCACTCCTGCAGTTTTGAGGGTGTAACCAAGCTCCGAGACCGCATAGGTCATTAGATAGGCGAACCAAATCCCCTGCCCAACTGCCAGACACGCGCCAGCGGCTGCCAAACGGAACAAACTGGAAGATGCCGTCAGAGTTCTGACCGGGGTGACCAAATTGGAGAGTGAAAGGACAACACCCAGCCCGAATTTCAGATCCCGCTCTCTATCTTGATCCAACCCCTCCCGCATCGGTTGCACGCTGAAGACGATTGCAAGAACAAAGACTGCCGAGATCAGGAGAGCAACACGCCAGCCGTATAGAGCTGTGAGAGGGGGCAACGCGAGACCGGCGACCACTCCTCCCAGAGGCACCCCAGCTTGTTTGATCGAGAAGATTAGGCTGCGACGGTTGAGTGGCGCCGTGCGATGAAGGATATCGTTGCCCGCGGGCGAAGATGGTCCGTAGCCCACGCCGATAAGAAGCGCGGCAATGCACGCTGTTATCGTCCAGCTCGGCAGAAAGAGGGCCAGCCCCAGGATTCCGATCATAAGCCCGACTTGGAGGGCCCGCACGGAGCCGAGCGCTCTCAGAAAGGGCGCGCCCAGAGCGAGGAAAATGATCGACCCGAGTGTGTTGAGACTGGCGAGATAACCCACGATCGAATCGGACCACCCTCGCTCCACAGCCAGGATCGGGGCAATCGTCGGAGGGATGCGGCTGAGGAAAGCCGTCGCCATCTGAACCGTTACCATGGTTGCGAGCGCTAGCCGCCACGAAGGAGCGGCTTGGGCCTCGGAAAGACCGGGTTTCACGCGTTCAACTCGCGCCATCGCAAGCACGCAACGCCGTGGCCTTCCTGATCGTCAAGATGTGGATCTATTTCGGCACAGTCTGAGATTGCGTACTGACAACGCGTGCGGAAGCGACATCCACTTGGGACATTGGACGGATCAGGCGGCTCACCTTGCAGGGTGAAATTCTCGGTGACGCGAGGTCCGCCGATACGTGGCGCAGCCGATAGCAAAGCCTGTGTGTAGGGGTGACGGGGCGAGGCAAAGACCTCAGCCGTCCGGCCGACCTCGACGATCCTCCCAAGATACATGACGATGACGCGGTCGCAGATCGACTGCACGACAGCAAGGTCGTGGCTGATGAAGAGATAGGTCAGATCGAATTCTGATTTGAGATCGCGGAACAGCCGCAACACGGTCGCCTGGACCGAGACGTCAAGCCCCGACGTGGGTTCGTCGAAGATGACCAGTTCCGGCCCAAGAACCAGGATCCGAGCCAAACCAACCCGTCGTTGTTGGCCACCACTGATCTCGTGAGGATAAAGGTCGAGATGCTCGACGGGGAGACCGACTGCCTTGACGATCTCCCTGACCTTTTCCTCTCGCTTCTCCTTCGGCCAATTGGTGTGGATGATCAGTGGCTCGTGGAGGGAACGGCGCAGTGTCCAGCGCGGATCGAGGGAAGCACCGGGGTCCTGATAGACATACTGAAGACGCGCACGGATTCGCGCAGCGCGCTTCTGGCCCGGCGAGGCGATCTTCTCGCCCAGCATGCGGACTTCGCCCTCGCTGGGCTCGTGAATGCCCATGAGCGTCTTGCCGAGCGTGGACTTGCCGCAGCCGGATTCGCCGACAATTCCTAGAATTTCGCCGGGCTCGACGGCGAAGGAGACATCGTCCAGCGCGCGCAGGCTGC
This sequence comes from Allobosea sp., assembly GCA_033792295.1. Lineage (GTDB taxonomy): Bacteria > Pseudomonadota > Alphaproteobacteria > Rhizobiales > Beijerinckiaceae > Allobosea. The sequence goes on from JARYGW010000213.1 coordinate 2,549, forward strand.
CGACCTTCCGATTCAGGAACCCTCGGACAGGGAAGTGCCGGGCCAGGTTGTCGACTTCGAGAATGGGGGGATTATTGGCGTCAGACATGCGCAGCCTCCGCCTCGGCCAACCAGGGATGATGACACGCAACGGCATGGCCATTGGGCTCTGCAATCAGCGCCGGCCTGGTTTCGTGACAAGCGTCCGTTGCACGGGGGCAGCGGGGATTGAAGCGGCAACCGTGGGGGGCCTTGAGCGGACTGGGAACCCCGCCGGGAATTCCGACAGGGTCGCGCCCCGGCGCGGGCAAACTGTCGAGCAGCATGCGCGTATAAGGATGGCGGGGGTTGCCGAAGAACTGCTCGCGCGGAGCGATTTCCGCAGTCTGGCCGGCATACATCACTACCACGCGGTCGCAGATTTCCCAGGCTGCACCGAGATCATGAGTTGTGAACAGGACGGACACGCCGCGTTCGACCGCCAGTCGCCGCAGCAATCCCAGGATCTGCGCCTGGACCGTCACATCCAGAGCGGTGGTGGGCTCGTCGGCAATGATCATCCGAGGCTGAGGAAGGAGCGCCATGGCAATCATCACCCGCTGGCGCTGGCCGCCTGACAGTTGGTGAGGATATTTGTCGAGAATGGCCTTCGGCTGCGGCAACTGAACCGCATCGAGCATGGCGATAGCGCTCGCCTCGTCTGCTTTGCGCGAACGGCCGAAACTTCCTTTTCCGTCGCGGGGGGCCTTGAAGCGCATCAGGTCTTGGATCTGAGTGCCGATCCGAAACAGAGGGTTGAAGCTCGCAAAGGGGTCTTGCGGGACGAAGGTAACCACACGGCCCCGCAGATGCTCCGCCGCCTTGCCGCCCGAAAGCATATCGACCCCGTCCAGCCGGATGTGCCCGCTGTTGATCTCCGTTTGGCCTTCGGGAAGCGTTCCCAGGATCGCGCGAGCAAGCGTTGACTTGCCGCAGCCAGACTCTCCGACCAGGCCCACAATCTCTCCCGGCTCTACGCTGAGATCGATCCGGTCCAGGACTTTGGCGATGCCCTTTTCGGTTCGGAAGCCCAAGGACAGGGCCTGAATATCGAGAAGACTGCTCATGATCAGACACTGCGCCGCGTACGCGGGTCGAGAATGTCGCGCAGGCCATCGCCAAAGAGATTGAAGCCCAGCACCGTGAGGAAGATCGCGACGCCTGGAGCCAGCGCGTACCACCAGGCTTCGGGAAGGAACTCGCGGCTCTCCGCGATCATCCGACCCCATTCAGGAGTTGGAGGTGGAGCGCCAAGCCCGAGAAAGCCCAGCGTCGCCGCGGTGAGAATCGTAGCGCCCATGCCGATCGACGTTCGAACGATGATCGGCGAGGCGATGTTCGGAAGGATATGCAGGACGACGACACGCCAGGGCGATGCGCCGAGCGCGACGGCGGATTCAACGAAGACCTCATTCCGCATGGATCGCGTCTCGGCATAGACGAGCCGCGCCCAGAATGGCCAGTACGTCAACGAGAGAGCCAGAATGACGTTCTCGATCGATGGCCCGAGCGTCTGCGCGATCGCAATGGCCAGGACGATCTGAGGCACGGCCAGAAAGATCTCGGCAATCCGCATCAGCGCGTCGCTGACCCAGTTCTGGTAGTAGCCAGCGATGAGACCGATCGGCACACCGATGATCAATGCCGAGCCAACGGCAATCCCTGCCAGCATCAGCGTGATCCGGGCGCCGAACAGCATCCGGCTGAAGATGTCGCTGCCCATCCGGTCGGTACCGAAGAAAGCGGTCGCTGATGGCGGTTGAAGTCGGTTCCCAATGTGGAAGTCGAAAACATCATTGGGAAAGGGAGCCAGCAGCGGCGCAAACAGAGCAGCCAGGACGAGAAGGCCCAGCAGGCTCAACCCGACGAATGCAGCCCTATCCCTGGCGAAGCGCTTGAGGAGATCCATCAGGCAGCCCCCCGCGGATCGATCGCAGCCTGCAGCATATCCACCAGCAGATTGATGAGGACGAACAATGCACCCGTGCATAGGGTGAAACCCATCACAGCATTGTAGTCCGACTGCAGGATCGAGCGCACGGCATAGGCGCCGAGACCCGGCCAATCGAAGACGGTCTCGACCACGACCGCGCCCGCCAGGAGAATGCCGAATATGAGACCGAGCTGTGTGACGGTCGCGGTCAATGCCATGCGCAGCACGTATTTCCAGACGATCAGGCGGCGAGGCAGCCCCATGGCCGTCTGATAGGCCACCGACGGCGAGTTGATGACGCCGATCACGCCGTTTCGGGTGAAGCGGACGACTGTAGCGGCTGCAGGTAGGGCCAGCGTAAGCGTCGGCAGAATGATGTGCCTGAATGCCGAGCCGATCATTTCGCTGTCCCCCTCGATCAGCGCGTCGAGGAGCATGAGACCTGTGACGGTCTCGGGCGGAAATCCCTCGATGCGACCGGAGAGCGGCAGCCAGCCAAGCTTCATCGAGAACAGGAACTGGAGCTGCATCGCCAGCCAGAAGGACGCCACCGCCAGGCCAGAGACCGTCACGACGCGAAGCAGGTGGTCGATCCAGGAGTTCCGGTGCAGGCCGCAGAAGACTCCAAGCGGAATGCCTATGAGCCCCGCAATCAGGACGGCAAAGATGGTCAACTCCAGCGTTGCGGGCAGGCGCGACGCTAGATCGTCGACGATGGGCTGTTGGGTGAAGAGGCTCGTACCAAGATTCCCCTGTGCGATGTCGCGCAGGTAATTCACGAATTGGACCGGCAATGGCTTGTCGAAGCCAAACCGCTCGCGCACCTGCTGCACCTGTTCGGGCGAAGCGTTCTCCCCTGCGGCCAAAACCGCGGGGTCGACGGGGATCACGCGCGACAGCAGAAATACGATCGCGAGCAGCCCCACGAGCGTCGGCACGAACCACAGCAATCGGTTCGCCACCATTGACAGCCAGTTCATGGCGATGCCTCCGGTTGGAGAAGTCGAGGACCGCTCAGCGCTTGAGTGATGCCCAGCGAATATCCTGGCCGTTGCTGACCGGCGAGAAGCGGATTCCCTCGACCTTGCTCGAATAGGGTCCGTACCAGCGGGTGTTGTAAACGAAGATGCCAGCGGCATCGTCGTTCACCATCTGGGTCATCTCCTCGTAGAGCTTGCGCCGTTCATCCTGATCTCCGGAGACCAGCGCACGATCGAGCCGCTTATCGAATTCGGGGTTGCTGTAATACGAGAAGGTGCGCGTGCCGTGATAGCGTGTGCCATAGAGTTCGCCGACCCAGTTGTTGGGGTCGACGTAGTAGGTGCTCTTCCACAGCGGCACCACATCGGCCTGAGTGTCGGCCTTGCGCATGCGGCTGGAGACAACGGACCAGGGAGAGACCTCCACCACGACCTCGATGCCGAGCTGACGCAGCGTGTTCTGGAACAGCGTCGCTGCCTGTTCGGATTCGCTGAATCCGGCAAGGGCGTTGATGGTGATCGGCCGTAAAGGCTCAGTCACCTTCTTCAGCTCCTCGCGGGCCTTATCGAGATTGTAGCTGTAGCCCTTGAGACCGGGCGGCGTGCCCCAGATGTTGTTGGGGTTCGGTCCCGGATTGCGCGAGACCGAGTCCTTCATGATGCTCTTGATGAAGCCGTCGTAATCGAAGGCATAGGCGAGCGCGCGGCGGAAGTTGGGATTGTTCATCGGCGGCTTCGAGTTGTTCAGCGCCAGGATGAAGACCCGCATCGATTCCTGCTCGATGATCTGCACGTTGCTCGATTGCCGCAGCCGCTGGATCTGATCGTAGGGCAGGTAGCCATCCGCCCCCTGGAAATCGCCGCGGATCAGGCCAAGCACGCGGGTGTTGGTCTCAAGAACCGTACGGAACTCCAGGTCATCGAAAGGCTGACCGGTCCAGCCCGCAAAATGGTCAGCGAAGCGGCGCGCGGTGAAGCCTACGGCCGGGTCATGCCGGCGAAGCGCATAGGATCCGGAGCCTGCCTCATTCCGGGCAAGCCAGGCCTCGCCCCAGTCCCCATCCTTCTCATTGGCCTTTACCAGCGCGCTGTTGACCACGAGAATGTCGGGCACAGTCGTGAGAAAGATGGCTGACGGGCCATTCAGATTAAAGACGACCGTGTGCGGGTCGGGCGCCTGCGTCGAGCCGGGCTTGATGCTGTCGAGATAGAGGCTCGCAGGCCCCTTCTTGAGCGCCAGGATACGCTCGATCGAATAAACGACATCGGCAGAGGTCAGCGGCTTGCCATCATGGAATTTGGCGTTCTGCCGCAACTTGAAGGTGTAGACTTTTCCATCGGCGGAGACCGTATGGCTCTCCGCGAGCCACGGAATCATCTTTGGAGGGTTGTCGACCCAGCGATACAGCCCGTCATAGAGATTGAAGCGCGACGCGGCGCGAGCCGTATCGAAGATGGTATGAGGGTCGAGGTTATCGTAGGGGCTGTTATTCGCATACACGAACTTGCCGCCAGCCTGTGCGGAAGCCTCCCCGATCGAGAGCGACGTCAAGGCCACCGACCCCAGAACCGTTTTAAGCGCGTCTCTCCGTGTCGTCGTCATACCGTCCCTCCATTGTTATCGGGTATCAAGGACTACCGGTCACCGAAACGACCTGACCTGTGATGTAGTCCGCGTAGTCAGAGGCGAGGAACATGACCGTGTAGGCGATGTCCTGCGGTGTCCCCGAACGGCGTCGTGCCGTGTTGGCGATCATGTTTTCCTGTCGCTCGGCCGAGTATGATTGCCACTGCCGCTCGTAGTCGGGGCTCGTCCGCTGGAAACCGGGGGCAACTGCGTTGACCGTAATCCCGAATGGCCCGAGTTCCTGTCCGAGCTGGCGCGCCAGTCCGATCTCGCCAGCCTTGGCCGAGGCATAAGCCTGAATGCCTGTCAGCGAGGTGCGTAGACCGGCACCACTGGCGATCAGAACGATCCGCCCCTTGCCGCGGGCCTTCATGCCGGGACAAACCGCCTGGGACGAAAGGAAGGCACCGGTCAGATTGACGTCGAGCACCGCACGCCAATCAGCCTCGTCGACCTCCTCCAGCGGCATCGCGCTTTGCCCAAGAACTCCTCCTGCCACATAGACGAGGATGTCAGGTGCCCGCCCGCTTATTGTCTCGGCCTCAGCGACCCATCCCTTGACGGCAGCCTTGTCGAGAAGATCGAGTTGCGTCGGATGCGCCGGAAGGTCTTCCATCTCGTTCTTGAGGCGATCGGCCGCAAATACGTTGGCGCCTCTCGCGGCAAACTCTTCGACAATGCCCCGCCCGATGCCACGGGCTGCTCCGGCGACCAATACCGTCTGGCCTGCGAACTCTATGTTCACGCCGCCTCCTCCAGATTTCGGGGTACGATCTGCGGATACCGCGCCATTATCTCGACATAGGCGCGTTCCAAGGCGGCCAGCGGATCGCCAAAGGCAGCCTCATCGGCGTTCAATGCCGCGAAGATCTCGTGTTTGACGAAGAAGCGCCACTCGATCGGAAGCCTGAACAAGTGCTGCGCCAACCGGTCCCAAACTGCATCCGACCAGATGCGCTCGAAGTTCAGCCTCTGGCCGTCAAAAGTCATGCCATTGACGCTTCCACGCGGAGCCGATCGCAGAGCCTTGCTGGCAGGCTCGTCCACGACTCCATTCTTGATCAACACGCCATAGGCTTTGGCACCGCTTTCGGTGACCTTGCCTCCGAGGACGTCCTGCAGGACCTCCTGAAGGGGGCGCTCGAATGGATCGCCCCAGCCGCCGGCTCCCGAAGCCGAAATGGTCAGCACATCGCCAGGTCCGCAGCGAACAACGTCCGTATTACCCAGGTCTTCCGTCTTCGCGTTGCCATTCGCGCGATGGAAGCTGCAGGTCGAGCCCGGGAGGCCGCCCTCCAATCCCCAGCTGGAGAAGCGTACGCGGTCACGGTTCCGGGCAGTCACGACCGAATTCGGCGTGAACATCTGGAAGGTCATCTGAGCCGCGAGGCCGCCGCGATAGCGGCCCGGACCGCCGGAGTCCGGCACCAATTCATAGCTCATGACGCGAATCGGCACCTCGGACTCGGTGATCTCGACGGGCGTGTTCTTCAGGAAGGAGTTCGAACCATCCTGCCCATCCTCGAAGGAGCTCCCGCCTCCGCCTCCGGTGATCGGGTTGATCGAGGCCATCGCCAAACGACCGGTGCGACTGTCGGTGGTGCGGACATTCAGGATGCCTCCCCCACCCGCAGGGCCAGCAGGCAAGCGATCAGGCATGGCACGCGAGAATGCTCCGATGACCATTCCCTGGATGCGTGTGCAGGTCAGGCTGCGCATGCCCGTGGCAGCCGGGTAGACCGGATTGACGACGGACCCCTCCGGCAAGATGCACTGAACAGGTCGCAAAAGCCCCATATTGAGCGCGACCGTCCGGTCGAGCGAGTAGACGACGTAATTATAGCCTACGAGCGGCAAGATATGACGCGGCAAACCGCCGGTCGGCATGTTCAGGGCCGATTGGAGCTGCGGGTCACTGCCTGTGAAGTCGAAGACCGCTCCGTCGCCACGAACCCTGACGGACAGCTTCAGGCGGCACGGAACTCCGCCGGGGCTATCTTCGTCGATATAGTCGGTGAAATCGTAATCCCCGTCCTGCATTGAAGCGAAGAGCTGACGAGCCTGCTTCTCCGCCAGATCCAGCACGCCGTAGGTAGCGGCGCAGACGGTATCTGCACCAAACCGTGCGACGGCCTCACGAATCTTTCGCTCACCGGTCTTGAGTGAGGCGATCTGGGCCTTCAGGTCGCCCCAGTTCTGATCTGGCATCCGGACGTTGCGCAGCATGATGCGCAATACGCTTTCATTCATCACCCCAGCTTCGACGAGCTTCATGGGTGGAATCCGAATCCCTTCCTGCTGCACCTCCGTGAGAGCCCGGGATAGCGAAGCCGGTACGGCACCGCCCATATCGGTATTGTGGATATGGCCGACCGCGAAGCAGATCAGCCTGTCTTCATGGAAGATGGGCATCCAAAGATGGATGTCGGGGGCGTGGGTGCAGACGTAGCCGGAATACGGGTCGTTCGTGATGCAGATGTCGCCAGGCTTGTAGTCCACAATGGCGTCGATCGCGCCCTTGTAGTCGAGACCGATAAACCAGGTCGCGCCGAGATCTTTCGGGCTGGCGAAGGTTTGCCCACACGGCGTCGTCAGTCCGCTGGTGAAATCCTCCGTCTCCTTGACGAAAGCAGAATGGGCCGTCCGCAAAAGTGTGAACGCCATGCTCTCGGCCGCAGCCTCGAAATGGCTCTTCAGGATCTGCAGCGTTACTTGATCCAGCGCCGCCATCAGATCGCACCCCGCTTCAAGATCAGATTGCCGAAGCCGTCGACATGACCCTGGAAACCGGGCGGAGCCCAGGTTGTCGTATCGTCCTGCAAAATCACTGCCGGGCCAGCGAAGGACGAGCCGGGAGACAAATCGTTTCGATCGAATAGTCCGGCCTCGATGGTGAAGCCTTGATGGACGATCGGGACGCGCTTTTTGGGCGACGCCTGCTTCGACGTCATGCTCTGTTCCGCGAACTGAGGCTTGGGCGTAACGCCCGCGATGACCACGCGGAGCGCAACGATCTGCACATCTGCCGCGTCGTCCGAGTGATCGTAGATTTCAGCATGACGCTTATGGAACGCTGCGGCGATGGCGGCATGATCACCATCGACGATCCAGGACCGCTCCAGGGGTGCCTCAATCTCGTAGGACTGGCCGCGGTAACGCATGTCAGCCGTGATCGACAGCGTGGCCTCGCCCGCATAGCCCTGGCCATCGAAGAGCCAAGCGTGAGCCTCCTCGGTCAAATCGTCCATCGCCTGACGCAACCCGTCGAACGAGCTTGGGCCGACGTCGAGGAAGACCACGCGCACGAAGTCCGATCGCAG
>JARYGW010000214.1:0-10384 GCA_033792295.1 Allobosea sp.
GGTGGCTTCGGTGACGTGACAGGGGCGATCATCGGCGGGCTCGCGCTCGGCGTCATCGAGACCTTCGGCGCAGCCTATATCTCCGTTCCCTATAAGGACGGCTTCGCCTTCCTGGTGCTGATCGCCTTCCTGATCTTCCGGCCGCAGGGCATCTTTGGCGAGCGCGTGGCGGAAAAAGCATGAGCACCAGCGAAACCACCGCCTCCACCGGAGACATCCGGCCCCGTTTGCGCTGGGGTATCCCGGCCTATGTCCTGCTCGTCCTGGCGGCGATGACCGTCGCCATCGTTGTGCCCAAGACCGGTTATGTGCTCAACATCTCGCTGCAGGCGACGACCTACGCCATCGCGGTGCTGGGGCTGACGGTCGTGCTCGGGCTCTGCGGGCAGATCAACCTCGCCCAGGCTGCCTTCTTCGGCCTCGGCGCCTATGCGGTTGGTATCGGCCAGACCGAGCACGGGCTGAATTTCTGGGCCTGCCTGCTGATCGGGACCGGCATCGCTGCCGGCTTCGGCGCATTGCTCGGCGCTTCGACGCTTCGCCTCGGCGGGCATTACCTCGCCATGGTGACGATCTCTTTCCAGCAGATTGTCACGCTCGTCCTGATCAACTGGATCCCCGTCACCAAGGGGCCTGACGGTGTCCGCGCCATCCCGCGCCCGGGCTTCCTGGCCGATGGCTCGACCTATCTCGCCTTTTGTATCGCGGTGCTCGCCGGCCTCGCCTTCCTGGTTTGGCGGCTGCGCGATTCACGCCTGGGGCGGGCGATGCGGGCGGTGCGGGATAACGAGCTCGCGGCCGGTGTCGCCGGCATCGACGTCTACCGGACCAAGGTGATCGCCTTCGCGCTTTCCGCGATCCTCGGCGGCATTGGTGGCGGCCTCTTCGCCGGCGGCTTCTCCTATGTCAGCCCGGACCAGTTCTCCTTTGCGGAATCGGTGGTCTTCCTCACCATGGTGCTGCTCGGTGGTGTCGCGTCGCCGATCGGCGCCGTGATCGGGACGGGGCTCTTGATCCTGATCCCGGAGTGGCTGCGCTTCCTCAAGAGCATCCCGGGCCTTTACCTCGCCATCTACGGCGCGGCGGTGATCCTGATCGTGGTGTTCATGCCGGACGGCATCTGGGGCTTCCTGCGCGGGCGGCTCGACCGCTTCAAGCGCGCCGTCCTGCCGACGCGTTCCGGCGAGACGCTCCAGCTCTCGGGAGGCGGGCAGGACACCGACACGGTTCTCGAAGTGCGCGGTCTTTCCAAGCATTTCGGCGGGCTGAAGGCGGTCGACGAGGTCGACCTGACCGTCAGGCGCGGCGGCGTGCATGCGCTGATCGGCCCGAACGGCTCGGGCAAGACCACGACGCTGAACGTCCTCTCCGGCCTCTACAAGGCGACGGCGGGCAGCATCGTGCTCAACGGGCGAGACGTCACCAACCTGCCGCCGCATGCCCGCACCGAGGCCGGGCTTGGCCGCACCTTCCAGAACATCCGGCTCTGGCGCTCGATGACGGCGCTGGAGAATGTGATGGTCGGTGCGGAGCGGCCAGGCAGCCCGGTGGGAACCGATTCCGCCGAGCTCACGGCTCGCGCCCGGGCGGCGCTGGCCTTCGTCGAACTGGAAGATCGCGCCGACGAAGTGGTGGCGAGCTTCTCCTACGGCCACCAGCGGGCGGTCGAGATTGCGCGTGCGCTTGCCGGCGATCCGGTCCTGCTCCTGCTCGACGAGCCGGGGGCAGGCCTCAACTCCTCGGAGAAAGTCGAGCTGCGCAACCTGCTCAAGCGCATCTCGGCCCGCGGCCTCACCATCCTTATCATCGACCACGACATGACGCTGGTGAGCGAAGTCGCCCAGCACATCACCGTGCTGAACTTCGGCCGCCGCATCGCCGATGGGTACTCAGCCGATGTGCTGAAGCATCCCGACGTGATCGCGGCTTATCTGGGAACGGCGCCCGATGTCCCTGCTTGAACTCAAATCCGTCGTCGTCCGCTATGGCGAGGTCGAGGCCGTCGACGGCATCTCGCTCGTCGTCGAGGCGGGCGAGGTCGTCACCCTGCTCGGCTCGAACGGGGCCGGCAAGTCGACAACGCTGCGCGCCATCTCCGGGCTGGTGAAGCCGGCCTCGGGCGACATCCTCTTCGGGGGGCAGTCTATCGTCGGCCTGCGGCCCGAGGAGATCGTCCGTCGCGGCATCGCCCATGTGCCGGAGGGGCGCCACGTCTTTCCGGGGCTGAGCGTGCGCGAGAACATCATGCTGGGCGCTTCCAACCGGAGCGGGCTGAAGACCGCGCAGATCAAGCGGGAAGCGGACGAGATGTTCGACCTCTTCCCCGATATCCGCCGCTTCGCCAACGCGCTCGGCTGGACGCTCTCGGGAGGCCAGCAGCAGATGGTCGCCGTCGCGCGCGGACTGATGGCGAAACCGCGCATCCTGCTGCTCGACGAGCCTTCGCTCGGGCTTGCGCCGGTCATCGTCCAGGCGGTCTTCGCTATCATCGCCGAGATCCGCCGGCGCGGGACCACCGTGCTTCTCGTCGAACAAAACGCCCGGATGGGCCTCTCCGTCGCGGATCGCGGCTATGTTCTCGAGACCGGCAAGCTCGTGCTGTCCGGGACCCCCGATCAGCTCTGGTCGAACGAGGAAATCCGCGCCGCCTATCTCGGCGGAAGAACCGCCGCGGCCTGAGCCTCTGACCGAGAGGCATCCCCGTGGCTGGTCAAGCTGGGCGGCTAGAGCATCGGCCCGAGAAGTTGAGCGCGGCTTTCGGAAAAAGCCGATGCAAAATAAAAAGCCTAGAGTATCGGACTGAATGCGATATTCAGCCCGATACTTTAGGTCCACGATCGGGCCGAGCCGCCGGCAGCCTGTTTATTGGAGAGTGAGTTGAGCAAGCGCATTTTTGTCCTGAACGGCCCGAACCTGAACCTTCTCGGCCAACGCGAGCCGGCGATCTATGGCACGACGACGCTGGCCGAGATCAAGGCACGCTGCGAGGAGAAGGCGCGCTCGCTCGGCCACGAAGTCGATTTCCGCCAGACGAATTTCGAGGGCGAGCTGGTCGAGAGCGTGCACCAGGCCCGGCAGGAGGCCTGTGGCATCATCATCAATCCGGCCGGCTACAGTTTCACCTCGGTCGCGCTGCTCGATTCCCTGAAGATGTTCGACGGCCCCAAGATCGAGCTGCACATTTCCAACATCCACACGCGCGAGGCGATCTACCACAATTCGCTGGTTTCCCGCGCCGTGACGGCCGTCATCGCCGGGCTGGGGGCGGCTGGCTATGAGATCGCGATCCAGGCCATGGCTGGCCTCGTCGAGCGGAAATGAGGGGCCGACAGACGCGGTGATCTAGCGCCGCAGCATGCCCAGCACGGCTGCCACGGTCATGCTGCGGCGGCGCGCGAGGGCGTCCGGCGTGCACATGTCGTAATCGAAGACCTGTCCGACCGTCGCCCGGTGTGAAACATTGTAGATGCTGAGCGCGCTGATCGTCAGCGAGATGTCGAGCGGCTCGAGTCCTGACCGAAACAATCCCGCCGCGACGCCGCGCTCGTAGATGCCGCGGGTGACATCGACGACCGAACTGTTGAGGCGGGCAATGGTGCGGGAGGCCTTGAGATGCCGGGCGTGATGCACATTCTCGACCATAACCATGCGCACGAAGTCGGGATTTTCGATGTGATAGTCGAAGGTGGCTTCCGCCAGCTTCGACATCGCTTCTTCGGGAGGCAGGGCGTCGAGGTCGAGGCTGCGCTCGAAGCTACGGATGCGGTCGTACATGCCTTCGAGGACGGCGCGGTAAAGACCCTCCTTGTCCCCGAAGTAGTAGTAGATCATGCGCTTGCTGGTCGCGGTCTTGGCCGCGATGTCGTCAACGCGAGCACCGCTCAGCCCGTTCTCGACGAACTCCTCACGCGCCACTTCGAGAATGTTGCGGCGTACGCCTTCAGGGTCCTGGGTCCAGGATGCCTGACGGCGTTTGCCGGGGGGCATTTCGGCCGGCTTCGTCACGATGCCTCGCTTACGACTTGCCACCGGTCAGCAGGGGCCGTCGCCGTGAAATGGACAGGGCGGTACATTGCGCTTGACCGATTGAACTAATCAGTACATTTATCATCGTGTCGCAGCGACGCAAGCTGTCGACACACAGGGCCCGCCAAGAGGCCCCATCGAGGGAAGGCTCCGGATCGACCCGATAGAAGGTCGGCCGCCCAGGGAGAGAGAATGAATTACAAGCTCGATTTCACGCCGGTGATCGAGGGGTTGCCGGATTTGCTGCTGGCGTGCCTCGGAACCTTCTGGCTTGCGCTGGGGGGCATGGCGCTTGCCATCGTGATCGGCATCGGCGGCGTGATCCTGCGCGATTCCCGGTTTGCTCTGGTGCGCTTCCTGGTGAAGGCCTTCGTCGAGCTGGTCCGGAACACGCCCTTCCTGGTGCAGATCTTCTTCATCTATTTCGCGCTGCCGCTGGCGGGCGTCCGGCTCGATCCGACGCCGACCGCGATCATCGCGCTCGGCATCAATGGCGGCGCCTACGCCATCGAGATCATCCGCGGCGGCGTTCAGTCGATCAGCAAGGGACAGATCGAGGCGGGACTGGCGCTCGGGCTGCACAAGGCGCAGGTCTTCCGGCTGATCGTGCTGAAGCCGGCGCTGCGCGCGATCTTCCCGTCGCTGACGAGCCAGTTCGTGCTGCTGACTGCTCCGCGATTTCCGCTTATGAGCTCACCTCCGTGGCGCAGCAGATCGAAACGACCAGCTTCCGCTCCTTCGAAGTCTACGGAACGATCACGCTATTCTACCTCGTCATTTCCTGGATGATGATGCGTTTCTTCGCAGTGATTTCGCAGCGCTACTTCAGCTATCCGGTGAAGTGAGGAGGGGACCATGGGCGAGGCCGAATTCCTCTTCCTGCTGACCGGTCTGAAATGGACCGTGCTGCTTTCGATCGTCGGCTTCATCGGCGGCGGCGTCTTCGGGCTGGCGGTCGCGCTGCTGCGCACCTCGGGCATCGGGCCGTTCGAGCGCGGCTCGTCGGGCTATATCGCACTGTTCCAGGGCACGCCGCTGCTGATGCAGCTCTTCGTGGTGTATTACGGGCTCGCCCTGATCGGCTTGAAGCTCGACGCCTGGATCGCAGTGGCGATCGGCTTCACGCTGCATGCCAGCGCCTATCTCGGCGAGATCTGGCGCGGCTCGATCGAGGCCGTGCCGCGCGGACAGACCGAGGCGGCGAAGGCGCTCAGCCTGCATTATGTCTCGCGGATGAAGGACGTCGTCCTGCCGCAGGCGATCCGCATCTCGCTGCCGGCGACGATCGGCTTCCTCGTTCAGCTCATCAAGGGCACGTCGCTTGCCGCCATCGTCGGCTTCACCGAGCTGACGCGGGCCGGCAACATCGTCTCGAACCAGATCTTCAAGCCGCTGCTTGTCTTCGGGATCGTCGGCATCCTCTATTTCCTGATCTGCTGGCCGCTTTCGCTCTATGGGGCGCATCTGGAACGGCGCATGGCCATCGCCTCGCGCTGAGGCCCAAGACCAAGTTCATCGCAGAAGCCCGAGCAGGGCATGACAGAGGGAGAGAAACATGACCAAGACGACCCGCAGGAGCATCCTCGCCGCCGGTGCTGCCGCGCTCGCGCTGCCGGCTCTGCTCGGCAGCGCGGCCCAGGCGATCACGCCGGCCGAGATCAAGGCCAAGGGCAAGATCGTGGTCGGCATCCAGGGCGACAACCCGCCCTGGGGCTTCGTCACCAGCGCCGGCAAGCAGGATGGGCTCGATGCCGACATCGCCACGCTCTTCGCCAAGGAACTCGGTGTCGAGGTCGAGTTCGTGCCGCTGGAGGTTAACAACCGCATTCCGGCGCTGACCACCGGCCGCGTCGACGTTCTCTTCGCCACCATGGCGATGCTGCCGGAGCGCGCCAAGGCCGTGCAGTTCTCCAAGCCCTATGTCGCCAACACCATCGTGCTGATCGCCCCGAAGAAGGACAAGGTCACCAGCAACGAGGATATGGCGAAGTATACGATCGGCGTCGCCAAGGGCGCGGCCCAGGACACGCAGGTGACGAAGAACGCTCCCTCCGGCACGGTGATCCGCCGCTATGACGGCGACGCGCCTTCGATCCAGGCCCTGGTTTCCGGCCAGGTCCAGGCGCTCGGCGGCAACATCTTCTACATGCAGCGCGTCGAGCAGGGCCGCCCCGGCGAGTTCGAGAACAAGCTCGAATTCCAGAATCTCTACAACGGCGCCTGCACCCGGCTCGGCGAGAAGGAGATCAACGCGGCGATCAACAGCTTCATCGACAAGATCAAGGCCAATGGCGAGCTGCAGAAGGTCTACGACAAGTGGATGAAGGTGCCGGTTCACAAGTTCCCGGACAGCCTCGAAGGCATCCCCTTCACCGCGAGCTGATCGACAGGAAACGGGAATCAGGGCCGTGAACCAGCCAGCAGCCGAGGGCGCCCCGCGCGCCGACGCCATGATCGCCATGACCCATGTCGAGAAATGGTATGGTGATTTCCAGGCCCTGACCGACATCAACCTTGCGGTCCGCAAAGGAGAGAAGATCGTGCTTTGCGGGCCGTCGGGCTCGGGCAAGTCGACGCTGATCCGCTGCATCAATCATCTGGAGACCTACCAGAAGGGCGAGATCCGCGTCGGCGGCACCAGGCTCGGCGACGATGCGAAGACGATCGACGCGGTGCGGCGCGAGGTCGGCATGGTCTTCCAGCACTTCAACCTGTTCCCGCATATGACCGTGCTGCAGAACTGCATGCTGGCGCCTATGCGTTCGCTCGGCGTCGGCAAGGCCGAGGCTGAGACGACGGCACGCAAGCTGCTGGAACGGGTCAAGATCCTCGAGCAGGCCGGGAAATATCCGGCTCAGCTCTCGGGCGGCCAGCAGCAACGCGTCGCTATTGCGCGGGCGCTCTGCATGAAGCCGAAGGTGATGTTGTTCGACGAGCCAACCTCGGCGCTCGACCCCGAAATGGTCAAGGAAGTGCTCGACACCATGATCGGGCTCGCCGAAGAAGGCATGACCATGATCTGCGTCACACATGAGATGGGCTTCGCGCGGCAAGTGGCCGATCGGGTCATCTTCATGGCAAGCGGCGCGATCGTCGAGGAGGCGCCGCCCGAGGAGTTCTTCCGCAACCCGCGCCATGAGCGGACGCGGAAATTCCTCGGCGAAATCCTGCAGAAGCACTGAAACGGCAGCCCGGCAAAGCCAGGGCTCCCACAATGGAATGCGATCGATGTCCCGTCTCGTCTATGTCCTCAACGGCCCGAACCTCAACCTGCTCGGCAAGCGCCAGCCGCATATCTACGGCCACGAGACCCTGGCCGATGTCGAGCGCGACTGCCGCAAGCTGGCGCAGGAGCTGAAGCTGGAGTTGCGCTTCCACCAGTCCAATCGCGAATACGAGCTGATCGACTGGATTCATGAGGCACGCGAGGACGGCGCCGGCATCGTCATCAACCCGGCCGCCTTCACCCATACCTCGGTGGCGTTGCTCGACGCGCTCAACACCTTCGAAGGGCCAGTGATCGAGTGCCACATCTCGCAGGTGCATAAGCGCGAGGCCTTCCGGCATCACTCCTATGTCTCGCTGCGTTCGGACGGCGTCATCGCCGGTTTCGGCACGCAAGGCTACCAGCTCGGGCTGAGGCGCATCGCTAAGCTCATCGACGACGCTTCGAAGTGACGGCGGAGAAGCACGGATTGCAGCGGAGCTGAACATGGCACCGGTCAAACTTGCGGTCGTCGGCGCCGGCCTGATCGGCAAGCGCCACGCCGAGCATGTCGCGCGCGAGCCGGGCGCCGTGCTCTCGGCCATCGTCGATCCGTCCGATGTCGGGCGCGAGCTGGCACAGCGCCTGGGAACGCGCTGGTATCGCGGCTTCGCCGAGATGGTTGCCAAGGACCGGCCCGAGGGCGTCATCATTGCGACGCCGAACCAGCTCCATGTCGCGAACGGGCTCGAGGCGATCGAGGCCGGCATCCCCGTTATCGTCGAGAAACCGCTGGCGGACGATCTTGCCGGCGCGGCTCGCCTCGTCGAGGCTGCCGAGCGGGCAGGGGTGCCGCTGCTCACGGGCCATCACCGCCGCTACAACCCAATGATCGCCAAGGCCAAGGAGATCGTCGATAGCGGCCGGCTTGGCCGCGTGCAGGCTATCCATGGCCATTTCTGGCTGATGAAGCCGGATGACTATTTCGAGGTCGACTGGCGCCGGCAGGAGAGCGCAGGCCCGATCCTGCTCAACCTGATCCATGATGTCGATCTCTTCCGCTATCTCTGCGGCGAGGTCGTCTCGGTCCAGGCGCTGAGCGGGAACGCCGTCAGAGGCCATGCCGCGGAGGAGACGGCAGCGATCCTGCTGCGCTTCGCCAGCGGCGTGCTCGGCACCGTCAACGTCTCCGACACGATCGTCGCGCCCTGGAGCTGGGAGCTGACGACCGGCGAGAACCCGGCCTACCCTCAGCAGGACCAGTCCTGCTACCAGATCGGCGGCACGCATGGTTCGCTGACGATCCCGCAGCTCGAAATCTGGTCGAATCGTGACAAGCGGAGCTGGTGGGAACCGCTCGTGCGCGAGCGCGTCCCCTTCGTTCCGGAAGACCCGCTGGCGCGGCAGATCCGGCATTTCTGCGAGGTCGTTCGCGATGGGGCCACGCCCATCGCTTCAGGTCGCGAGGGGCTCGCGACGCTGGCCGTGATCGACGCCGTCAAGCGCGCGGCCCGCTCGGGCGAGACCGTCTTCCTGTCGGCTGCATCGGCGAGCGCGGCATGATCACCGGCACGACGCGGCTCATCGCCCATCTCGGCTATCCGACCGAGAGCTTCAAGGCGCCGATGATCTACAATCCCTATTTCGAGCGTGAGGGCATCGACGCCGTGGTGGTGCCGATGGGCTGCCGGCCTGAGGATTATCCGGATTTCCTGAGATTGGTCTTCCGGCTTTCGAACGCTCACGGCGCGCTGGTGACCATGCCGCACAAGGTCACGACGGTCGGCCTCGTCGACGATCTACTGCCGACGGCGGCCATAGCCGGTGCATGCAATGCGGTGCGTCGTGAACCGGATGGGCGCCTGACGGGAGAGATGTTCGACGGCGAGGGCTTCGTGCGGGGCGTGCTGCGCAAGGGGCGCGAGATCGCCGGCAAGCGGGCTCTGGTGCTGGGTACCGGCGGCGTCGGCTCTGCCATTGCGGCCTCGCTGGCCAAGGCCGGAGTCAGCGCGCTGGGGCTCTATGATATCAACGGGCCTGCCGCCGAGGCGCTCGGCGCGCGGCTCGTTCGCTACTATCCGGCGCTCGCGCTTTCCGTGGGCTCGAACGATCCCGCCGGTTTCGACATCGTTGTCAATGCCACGCCGCTTGGCATGAAGCCGGGCGACCCGCTGCCCCTGGAGATCACGCGCCTTGATCCCGCGACCTTCGTCGGCGAGGTGGTGATGGCCGAGGAGATCACGCCCTTCCTGGCCGCAGCGTGCGGGCGCGGCTGCGCGGTGCAGGTCGGCAAGGACATGTTGTTCGAGCAGATTCCCGCCTATCTCGAATTCTTCGGCTTTCCCTCGACTACGGCCGAAGACCTGAGAAGCGTTGCGCGGCTGAGGTAAGGCGCCAACAGGTGGGGAGCGGCTGAACGATCCGCAACTCGCCTTCGCGAACGAACGGGCCGTGCCCGCTCGATCACGTGAACCGGGGGCTGCCATGCGCCAGCACCGAACATGCTTTGGCTCTCGGACTTCACTATGTCAGCACCTGGTTCGGTGCGTCTCTTGAAACCGTCAGCCTTCTGGTAGCGGTCGGCGTTGTCCTTTTCGGTGGCATCGACATCGCCGCTGTCTGGACTCGGGCAAAAGCGGTGAGCCGCTCTCTCTCGTCGAGGGGCTGATATCCGGTAGTCAAGGTCCGCTATCGGGCAGCTGTTCAAGGTCGGCTGTTGGCGCATCATGTCACCCCTAGGCCGCCACCGCCCTGCGCCCCTTGATCCGGTCGCGTGTCCAGGAGAACACCGGCCAGAGCAGCGCCGCGAAGGTCATCGCCGCCAGCACGGACGAGACCGGCCGCTCGAAGAAGGGCAGCACCGAGCCGTCGGACTTGATCAGCGAGGTCACGAAGCTCTGCTCGACCATCGTGCCCATGACGATGCCGAGCACCATCGCCGCGACCGGATAGCCGTTCTTCTCCATCACGAAGCCGATCAGGCCGAAGATCGCGACGCACCAGACCGCGAACAGGTTGTTGCCCGCCGTGGCGAAGGCGCCGACCGCGCAGAAGATCATGATCACCGGCATCACCGCCGAGCGCGGCGCGCCGACGACCTTGCTCGCCAGCCGGATCATGACGATGCCGAAGGGGATCATGATGATGTTGCCG
>JARYGW010000215.1:0-10380 GCA_033792295.1 Allobosea sp.
CGACGTCCGTTCGGTCGTGCTGGCCAATGTCCATGTGCTCGCCTTCAACGAGCAGGACAAGATCCTCGCCGACAAGCGCATCCGCCAGGCGCTCTGTTATGCGATCGACCGCCAGAAGTTGGTCGACTCGCTCTGGCAGGGCACGGCCCAGGTGCCGGCGAGCCACAACTTCCCGGAATACGGCCAGATGTTCGTCGAAGGGCGCAAGCTGCCCTACGATCCCGAGAAGGCGAAGGCGCTACTCAAGGAAGCCGGCTACAAGGGCGAGCCGGTCGTCTACCGCACCCAGGCCAATTATTACACCAACGCCCTGGAAGCCGCGCAGATCCTGATCGAGCAGTGGAAGGCGGTCGGCATCAACGCCTCGCTGCAGGTCGTCGAGAACTCGGCGCAGCTGCGCGGGCCCGGCGTACAGATCTTCAACTGGTCGAACTCGACCCGCCTGCCCGACCCGCTGGGTTCGATCTGGGTGGCCTGGGGACCGGCCGGCGAGATCCAGGTCTCGAAATTCTGGACCTCGGCGCAGATCTTCAACAAAGCCGGTACCGCGCTGGAGGCCGAAGTCGACCCTGCCAAGCGCAAGGCGCTGTTCACCGAGATGCTCGACATCTGGGAGGACGAAGCCCCGGCGACGATCCTGTACCAGCCGAGCGAGGCCTACGCGATCAAGAAGTCGATCGGCTGGCGGCCGACGACCTTCTATTTCATGGATCTGCGCCCGGACAATCTCAGCTTCGCCAAGGCCTGAGAGACAGAGCGGGTTCCGGACATCCAAAGGGCGGCCGGTGGGCCGCCCTTATCTTGTTCGACGATAGATCATCGCGCGTCCTTTCGGACGCGGTAACGATGCTCTATCTCATTGCTGGTGCATCGGATTTTTCCGAGAAGTGGATTCCACTTTCGGTCCGATGCCTAGCGCGAGAGTTACTGCCCGCCGCCGAGAATGAACCGGCGGCCATCCTGTTCCACGACATCGACATGCTGGGCGAAAACGCCAGCTCCCGCCGAATGACGCGTGATACGGGCCTCCTTCCGCGCCGGCTGCGCGAGATTGCGGCCGACCATGCTTGCCGCCGGAGCAAGCCCGAGCAGACCGAGCACGGTGGGGCCGATATCGATGATGCCGGCGGGCTCCTGCGACATGGCTCCGGATTCGCGGCCCCCAAGGATCAGCACGGTATTCAGCTCGTGCGGATTGATGCCGCCATGCATGCCGCCACCGAGCGGCACGTCACCAGGCGTCATCGCCCCGAGGCCGGGCAAGCCGTACCGGTCCTGATCGAGACTCGATTTGAGGATGAACATCACATCGGGCTGGCGCTCGGCATGGCCTGTCCCCATCAGCCCGAGCGAGAGCGTGCCAGCGATCTCGCCCTCGACGCCGTTGCGGTCGCGCGAGAAGACATGACCGATGGCGGGCTGCCGCATCAGCCAGTCGGCGACGCGCTGGATCTCGCCGCGCTCGCCCGCCCGCAGGCGAATCTCGCCGCTGATGCCGCCGGTGGCGACAAGGCTCGCGCCATCGATCGCCTTGGCTGCGCTGAGATCGAAGCCGCTCTCCCTCGCCGCGTCGAAGAGCGTCTCGATCGAACTCGTCGAGATCTGGCCATGGTCGGAGGCGGCGATGACCGTGATGCGCTCTGCGTCCGGCTGCGCCTCGACCCAGTCGAGAATGGTCCCGAAAGCCTTGTCCGCCTCTCGCAGGCCGGCCATCGCCTCCGGCGACCCCAGGCCCCGATAGTGAAAGGTGGTGTCCGGTTCGTTGAACCAGATCAGGGCGACATCCGGCCGGAGTTCCGGCAGCACGATCTCGGTCATCACGCGCCCGCCATAGGCAAGCTCCTGCAGCCGGGGCAATTCGCGCTCCGGCAGCGGGCCGAGGCGGGCGATCGCCTGCTCGACCGCCTCCGGCGTCTGCGTCGCGCCGGCACCGTGCATGGAGAAGGTCCAGTGGCCGTTGGCGCGGGCACGGGGATTGATGAAATGCGCCGAGCCGGCCGAGCCCGTATGGACGACGGCGAGCCGCTTGCCGGCGCGTGCGAGCACGTCGCCGAAGGTATCGGCGGCGAGCAGGCGTCCGTCATGATGCTCCTCGACGCGACGGATCATGGCCGCATCGCTGGTGTCGAACATCCGATCGGGAATGGCATCGCGATGATAGAAGGCGTTGCCGACGATGCCATGAACGATCGGGGGCGCCCCTGCCGCGATGGAACTCGTCGCCACGCGCGTCACCGAGGGGAAGACGCTGCGCGCCTGACGGAACCAGGTTCCGCGTGCGGCAAGCCGCATGATGTTCGGCGTCAGTTCTGGGGTGACGAGATCCGGTCGCAGACCGTCGAAAACGGCGATGACGATGCGGTCTGCGGTCTGCTGGTCAGGGCGGTTCATCTCGTCTCCGATACAGGCAAGGGCGATCGGTCAGGCAGCGGCCGCCGCGGGTGCGGCGGAGGCCAGATGGCAGGCGACGAGGCGGCCATCGGTCGCGGCCTTGAGCGCCGGCACCTCCTCCCGGCAGCGGGCAACCGCGCGCGGGCAGCGGGGATGGAAGGCGCAGCCTTGCGGCCGATCGACGGGATTCGGCGGGTCGCCCTTCAGGATGATGCGCCCCTGCGTGCCGCGCAACGGCGTCGGCACGGCCGAGACCAGAGCTTCGGTATAGGGATGGGCCGGAGCATGGAAGAGCGCATCCGGCGGCCCCTGTTCGACAATGCGGCCGAGATACATCACGGCCACCTCGTCGGCGATCTGACGCACCACCTTGAGGTCGTGGCTGATGAAGAGATAGGCCATGCCGAAGCGGGCCTGCAGGTCCTGCATCAGGTTGATCACCTGCGCCGCGACGGAGACGTCGAGCGCCGAGATCGGCTCGTCGCAGACCAGCAGTACGGGGTCGAGCACCAGCGCCCGGGCGAGCACGACGCGCTGGCGCTGTCCGCCGGACAATTCATGCGGATAGCGTTCGAACAGGTCGGGCCTGAGCCCTACCGCCTCGAACAGCGCGAGCGCCTTTTGCCGGCGCATAGTCTCGTTGTCTTCCAGCCGATGAATGGCGAGAGGCTCGACGACCTGCGGTCCCACCGGCAGGCGACGGTCGAGTGCGGCGAGCGGGTCCTGGTGGGCCATCTGCATGCGCCGGCGCAATGTGCGCCAGTGGCGGTCGCGCAAAGCCGTCACCGGAGCGCCCTCGAAGGAGATCTGCCCGCGCGTCGCCGGCAGCAGGCCGAGCGTCAGCTTGGCGGTGGTGGACTTGCCGCAGCCCGATTCTCCGACGATGCCGAGCGTTCGGCCACGCTCCAGCGAAAAGTTCACCCCGTCGACCGCATGCAGGATCCTGCGAACACCGCCCGTCGTCGAGACAGGATATTCGCGGGCAAGATCACGAACCTCGAGAAGTGGCGTCATGCCGGCACCTCCATCTGGCGGAGCGCCGGAGCGGCATCGATCGAACCGCTTCCGGGCAGCGGCAACTCGCCGAGTCGCAGGCAAGCGGCACGCTGGTCCTGCGCTGCGAGGACGAGCCCCGGCAGCTCCCGGCCGCATTGCTCCGCCGCAGCGGGGCAACGCGGAGCGAAGGCGCAGCCCGCAGAAATGGCCGCAGGCGCCGGAACGGTGCCCGGAATCGGCGTCAGCCGGCGGCGCGGCCCCTCCAACACCGGCAAGGCCGCTAGCAGGCCCTGCGTGTAGGGATGGCGCGGGCGTGTGAGCAGATCGCGTGTCGCTGCCGTCTCGACGATCCGCCCGGCATACATCACCGCGATGCGGTCGCAGAGATCGCCGACCACGCCGATATCGTGCGAGATCAGGATCAGGGCCATGCCCGTCTCGCGGCGGATATCGCGGATCAGGTCGAGGATCTGGGCCTGAATGGTGGCGTCGAGCGCCGTCGTCGGCTCATCGGCGACGAGCACGTCGGGCTCGCCAGCCAGGGCCAGTGCGATCATCACACGCTGGTTCATGCCGCCGGAAAACTCATGCGAATATTGTTGCAAGCGCCTCGGCCCATCGGCGATGCCGACGCGATCGAGCAGGCGCAGCGCTTCCCGCTGCGCCTGCCCACCCCTCAGGCCGCGATGCAGGCGCAGGACTTCCTTCAGTTGCGTACCGATGCGCTGCACCGGATTCAATGCGCTGGATGGATCCTGGAAGATCAAGGCGATGCGGCCGCCACGGATGCGGGTCATGTCGCGTTCGGACAAGCGGGTGATGTCGCGCCCGTCGAGCAGCACCTCCCCGCTCGTCGTCATTCCCTGCCCGAGCAGGGACAAGGCCGCGAGCCAGGTGAGGCTCTTGCCGCATCCCGATTCCCCGACGATCCCGAGCGCCTCGCCACGACCGAGAGAGAGGTCGATCCCACGAACGACCGGCACCTCGCCCCGGAGCGAGACGGTAAAATCGTTCAGGCGGAGCAACGGGGCTTTGGCGCTCGCAGCAACGAGTAACGAGGCTGAGCCGCCGCGCCAATCAAGCGTTGGGGCTGAAGGTGTCTGCATGACGGCTGGCATACCGCAAGCTTCATGACCGTCTTGCGACGAAGCACCCAAAGAACGAAGCGGCTTGTAATGGCGATGGCCGGCTTCGGCTTTTCACACGCTCTTCATGCGAACCAATCTGCGTGGCGGAACACGTGTTCCGGCACCCTCTCTCATTCGACGGGCTTGCATTCCATCCTGACGCGCTCGCCCGGCTGGTTCGTCGTCTGGCAGGACATCTTGGCCGGAAGTAGCGAAGCAGCACCCGCGGTCGCATCCGCGCCCGGGGCAGGCTCGGCAGGGATCGGCTTCCTGTTCGCCGTAGCCAATCCGGGAGCCGCTTCGTGCCGGTGCTTCTGGGAAACTCGCCGCATCGGCATGGGTTTTGCCGGTGTTTCGGCGGGTGCGGCGAGTGGCACGACCTCCACCGGAAGCGCTGGCGGCGTGTTGGCGATGACCAGAGGAGGCGCCTGCTCAGGCGTCGGCTTCCAAGGTGTCCAACTGCTGAGACGGGTAAAAGCCTCGACCGTCGGTTTGGTCAAGCTTTCGGCCGTCGGCATCGACTGCATGCAGCCCGCCAACGCCATCCCTGTCAGGCACAGGGCAGCCCGGTTTGAGATCGACAGCATGATCGCCCTATCTTGCTGTTGAGGATCATCCCCCGCCCCCTGCATTCTGGGCCGTTCCCCCATCGCGCGTCAATCACCAGGCGACGGAAGGCGGCCCGACGGCGTGATTCTCACGCCGCCTTCTTCCGTTCCGCGATCCGCGCGAGATCGGTCAGCAACCGGCGCGTCGCCTTCAAGCGCTGCTCGACCGAGGCGAAATCGTCGATGAAGACGACGCGCATGTCGGGGCGGACCTTGGCCAGCGTGCCCTGCTTGGCGACGAAGCTCACCAGCCCTTCCGGATTGGCGAACTCGTTGTTGCGGAAGGCGACGATGATGCCCTTCGGCCCGGCCTCGACCTTCTCGACATTGGCGCGCTTGCAAAGCGCCTTGATCGCGACGATCTCCAGCAGCTGGTTGACCTCCTCCGGCAGCGGGCCGAAGCGGTCGACCAGTTCGGCGCCGAAGGATTGCAGCTCCGCGTCGTCGTCCATGGTCGAGAGGCGCTTGTAGAGCGTCAGCCGCAGCGTCAGGTCGGCGACATAGTGCTCGGGGATCATGACCGGCGCGCCGACCTGGATCGCCGGCGACCATTGCGTCTCGGTCTCGAACTCGATGCCGGCCTTGAGCGCCGCCACCGCCTCTTCCAGCATCTGCTGGTAGAGTTCGTAACCGACTTCCTTGATATGGCCGGACTGCTCGTCGCCGAGCAGGTTGCCGGCGCCTCTGATGTCGAGGTCGTGGCTGGCGAGCTGGAAGCCGGCGCCGAGTGTGTCGAGCGATTGCAGGACCTTGAGCCGCTTGTCGGCCTGCTCGGTCAGCTTGCGGTTGGCCGGCACGGTGAAGAGCGCATAGGCGCGCGTCTTCGAGCGGCCGACGCGTCCACGGAGCTGATAGAGCTGGGCGAGGCCGAACATATCGGCGCGGTGGACGATCAGCGTGTTCGCGGTCGGGATGTCGAGGCCGGATTCGACGATCGTGGTCGAGAGCAGGATGTCGTACTGGCCCTCGTAGAAGGCGGTCATCACGTCTTCCAGCGTGCCGGCCGCCATCTGGCCATGGGCGATGCCGACCTTGCACTCCGGCACCTGCTTGTCGAGGAAGTCCTTGACGTCGGCGATGTCCTCGATGCGCGGCACGACATAGAAGCTACGCCCGCCGCGGTAACGCTCGCGCAGCAGCGCCTCGCGCACGATCAGCGGGTCGAAGGGCGTGACGAAAGTACGGACCGCGAGACGGTCGACTGGCGGGGTCGCGATGATCGAAAGCTCGCGCACGCCGGTCATGGCGAGCTGGAGCGTGCGCGGGATCGGCGTCGCCGAGAGGGTGAGCATATGCACCTCGGCGCGCAGCTCCTTGAGCTTCTCCTTGTGGGCGACGCCGAAATGCTGTTCCTCGTCGACGATGACGAGGCCGAGATCCTTGAACTCGACGCCCTTGCCGAGCAGCGCATGCGTGCCGACGACGATATCCATCGTGCCGTCCTTGGCGCCCTGCTTCACCGCCTTCAGATCGGCACTGCCGACGAAGCGCGAGGCCTGGCCGACATGGACCGGCAAGCCTGCAAAGCGATCGGCGAAGTTGCGGTAATGCTGGCGCGCGAGCAGTGTCGTCGGCACGACGACCGCGACCTGCTTGCCGTTGAGCGCGGCGGCGAAGGCGGCGCGCAACGCGACCTCCGTCTTGCCGAAACCGACATCACCGCAGACGAGCCGGTCCATCGGCCGGCCGGCGGCGAGATCGTCGAGAACCGCGTCGATGGTGTTCTGCTGATCTTCCGTCTCCTCATACGGAAAGCGGGCGATGAACTCGTCGTAGACGCCGGCCGGCGGGATGAGGCGCGGCGCCTCCTTGAGCGCGCGGGCCGCGGCGATCTGGATGAGCTTGCCCGCCATCTCGCGGATGCGCTGCTTGAGCTTGGCCTTGCGCGCCTGCCAGCCACCGCCGCCGAGCCGGTCGAGCTGGACTTCCGTGTCCTCCGAGCCGTAGCGCGACAGAAGCTCGATATTCTCGACCGGCAGGAACAGCTTGGAATCGCCGGCATAATGGATTTCGAGGCAGTCATGCGGCGCCCCGGCCGCCGTGATCGTCTGCAGGCCGATGAAGCGGCCGATGCCGTGATCGACATGGACGACAAGATCGCCCGGCGCCAGCGACGACAATTCGGCAATGAAGTCCTGCGGCCGCTTGGTCTTGCGGCGCGGACGGACGAGCCGGTCGCCGAGAATGTCCTGCTCGCCGATGACCGCGAGCCGCCCGGCCTCGAAGCCGGTCTCGAAACCCCAGACCGCGAGTGCGATCGTGCCGGGCTTGAGATCGAAGGCGGCGCGTAGCGAGCCGGTCAGCTGGACGCTCTTCAACCCGTGGTCTTCGAGCACATGCGTAAGGCGCTCGCGCGAACCTTCAGACCACCCTGCGAGGATGACGCGCTTGCCGTCCTTCTCCAATGCGCGGACATGGGCGACTGCCGCCTCGAAGACGCTACCGGATTCGCCTGCGCGCTCGGCCGCGAAGCTGCGGCCCTGCTTGCCGCCGAGGTCGAGGATCAGCTTGCCGTCGCTGTCCGGCAACTGGAACGGGGTGAGGCTCGCGACGCCGGACACATCGACCACCGCGCGCCAATCCGCGGGCGAGAGATAGAGCGCTTCGGGCGGCAGCGGCTTGTAGGGAATGCCGCCACCCCCGCCCTGCTCCAGCGCCACCTTGCGAGCGTCGTAATAGTCCTTGATCAGGCTGATGCGCTCTCCGACCGCGTCCTCGGCCTGATGGTCGAGCACCAGCGGCACGTCCGGCAGATAGGTGAAGAGCGTGTCGAGCTTCTCGGCCAGCAACGGCAGCCAGTGCTCCAGACCGGCCGGGCGGCGGCCTTCGCTGACGGCTTCATAGAGCGTGTCATCGCGGCCGGGCGTGCCGAAGGTCGAGATATAGGATTGGCGGAAGCGGCGGATGCTCTCGCTCGTCATCTGCGCCTCGGACATCGGCACGAGATCGAGTCCGCGTAATTGCCCGGTGGTGCGCTGCGTCTCCGGATCGAAGGTGCGGATCGATTCGAGCGCATCGCCGAAGAAATCGAGTCGGATCGGCGCCGGCATGCCCGGCGGGAAGAGGTCCACGATGCCGCCACGCACGGCGAATTCGCCGGTCTCGCGCACGGTCGAGGTCCGCAGGTAGCCGTTGATGTCGAGCCAGCGCGCAAGCTCTTCGATATCGACCATGTTGCCGGGGGCCGCGGAGAAGCTCTCCGATGCCACCTTGCCGAAGGCGGGAACTCGCTGGAGCACGGCATTGACGGTCGTCAGCAGCAAGCGCGGCCGGTCGCCGGATTTCGTCTTGGCCAAGCGCGACAGCGTCGTCATCCGGTGTGCCACAATGGCGGGCGCGGGAGAGACGCGGTCATAAGGCTGGCAGTCCCAGGCCGGGAAGGTCATCACCTCCAGATCCGGCGCGACGAACTGCAGCGCGTTTTCCAGCACCTGCAGGCGCTGGCCATCGCGGGCGATGAAGACGAGCAGCGCCGGCCCCTCCGCCTTCCTGGCGCGGGCGCGGGTGAGGTCGGCGAGTACGACGGCGTCGAACCCGTCCGGCACACCGGCGAGCGTCGGCTTGTCGCCGCGATTCAGCGCATCGAGGATACGGTCGAGCGTCGGCTTGGCGATCTGGCTGGGAGGAGGAATGCTCATCGGGAAGGCGTCGTTCTCGGGCTTGACCCGAGAAACTCGGGACGAGCGTTCACTGGTTGCGAAATGGTCCGGTCAAGCCCGGCCATGACGGTCCTAGGATCGGCTACGCATGAATCGGCTTGTCATGCCGGTGGAAAGCCTTCAGCCGCTGGAACAGTTCCGTGTCGTAGTTCTCCGGCAAGGCGATCTCGCCTGTGATCCAGCCGAGCAAGTCGCGGTCCGGCACCTCGATCAGACGCTCGAACTCGTCGAGCTCGGTATCGCTGAAGCCGCCTATGGCTTCGTCCGCGAAACGGCCCATGATCAGGTCCATCTCGCGCATGCCGCGATGCCAGGCGCGGAACAGGATCTTGCGGCGACGCGGGTCGAGATCGGCACTGGTGCGGGTCGAACCGGACATGAGAACCTCGGAGGAGAAAACTCTGGGGGATGGCGCAATGACAACGGGGCCGGCCCCGTCGCAGAGCCCGCCTGTGCGGGTTATATAGCGATGCAACCCGGCGGAGTCAGCGGCGAAGGCGCCGCGATCTTCGCGCTCCTGACAATCGCTGAGACGTCTTGCGCCCCTCGATCCTCGATCCGCTCTTTGCTTCCACCACGACGCTCTCCGGCGTCGGGCCGAAGCTCGGCAAGGCGCTGGACCGTTTCCTCGGTGACGAGACGAGGCCGGCGCGCGTCGTAGACCTGATGTTCCAGCTCCCGACCGGCGCGGTTGACCGCCGGCCGAGCCCCTCGATCGCCGATACGCCGATCGGCGATGTCGCGACCTTCACCGCCCGCGTCAGCGAGCACCGCCCGGCCCCTGCCGGCAAGAAGGCGCCCTATCGCATCATCGTCGAGGACGAGACCGGCGACGTCACGCTCGTCTTCTTCCATGCCGATTCCCGGCATCTGGCGCAGACCCTGCCGATCGGCGCCTATCGCCTGATCTCGGGCAAGCTGGAGCTCTGGGAGGGCATGCGCCAGATGGTGCATCCCGAGCGCATCCTCGACCCCAAGCTTGCAGCGACGCTGCCGGCCTTCGAGCCGGTCTATCCGCTGACCGAGGGCATCGGCCAGCGCATGATGATGAGGACCGTGCAGGCAGCGGCCGAGCGCTGCCCGGAGATGCCGGAATGGCAGGACCCGGCTTTCCTCGCAAAGAGCGATTTCCCGTCCTTCCATGCGGCGGTCGAGGCCTTGCACCATCCGGTCGATCGCAAGGCGGCCGAAGGCGACACCGTCGCGCGCCGCCGCATCGGTTACGATGAATTGCTGGCGAGCCAGATCGCGCTCGCGCTCGTGCGCCGCCAGCAGAAGAAGATCGCCGGGCGCGCCACCACCGGCGATGGCGGCGTGCGTTTCCGGATCCAGTCCGCCCTGCCCTTCGAACTGACGGAGGGTCAGCGCAAGGCCATCGCCGACATCCACGCCGACATGGCCAAGCCCGAGCGGATGCTGCGGCTTCTTCAAGGTGATGTGGGATCCGGCAAAACGGTGGTGGCGCTGATGGCGATGGCCGCAGCCGCCGAAGCCGGAAGGCAATCGGTGCTGATGGCTCCGACCGAGATTCTCGCCCGCCAGCACGCCGAGCGGCTGGCGCCGCTCACAGAGAAGGCCGGTCTGAAGCTGGCCCTGCTG
>JARYGW010000216.1:0-268 GCA_033792295.1 Allobosea sp.
GAGCCGGAACCAGTTTGCTCCGGCGTCCCTGGCCTCCGATGCCGCACCGGGATCGGTCGTCAGGGCGAGGAGTGCGACGTCCGATGAGAGCGCCCGCGCCGCCGCCACGAGAGCGATGTCGCGCAGCCCCAGCACGCAGCGCTGCAGCGCTCCCGTCGCCTTCACGATGGCGAGGATCGGTGGCAGGACCGCTGGGTCAAGCAGCTTGATGTCGAGAAGCAGGCCGAGCGGAGCGGAAGCCGTGATCGCTTCATCGATCGTCATCATG
>JARYGW010000216.1:278-10379 GCA_033792295.1 Allobosea sp.
CTGGCGGCTGTCCTGCGCGATCCGCGTCAGATCGGCGTCGTGCAGGCAGACAAGGTGGTTGTCGGACGTCAGCCGCAGATCCGTCTCGACCATTTCGGCGCCGGCCGCTGCCGCTGCACGGAAGGCTTCGGCCGTATTCTCCTGCGCCAGCAGGGCGCCGCCGCGATGGGCGATGGCGAGCGGGCCGATGGTTTCCGGATTTGGCATGGTCATCATTGTCAGTGCCGTTCGCTCGTCGGGTCGAAGCGGTCGCGCAGCCAATCGCCGAACAGGCTCATGGAGAGCGTGGTAAGGAAGATCGCGAGCCCCGGGAAAACCGCGATCCACCAGGCGTTCAACAGATAGCGGCGCCCTTCGCCGAGCATTAGTCCGAGCGAGGTGCCCGGCGGCTGTACGCCGAGCCCGAGGAAGGAGAGCGAGGTTTCGAGCAGAATGGTGCCTGGGAAGTTCAGCGTCGCCTGGACCACCAGGGCCGCCGCGATATTGGGCAGGAGATGGCGCAGGACGACACGTGAGGGCCCCGCGCCGAGGGCCTCGATAGCGTTGATGTAGTCGCTCTCCTGCTCGGAGACGACGAGGCCGCGCGCGAGCCGCGTGTACCGGTCCCAGCCGTCGATGCTGACGAGGATGATGAAGAGGACGATGTTGTTGCCGAAGAAGGCGAGCATCGTCAGGGCGAGAAACAAGGCCGGGATCGCGGCCTGCGCATCGACCAGCATCATGATGGCCTGGTCGACGAAGCCCCGAAGACGCGCCGCCACGAAACCGAGGAATGTGCCGACCACCGCGCCGATCAGCGTGCCCATCACCGCGATCAGGATCGAGGTGCGGACGGCGAAGATCATGCGGCTCAGGATATCGCGGCCGAGTTGATCGGTACCGAGCCAGTAGGTCGTGCCGCCGGCTTCCGTAAGGGGCGGCTTCAGCCGGGCGGCAAGATTCTGTGCGGTATAGGGCAGGGGAGCCAGCCAGTCGGCCAGCAGCGCCACGAGCACGATGAGCACCAGGAAGCCCGCGGAGAGCTTCACCACGGGCGACATCGCGTTCTTGTGGACGCGGGCAGGACCAGCCGGGGCCGCGGAGGCATCGAGACTGGTCATCAGGCCGGCTTGCCCATGGCGCGAGAGAAGCCGCCGAGCCGCGGATCGATCAGGATGTGCGCGACGTCGACGAGAAGGTTGGCGCCGACCATGATCACCGTGACCGTGAAGATCACGGCCTGGACGACGGCGAGATCCCGCGTCGAAACCGAATCGACCAGCAGCCGCCCGATCCCGGGCCAGGCGAAGATGGTCTCGACAACGGCACTGCCGGCGAGGATGTGGCCGATTTCGATGCCGATGAACATCAGCAGCGGCACGGCGGCATTCGGCAAGGCGTGCCGGATGATGACGGCGAGCGGCACCACGCCCCGTCCGCGCGCAGCCCGGATATAAGGCTTGCCGAGCACCTCCAGCGTCGCCGTGCGGGCGAAGCGCGCCAGCCGGCCAGCGAGAGGCAGGCCGAGCGTCACGGCCGGCAGGATGAGGTGCCAGAGGCTTTCCGAGCCGGCCGAGGGCAACACACGCAGCTTCAGCGCGAAGAGCAGGATCAGGAGAATGCCGAGGAAGAAGACCGGGATCGCATAGCCGAACACCGCAACCGCCATGGCCAGCCGGTCGGCGGCGCGATTGTGGCGAAGCGCGGCGAGGACACCCAGCGGCAGACCGATGACCAGCGCCAGCATCAGGGCCGATGAGCCGAGGATGAAGGTCTTCGGCAGTGCCTCCATCACAGCGGCGAAGGCGGGACGGTCATCAGCGAAGGAAAGGCCGAAGTCCCCGCGTACGGCGCTGGCGATATAGCGCAGATATTGTTCGCTCAAGGGCCGGTCGAGGCCCCACAGCTCGCGATAATAGGCTCGCACATCCGGCGGGGTATCGATCGACAGCATGATGTCGGCCGGATCGCCGGCGAGACGCAGCGCGACGAACACGGCCGACACGCAGATCGCGATGGTCAGCAGCGCGCGCGCCAGGCGAAGGGTGAAAAAACGGAGCATCTGACTCGGCAATGGTTTGCAGAGCCATGGTTCTGCAAACCACCTGACGACAGATTGATGACGAAGCTCCGCCGCGCCGGCGCCGTCCAACCTCAAATTTGGGGTCGCTGACGTCGATGTCCGAAGGCTTCTGGCGGGCAGCGCCCGACGAAGATGAGCATTGCAAATTTGCGATAGTCATTTGATATTGAAATGTAATTCCTGCCATATGCTGCAGCGTTTGGCGGCCATCGCGTAGCTTTCGGCCGTGATGGAGACGTTTCGGCCGCGTTCGGCGAATGCGAGCCGACGATTTGAGGCGTTGATGCAGGCAAGCGCGCCGTAGCAGCTGGAAATCTTCCACTGCGCCGACAGGTGCTATCGTTTGTCGTATCGCGATTGCGCCTCGCGAACCTGTTCCCAGTTCATCTTGGCCCAGTCGACGAGGCCCTGCGTCGGATGCAGCAGACTTTTTCCCAGATCCGTCATTGCGTATTCCACGCGAGGCGGTACTTCGGGGAACACTTCCCGGAGAACCATCCCGTCACGTTCGAGATTTTTCAGCGTGGACGAAAGCATGCGTTGTGAAATCCCCGGAACCGCGCGTTCGAGCTCGGAAAACCCGGCACGGCCGCCGAGAAGGTCGAGCGAGAGCACAACGAAGATCGTCCACTTGTCGCCGATCTTCGTCAGCAGTTCCCGTACGGCCTGCGGGTCCGAACTCCTGCAGATCGCGGCCGGGTCCAATGGCCTGATTTTGTTCGATGCCCCCATAGCTTACCTTGGCGTAAGCGACTGATTTAAAAGTGCGTTCTTCTGGAGACAAAGCTTCCGGATATATGTAGCTCTCATTCAGTCAGCAACCGCGCAAACAACAGAGAGCGTCCCATGCCAAATGCTGAATATGCCGCTTATCAACCTGCCGCTCCCTATTTCGATCTGGTGCGGCAAGCGCTCGGCGATCTCCTCGAGGGCGAGCATTTCTTCGACATCATCACCGAGAAGACCATTTATGAGGTTCTCTACGACGTGCCTGGCTGGCCGCGCATCATCGTCGGACGCGCTGATCTGATGGCTGCGTTCAGGAGTTATGTCGATGCCATCGCCCTACGATCTGCCGACAAGTTGGTCGTTCACAAGACAGACGACGGCACCGTCGTCGTCATCGAATACGAAGTGCACGGGACCATTCTGTCGAGCGGCACCCAATATGACAACCGGTTCTGCTCGATTGTTAGGATCGCAAACCGCAAGATCGCGCATTGGCGGGATTGCATGGACTCGCTTGCGGCCTGGAATGCCCTGACGGCACAGGCTCGAGGGTGATGCCTGTGTCCGACACATTGACTGACGAGCTGTTGGCCTCCGATCTTCTGGTGATCGCGACGCCGATGTGGAACTTCGGCGTTCCATCGGCACTCAAGGCCTGGATCGATTGGATCATCCGGCCGGGCAGGACAGTCCGATATGCCGAAAGTGGGGTGCTCGGGACGATCACCACGACCCGCTTCGAGTCATGCGGCTCGCGCAGGAATTTTTGCCAGAACCGTTCGCCGCTACGGTCCTTCTCCAGGTAACGGAACGCCTCGCGCTTAGGCAGCAGCGGAATAGGAAAGCTGCGGATCGGCGGCTTGGCTCGCGATACGCGCTGACGCGCTGCCTCTGCGGATAAACCAGACCGGCGCGTCGGTGCTGATGCGGCTGGTGGCGAACATCGGCCCGCCCGCCAGATAGAGAAACCGCGCCTTTTGAAGTTGCCGCATCTTGCTGGATGATATCAGTCTTACTGTGTTGATCGCGTCGCTATCAACTAGCTGGAGACGCCATCAGATGCCTGCCGTCACCATTCGCAACCTGTCCAATGAGGCGCACCGCGCCCTCAAGGTGCGCGCGGCCCACCATGACCGTAGCACCGAAGCCGAAATGCGGGACATTTTGGAGGAGGCGGTGCGTCCCGCCAACCGCCTGCGCATCGGTTCCGCCATGGCGGCGCTGAGCCGGAGGCAGGCTTGACCAATGCAGATTTCGAGGCGCTGGAACAGGGCCGCGACTGGACGCCTGCTGTGCCTATGAGCTTTGAATGATCGTTCTGGATATCAATGTCGTCTCTGAGGCGATGAAGCCGGAACCGGCTCCTGCCGTGCGCGACTGGCTGGACGAGCAGGCCGCCGAAACCCTGTATCTCTCCAGCGTCACCGTCGCGGAACTCCTGTTCAGCATCCGCGCGCTGCCGGACGGGCAGCGCAAGCGGACGGTCGCCGCAACCCTCGACGGGCTTCTCGGCCTGTTCGACGGTCGAATCCTCCCCTTCGATAAGGATGCCGCCCGCCGTTATGCCGACCTCACCGTTGCGGCGCGCAACGCTGGCAAGGGGTTTCCGACGCCGGACGGTTACATCGCGGCCATCGCCGCCGCGCACGGCTTTGCGGTTGCCACCTGTGACGCCAGCGCCTTCAAGGCGGCGGGTGTACTGCTTATCGCCCCTAGACATCCGGGCACTGAACACGAGGGCAACGCCCGATCGCGAAAGGGAGCGTCACCTTATGCTCAAGGTCATCGCCGAGGATTTCATCAAGCCGGAAGCCGTTGAGATCGTCCTGCCGCTTTACCGCGAGCTGGTCGAGAAGACCCGACAGGAAGACCTTTGCGTCTCCTATGACCTCTTCATCGACCAGAAAGACCCCGGACATTTCGTCTTCATTGAAGAATGGCCGGATCGGGCGGCACTGGACGCCCATTGCAGGACCGAGCATTTCACGCGGCTGGTCCCGCTCATCAATGCCCACCAGCGACAGAAGGCGACGTTCATCCTCAGGGATGCGTTTCCGGCCTGACTCGATCAGAGGGGCGTTGCCCACGGAACGGGTTTGGGCGTGGCCCTTCGGGTCGAGATTTTCGTGACAGCTGGGCGAAAGAGGTTTTTGTAGAATTATGGCTTCCTTAGCACCCGACGGCATTCCAATCGTTATCAGCAGGCCGGAGGAAAGGGCTCAACGATTGTTCCTTCATCTGCCGGCTTTTGGGCAGGCGAAGGAGGATACGAAACCCGTACTCGGCCATCTGGCCGCAAAGGGCTTCGTGGCAATCGGTATGGATCCATGGCAGCAAGGTGAACGTGGCCATGAAAGTCGGGACCAGCTCACCGCGCGTGTGTTCGGGAATTTTTGCCGGAACATGTGGCCGATCCTCGGGCAAACCACGCTTGACGTATCTCGAGTGATTGATTGGGCGCTTGCCGAGTTCGATCTTGCCCCGTCTGTATCTGTAAGCGGTCTATCTATGGGCGGGGATATTGCGGTCACCGCCGCTGGCCTCGACGCCCGAATTTCCAACGTCGTTGCGGTTGGCTCAACACCGGATTGGAAGCGGCCGGGAATGCACGATGTTATGGACGCCAAGAAACTGCTGCCCCATGGCGAACCGGACCTGTATGCACAGTTCTTCTATGACCACCTCGACCCGTTGACGCATCTGGACCGCTATGCGCGCGGGCCCGTCCTGAACTTTATTTCGTGCGAGTTCGATAATCACATTCCTCTGGATGGGGTCACGCGGTTCAAGGCTGCTCTTTCGGAAAAATATCCGCAGGCCGCAGAGCGGGTTTCTCTGGCAGTTTTGCCGGGCCGCCGTCACTTGGATTTGCTCGATCTTGATGTTTGGTGGCCGACAGCTTCAACGCTGATAGACCGTATTGATACGGCGGCTTTGCCGCAAAAGTCCTGAAACCCGTTGAAGATAGCTTTGACGAAGAAACCATAGAGGCTTCCGCGTCGTCTGTCTTTGTCATCCGTGACAGAGAGCGTACGGCATGATTTCGGCAATAGATGCCGTTCCGTTCGGGCCGCGCTCTCGGCTGCGCCGGAACCACGCCCAGGGGCGCGTTTCCGTCATGCGGCTTCGATCACTAACGCAAGAAGCGGCGGCGGATCGCGTGAAGCCCCCCGACAACGGGGAACGGTGTCTTGTCGCGGCCTCCGGGGCGGCGGACTCAGGATTTGCGAATCCTCGCCCTTTTCTTCGCCCGCAATAGCGGATCACGCTTGGAGCGACGGTCCATCCCGCCATGCCGTGCGATCGTGAAGCCGGACGGGAACGCCCAGTCCGGCAGCTCCAAACTCGGAGGCGTCCGCAATCCTTGAGGCATTGCCGCACCCGTCGCCAACGCCGATGGGGACAGGCCTGCCGTGCTCAGCAACAGCGCAAGCCCTAACGGGGATGCCAAGCGCAAGTCGATTCCGAGCAAGCACAGGCCATGCTCGAAAGCTCCGGCAGCGCCGGCCGTTTTACGAAAGTTCGCCACGACTGCGCGGCGTCGGCTCAGGCGGGAGGGCGGCGGCTACCGACGGGACCATCTGCGCGCTTTTGCCCAGCGCGTCGAAGTCGGAGAAGGGCATGTTCGCATCATGGGATCGAAGGCCGAACTGCTGCGCGCCCTCACTTCGGTCTCTAGCGGGAAATCGGCGGGACTCGGCGTGCCCACTTCGGGACTGAACTGGCGGAAGGGGTGGGATTCGAACCCACGGTGGGCTTGCACCCACGGCGGTTTTCAAGACCGCTGCCTTAAACCACTCGGCCACCCTTCCGACGGTCGTTCATTGCCGCCCGCCCACAGATTTTGCAAGGGGCCAGTTCATTCATCGCTGTCGGCGTCCGACGGGCCTGCTTCGCGCACGATAGGCGCTTTGGAGGCTGTCATGCGGTCCGAGGCCGGCGTGGCATCGACGCCACGCTGACTTGAAAAATCAAATGCGTTGCCGAGTTGGCGTTGACATGTGTCTCGTTTCCGACACTTTTGTGCTCGCTTCAGGGCGGCGGGTTGGCCCGTTATCGGCGGCGCGTAGCGTTTTAGTCGTTTAACGATCCCTTAATGGAATTGGCCGAAAACTCGGTTAAGTCGCGTGTGCGGCTTGGCTTGGTGTGAAGTTTTCTGGCCTTTAACGACGGAATGACGGCATGATTCGAGGCGCTCGCTTTTCGACCAGGGAAACGTCTTCCGAAGATTCCAGGTCGATGACGCCGCCTTCCGGTCAGATCTCCGTCCTGCGCCTCGGCTGTGTCGTCCTGGCCGGGATTTTTGCCGCCAATTGCGCCGGCAACCAGGTTGCTGGTCGTCGCTCCAAGGAAATCGGTGCGTTCCCGCAATCGAAATATGGAGCGGCCAGCCCGCGTGTGGTCGCTGACGGCGAGCCGGTGCCGAAGGGTGGCGGTCGCCAGCTCGTCGGGAAAGCCTACTCGGTCGCCGGCAAGCGTTACGTGCCGTTCGAGAAGCCGGTCGGCTTCTCGGCGGTCGGTACAGCCTCATGGTATGGCGAGGCCTTCCACGGTCGCCGCACCGCGAACGGCGAGGTCTATGATCGCCACAGTATCACGGCCGCGCATCCCACCATGCCGCTCCCGGCCTATGCGCGCGTCACCAACCTTCTCAACAATCGTTCGATCATCGTGCGCGTCAACGATCGCGGCCCGTTTCATGGCGGCCGCATGATGGACGTCTCGCAGGGCACCGCCGACGCGCTTGCCTTCCGCCATCTCGGTACGGCGCGCATCAAGATGGAATATCTCGGCCAGGCCTCGCTTGCCGGCTCAGACGACAAGCTCCTGCTTGCCACCTTGCGCACCGATGGTTCGCCCGCGCCGATTCCGGGCACGAGCGCACGCACCATGGTTGCGAGCGCGAGCGGCGCTGCGACGGCACGCACTCCCAGCCCGGATCTGGACAGCGAGTCGACTCCCGAGCCTGAAGCTGCGCCGGCGCCTGTCAGCCAGCCTGTGGTCCAGGCTTATGCCCCGCCGCAGCCACGCGTGATAGCGCCGAGCGCCCCCGTCGTGGCGACGCTGGCTTCGACCGGCTCCACGCCGCTGCATGCCCCGGTTTCGACCGTTGCAGGGACGCCCGTCCACGGCGCGCCGCTGCCGCCGAACCGCCCCTTCGATCTCGATACCATTGCCAACGCCGCACGGCCGGTCGCGGTTCCCGCGCCCCTGCGTGCGACGCTGCCCCCGGCGCGTGCCAATGTGGCGAGCCTGTTCGCCGAGCCTGCGAAGGCGCCGATCGAACGCTTTTCCAGCAAGCATCCGCTGAACCGTCTGGCGCCGCAGCCCCTGCAGTCTCTGGCGCGGAATTGACGTCGGCCCGGCTTGACCGGAGCCATGACGCTCTGCTTCAGATCGGGGCATGAGCGCGGCGTTTCATTCGATATCGCAAGGCAGGCTGCTTCCGGCTATCGGAAAACTCGCTCGCGGGTTGACTTTGGTGCTCGCCGCCGCCGTTTCGGCTTCGATCGCTCACGCGCAGAACTTCCAGTCGCAGGCGCCGTTCGCCTTTCTGCTCGATTCGGATAGCGGCGCCGTCCTCTACGAGAAGGCGGCTGACGATCCGATGGTCCCGGCCAGCATGGCCAAGATCGCCACGGCTTTGGTTGCCTTCCAGGAAATCGGAGCAGGGCGGCTCAACCTCGACAGCGAAATCGCGATTTCCGAGAATGCCTGGCGCAAGGGCGGAGCGCCGGCGCGGGGCACGACGATGTTCGCGGCTGTGCGTAGCCGCATCAAACTCTCCGATATCCTGCAAGGGCTGATCGTCCAGGCCGGCAACGACGCCGCGATCGCGCTGGCCGAGGCCATCGCCGGCGACGAGGCGACGTTCGGACGGGTGATGACGGAGCGTGTGAGGGCCCTCGGCCTGACCAGATCCGTCTTCCGCAACGCCACCGGCATGCCCGATCCGGAGCAGCGGGCCACGGCGCGCGAACTCGCGCTGCTGGCCAACCACATCGTCAAGACCTATCCCGATCTCTATAAATTCTTCGGCCAGAAGGAATTCACCTGGAACAAGATCCGGCAGGTGAATCGCAATCCGCTGCTGACGATGGATATCGGAGCTGACGGGCTGCAGACGGGCGATCTTGAGGAGTCCGGCTTCGGGCTTGTCGGCTCGGCCGTCGAGAGCGGCCAGAGGCTGATCGTCGTGGTCAATGGCCTCAAGACCGGCCGGGATCGCGCGGCCGAGGCACGCAAGCTGCTCGAATGGGGTTTTCGGGCTTTCGAGAAGCGGCAGCTCTTTGCCGATGGCGCAGTCGTCGGCGATGCGAGCGTCTATGGCGGCGAAAAGGGCCGCGTCGCCTTGCGGACGAAGGGGGCGATCAGCCTGCTGCTGCCGCGCGGCACCGGCGAGCGCCTATCCGCCCGCATCGTCTATCAGGGGCCGTTGAGCGTGCCGGTGCAGGAAGGTGCGGCTGTCGCACAGCTCGTCGTCTCGCGCGGCGAGGTAAAGACGCTGGAGGCCCCGCTCTATGCGGCGGAGACGGTGAAGGCGGGGAGCCTGCAGAGCAGGGCGTTGGACGCCTTGCTCGAATTGTCGACCGGATGGATTCGGCAGGCGCTCGCCCGGGTGACGCGGTCCTGACGTGAGCGAAGGACATTTCATCACGCTCGAGGGCGGAGAGGGCGCCGGAAAGTCGACGCTGGCACGGGCCCTGTCGCAACGGCTCCGCGATGGCGGCGCGAGTGTCGTCACGACACGCGAGCCCGGCGGCTCGCCGAAGGCGGAAGCCATTCGCGAGGCCATCCTGGCCGGCCGGATCAAGGAATACGGCGCCTTCGCCGAGGCTCTGATGTTCTCGGCTGCGCGCATCGACCATATCGACCGGCTCATCCGTCCGGCGCTGGCACAGGACAACTGGGTGATTTGCGACCGATTCATCGATTCGACGCGGGTCTATCAGGGCGTGCTCGGCGATATCGATGCGGGCCTCCTCAAGGAGCTCGAACAAGTCACCATCGACGGCCTGATGCCGGAACTGACGTTGATCCTCGATCTCGACCCGGACATCGGCCTCGCCCGCGCCGCCCGGCGCCGCAGCCCGGGCGAAAGCGTCGACCGCTTCGAAAGCGAGACGCTCGCCTTTCATCGCAAGCTGCGCGAGGCTTATCTGGAGATCGCCCGGCGGGAGCCTCAGCGCTGCGTCGTACTCGACGCCAGCCTGCTGCCGGCCGAACTGGCGGAAGCGGCCTGGGCTGCGGTCAGCGGGCGATTGATGACGAAGCGGACATCCTGATGCGCGAGACGAGCGACGAACCCG
>JARYGW010000217.1:0-10350 GCA_033792295.1 Allobosea sp.
GCGCTACATCCATGACCGCAAGCTGCCGGACAAGGCGATCGACGTCATCGACGAGACCGGCGCCTCGCAGATGCTGCTACCCGAGAGCAAGCGCAAGAAGACCATCGGCGTGAAGGAGGTCGAGGCGGCCGTCTCGACCATGGCCCGCATCCCGGCCAAGACCGTCTCGAAGGACGATGCCGAGGTGCTGCGCAACCTGGAGCAGACGCTGAAGCGCTCTGTCTACGGGCAGGAGAAGGCGATCGAGGCGCTGTCCTCCTCGATCAAGCTCGCCCGCGCCGGTCTGCGCGACGGCGAGAAGCCGATCGGCTGTTATCTCTTCGCCGGCCCGACCGGCGTCGGCAAGACCGAAGTCGCGCGCCAGCTCGCCGCCTCGCTCGGCGTCGAGCTGATCCGCTTCGACATGTCGGAATATATGGAGCGCCACACGGTCTCGCGGCTGATCGGCGCGCCTCCAGGATATGTCGGCTTCGACCAGGGCGGGCTGCTGACCGACCAGATCGACCAGCATCCGCACTGCGTGCTGCTGCTCGACGAGATCGAGAAGGCCCATCCCGACCTGTTCAACATCCTCCTGCAGGTGATGGACCACGGCAAGCTGACCGACAACAACGGCAAGCAGGTCGATTTCAGGAACGTCATCCTGATCATGACCACCAATGCCGGAGCCGCCGACATGGCCCGCAATGCCTATGGCTTCACGCGCCAGAAGCGCGAGGGCGACGACACCGAGGCGATCAACAAGCTGTTCGCGCCGGAGTTCCGCAACCGTCTCGACGCCACCATCTCCTTCGGTCATCTGCCGAAGGCCGTGGTCGCCCGCGTCGTCGACAAGTTCGTGCTCCAGCTCGAGGCGCAGCTCGCCGATCGCAACGTCACCATCGAGCTCTCGGACGAGGCGCGCGAATGGCTGGTCGAGAATGGCTATGACGAGGCGATGGGCGCTCGCCCCATGGCCCGCCTGATCCAGCAGACGATCAAGACGCCGCTGGCCGACGAGGTGTTGTTCGGGCGCCTCAAGAACGGCGGCGCGGTCAAGGTCGTGGTGGTCCAGTCCGAGACCGGCATCAAGGTGCTCGGCCTCGAATTCCCGGACGGGCCGGTCAAGCCGAAGCCCGAAAAGGATGTCGAGGCCGCCAACGCCAAGCGCCAGCCAAAGCCCCGCGCCAAGGCGTCGGGCTCGGCGCCGGCCAAGTCGACCCCGCCGCGCCGTGCGCCCAAAGGTGGCGCCGGGTCCGGTGGCGCAGGGTCGAATGGTGGGCCGGATGGTCCGGCGACCCCAGCCAAGGCGTCCGGCCGCGCCGTCCGCACCGTGCCGAAGGTTCCGCTGACGAAGGCCTGAGACCGTGTTGTTCAAACGCAAGACTGCGACGCTCGCCGCCGAAGGCGGCGAGGTCCCGACCGAGGCCGCCGAAGCACCCGCGCGGCGGCAGAAGGACAAGAAGGAAAAGCTCGGCTGGTTCGAGAAGCGCAGTCGCCGCCGGCGGCGACGCATCATCTTCGAGGAGGTGCTGGGCTGGATCCTTGTCCCGGCCTTCATCTATCTGATCTATCTCGCCATCCAGTCGGTCGGAGGCATCCCCAAGGAGCTGATCGATTTCGGCAACGAGCTGATCGGCATGGCGCTGAAGGGCAAGGGCTGAGCGACGAGGGCTGAGGGCTAGCTCGGTCCAGCCCTGCGACTGTCGCAAGGCTGGCAGTCTCCGTTTCCGCTTGGCGAGCGTCGGGTGCATGAAGGATAGAGGTGGAGGCTCCGGAAGCACTGGAGCCGTAACCCCTTCGGACCCTTCCCGCCGATGACCGCATGAGCGTTTCCGCAGACTGGGGCTGGCAGCGCGTAGCGCTCGCCGCAATACGCGATGCGCTGGCGCTGCCAGCCTGGATCGTCGGCTTCGGCCTCGTCGGCATCGGGTCGCTCGCGCGCGATGTCGGCTATCCAGTCGGCAGTGCGGTCCTCTCCACCATTCTCGTCTGGGCAGGCCCGTCGCAGGTGCTGTTCTTCGCCTCGATCGCGGCCGGGGCGGCCTGGAGCGCGATCGCCATCGCGATCGGCTTCGCTTCCCTGCGCTTCCTGCCGATGACGATGGCGATCCTGCCGCTGGTGCGTCGGCCGGGCCAGAGCGTCTGGCAGCAGCTTCTGTGTGCCCATTTCGTCGCCGTCACCGCCTGGACGGAAGGGCTGCGGCGGCTGCCGGCAGTCCCGGTGCATCAGCGCGTCCCCTATTTCATCGCTTTTGCCAGCACCTGCATGGCGGTCAGCGCGCTCGGCACTTTTGCCGGCTATTATCTTCTCGGAGCGCTGCCGATCGCCTTCGCCGCCGGGCTGCTCGCGCTGACGCCGATCTTCTTTCTGGTTTCGCTCACGGCCGGGCTGCGCCATCGGGGCGACGTCGTGGCCCTCGTCCTCGGCGTCGTGCTGGCGCCGATCTGCGAGCGCTTCATCGGTGGCGGTTTCGACCTCATCGTCGCCGGGCTCGTCGCCGGCACCATTGCCGCCCTGATCGGCTACAGGCGCAAAGCGGCATGACCCAACCCATCGCCTGGCTCGACGGGCCGTACTGGCCCTATCTCGCGCTCTTCCTCTTCGCCGTGCTGCCGACGGAGATCTGGCGCTGGCTCGCTGTGCTCTTTGCGCGCGGGCTCGATGCCGATTCGGCGCTGCTCGATTGGGTCCGGGCCGTCGCGACCGCATTGCTCGCCGGCATCGTCGCGAAGCTCGTCGTCTCGCCGCCGGGTGCGCTGGTGCATGCGCCGATGCTGGTGCGTGTCCTGTCGCTGGCTGCTGCCGTCGTCGTGATGGCGATAAGCCGACGGCGCATGATGCTGGCGGTGCTGACGGCCGAAGCGGTGCTGATCGTCGGAACCTGGCTGTCCGGGGCGATCTAGCTTTTCGTTTCGGCATCGGAGATTGCCGAAACGTCGATTCCACAGCTCGGTTCGATGCTCTAGCCGGCTGCGAGCCGCATCAGCCGCTCGCGGGCCGGGCCCAGCTTGTCCGGGTTGCGCACGACATAAACTGCGACGATCCGGCCATCGCGGATGTCTAGTGCCGTCGCTTGCACGGTGTCGCCGTGTTCCAGGCTGAGATAGGCGGGCAGCCCGTCGATCAGAATGGGCTCGAAGACCCGGGTTTCCTTCCCGGCCCCGCGGAGCTTGCGGGCGAGCCCTGAGAAGAAGCGGCCGATCTTCTCGGCGCCGAAGATCGGGTTCAGCGTGGCTGTGACCTTGCCGCCGCCATCGGTGTGCAGGATGGCATCGCGCGCCAGAAGCTGCCTGAGCGCGGTCGGGTCGGTGCTGTGCGCGGCCTCGAAGAAGGCGGTGGCGTAGCGGCGCGCTTCGTCCGGCTGCAGCTTGTGCCGGGCGCGGTCCTCCTGCACATGGCGGCGCGCCCGCGAGACGAGCTGGCGGCAGGTCGCCTCGCTGCGCTCCAGCGTCTCCGCCACCTCTGCGAAAGGCCGGTCGAAGATATCGTGCAGCAGGAAGGCCGCGCGCTCCAGCGGCGAGAGCCGCTCGAGCGCGACCATCAGGGCATAGGGTACGTCGAGCCCGTCATCGTTTACCTCGGAAGCGCCGATCTGTTCGATCAGCGGTTCGGGCAGCCAGCCGCCGACGTAGGATTCGCGCCGGTGCCGGGCGGATTTCATCAGGTCGAGGCAGAGCCGCGTCACCGCCTGCGCCAGCCAGGCGCGCGGCTGCACAATCGAGTCCGGCCCGGCCGCGTGCCAGCGCAGCCAGGCATCCTGCACCACATCCTCGGCGTCGCTGAGCGAGCCGAGCATGCGGTAGGCGAGGCGGATGAGGTAGCGTCGGTTGGCCTCGAAACCGACGCCGGTCATATCCGTCATAAAACTCCGGCGCGCGCCGGCAGGGCGTCAGGCGGCTGCGGCCTTGGGCGCCCTGTCGTTGGGGTGATGTGAGCGGAACCCGATCGCGATCCGGTTCCAGACATTGATCGCGCCGATCAGCAGGGTGAGCTTGACCAACTCCTCCGGGCTGAAATGGCGCAACGCCTCTTCATAGTCGGTATCTGGCGCATGGGTCTGCGAAACCAGCGTCAGCGCCTCGGTCCAGGCGAGCGCGGCGCGCTCACGCGGCGTGTAGAGTTCCGATTCGTGCCAGGCGTTCAGGAGATAGAGCCGGGCTTCGCTCTCGCCGGCCTTGCGGGCATCGGCGGAGTGCATGTGCAGGCAGTAGGCGCAGCCATTGATCTGGGAGGCGCGCATCTTCACCAGCTCGATCAGGCTGTGCTCGAGGCCGGAATTGGCGATCGATTCCTCGAGCGCCATCATCGGCTTCATTGCATCGGGCGCGGTGGTGTAAGGATTGAGACGTTTGCTCATGGCGGTTCTCGCTGTCGTGCGGTTCCCGGGCGGCAGGTTTGGCCCGCCGGCCGGTCTGGTCAAGGCGCTGGTGTCAGGCCGCGGCCTTGGCCGGCTTGTCGGCCGGGTGACGCGTGCGGAAGCCGACATTGATCCGGTTCCAGGTGTTGATCGCGCCGATGGCGACCGTGAGGTCGACGGCTTCCTTCTCGCTGAAATGCGCGCGCAGCTCGGCGAAGGTCGCATCGCTCGGGCCGCCTTCTGAGGAGACGCGGGTCAGCGCCTCGGTCCAGGCCAGGGCGGCGCGCTCGCGCGGCGAGTAGAGTCCCGATTCATGCCAGGCGTCGAGCAGGTAGAGCCGCGCTTCGCTCTCGCCTGCCTTGCGGGCGTCGGCGGCATGCATGTGCAGGCAATAGGCGCAGCCATTGATCTGCGAGGCCCGCATCTTCACGAGCTCCAGCAGGCTGTGCTCCAGCCCGCATTCGTTGACATAGATCTGCGTCTTCAGCACCGCGTCGATCGCGCCGGGGGCGACCTGGAAGGCATTGAGGCGTTGGCTCATGGTCTTGTCTCCATCGGTTGATGAAGACAGGACGAGGCAGCCCAAGCCCCTGTGACATGCCTCTCAGGAATTTTTCAACGCGGCCCGAATCTTTTCGGCGTTGGCGGCGAGGACCTCCGGCTTTTCCATCGCGCCGGTATGGGGCCGCAGCGCCACGCCCTCGAAACGTGGCATGACGTGGACATGCAGGTGGAACACCACCTGCCCGCCGGCCGGTTCGTTGAACTGCTGGATGGTCAGGCCGTCC
The DNA here is from genome assembly GCA_033792295.1 of Allobosea sp. GTDB lineage: Bacteria > Pseudomonadota > Alphaproteobacteria > Rhizobiales > Beijerinckiaceae > Allobosea. The sequence continues at coordinate 5,129 of JARYGW010000217.1, forward strand.
GCGGCGAAGGCGGCCGTGACGGCGCGTCCGAGCTTCTGCGTCGTCAGCGCGACGGCCTTCAGCGCCTCGGGCGGCGCGTCGAAGATGTTGCGGCAGGGCGCCTTCGGGATCACCAGCACATGGCCGTCGGCGCGCGGCATGATGTCCATGATCGCGAGCGTCTCTGCATCCTCATAGACGGTCTGGGAAGGCAGCTCGCCACGCAGGATCTTGGCGAAAACATTGGATGGGTCGTAGGCGCTCATGGCGGGTCCGGCTGGTTCGAACAGGAGAGACGCAACCTGTGGCCCGGCCGCGGGGGCGTCAAGGCCGATGGCCCCGCCGGCACGCCTGCCTCAACCGCGGAGCGGCAGGCGCTCGGCGATCTCAGAATCCAGCACGAGGTCGTCGTCGGCGCCGAGCAGCCAGAGCTCGCGCACGGTGAAGCGCAGCAGCGGCGCATTCCACCAGCGCTGGAGGAGAGCGGAGAGGGCGGCCGTTTCCGTCGCGTCGAGGTCGTCGGTCAGGTTGTAGAGACCGACGAGCCAGAGATCACCGGGTGGCCGATCGAAAGCGGCCTGAATAGCCTGTAGCAGGTTGGTTTCGCCGCGTCTTTCCGGGTAGACGGCGAGATAGAGCCGCCCGCGATTGACGTTGCCGGAGAAGAGCCCTCGCAACTCGACCGTCACAGGGCCGATCGCTGTCAGTGCTTGCCGGGCCTTCGGTGAGATGACGGGTGCGTTGTCGGTGCCCAGCGAACCGCAGACCGTCGCATGCAGCTTGTCGCGTCGCCGGGGCAGCACGTCCCAGGCGATCTTGCGGGCGAAGGGCGAAGCTCTCAGCGCCGTTTCCAGCTCCCGGAAGGCCGGCGAGGCTTGCAACTCGGCGTCGTCCACCGGCAGCACCAGTGAGAAGATGCGCGGATGCCGCCCCATCTCGTAGGACTTGCCCTCGCGCCGCGGGATGACGTGCGGATGCTCCGGCGCCACCAGTGGCAGATGCGCCAGCCGATAGCTCTCGTCGAGCGTCAAGGGTTCGGAGAAATCGGTGAGGCTGCGTTGGTAACCGAGTTCGGCGTCCGTGGAGAAGGCGAGGGTATCCGGCCGGGCCGTGCGCGCTGTCTCAGTCATCATTGTCCGTCTTCCGGAACGGCCCTTCGGCTTCCAGCGCTGCCTGCGCATCGGCGATCTGCTCGCGCTCCTGCGCCAGATAGGTCGCGACCGGCCGGCGGAGGCCCGGATCGGCGATGTGATGCAGCGAGCGGGTAATGACGGGGCGGTAGCCGCGCGCCAGCTTGTGTTCGCCTTGCGCCCCCGCCTCGACTCGGGAGAGGCCATGCGCGATCGCATAGTCGATGGCCTGATGGTAGCAGACCTCGAAATGCAGGAAGGGGTGATCTTCGATGCAACCCCAATTGCGGCCATAGAGCGTATTGGCACCGCGGAAATTGATCGCCCCGGCGATGTAGCGCCCGGCGCGCCGTGCCATCATCAGCACGATCCGCTCGCCCATCGCTGCGCCGACGCGCGAGAAGAATTCCCGGTTGAGATAGGGCCGGCCCCACTTGCGCGAGCCGGTGTCCTGGTAGAAGCCGTAGAAATCGTCCCAGACGGTCTCCGTCAGGTCGGAGCCCGACAGAGCCTCGATGGTGATACCCGCCGAGAGCGCTTCGCGCCGCTCGCGCTTCAGCGCCTTGCGCTTGCGCGAGGCCAGGGTCGCGAGGAAATCGTCATAGCTTCCGAAGCCTTCGTTCTGCCAATGGAACTGCAGGTCGTTGCGCTCGAGATAGCCGGCCTGCTTCAGCGCCGCGATGTCGGGCTCCTGTGCGAAGGTGACATGGATGGAGGAGGCTTGCGTCTGCCCGCGCAGCGCCTCCAGCCCGGCGATCAGGGCGGCGCGCGCTTCGTCGGCGCGCGGCGTGTCAGCGACGAGCAGCCGCGGGCCGGTCGCGGGCGTGAAGGGAGCGGCGACCTGGAGTTTCGGATAATAGCGCCCGCCGGCGCGCTCATAGGCATCGGCCCAGCCATGGTCGAAGACATACTCGCCCTGGCTGTGGCTTTTCAGGAAGCTGGGCGTGGCGGCGAGGATTTGTCCGGCGCCGTCCTCCACGATGAGGTAGGCCGGCGACCAGCCGGAGCGGCCGCCGATGCAGCGGCTCTCTTCCAGCGCGGTCAGGAATTCATGGCTGACGAAGGGGTTGTCGCGGTCGATCCCGCTGTCGTCGGCCGGGGGGCAGGGCGCCGCGAGGGCGTCCTGCAAGGCGTGAGGCAAGGCGTATGGAACGGCGCAGGCGTTCCAGGCGCCGGCTGGGAAGGCTTTGAGCGAGGTCGCAACGCGGACGCCGAGACCTTCCTCAGGGCCGTCGCTCAAGGACGGAAGCCCTCGAACACCATCTGGTCGGCGAAGCGCGCCGCGCGCTGCCGTTCCTCTGGCGTGCGCACCGTCCAGCTCATCAGCGGCACCCCGATGACGTTTCGGCAGAGATAGGGCGCGGCGCTTTCGAGATCCGTGACCTTCCAGGAGAGGAAATCCGGCCGGCTTTCGGTGAAATGCAGCAGATTGGCGAGCGCATGCTTCCGTTCGGGCGAGAGCTTGTCGTAGTCGCCATACTCATAGGCATTCATCGCGACGATTCCGCGGGGAATCTGCGGCGCGAGCGTGCGCAGCGCGGTCACGATCTCGGGATCGAAGGATTTGATCACGATCGGCTGGCCCGCATAGCCGGCCAGTACCTCCACTGTCCGCTTCGTCAGCGCGAGATTGCCGTCGAAGCGGCTCTTGATCTCGATGACGAGCGGGACGCGCCCGCCGATCAGGTCGAGGAAGGCGGAGAGCGTCAGGATCGGGTCGCTCGACCCCTTGAGCGTGATGCGTCCGAGCTCCGCCGCGGTCTTGGCGACGACAGAGCCGGTGTCGGCCGTCAACCGGTCGAGCACGAAGTCGTGGAACACCACCGCCTCGCCATCGGCGGTGAGCTGCACGTCGCATTCGATGCCGAAACCGCCGGCTATGGCGGCCTTTGCCGCCGAAGGGCTGTTCTCGATGACGCCGGCCGCGAGATCGTGCAGGCCGCGATGGGCGATCGGCTTCGCCACCAGCCAGCCGAGATCGGGCCGGAGGGCGTCTTTCACGGAGCCGGTGCCCATCAGGCGATCTCGAACATCGCTTCGACCTCGACGGCGGCATCGGCCGGGAGCTCGGCGACGCCGACGGTCGAGCGGGCGTGGCGGCCCTTGTCGCCCAGAACCTCGACCATCAGATCGGAGGCGCCGTTCATGATCGCCGGCAGCGCGGCGAAATGCGGGACGGCGTTGATGAAGCCGCCGAGGCGCACACAGCGCACGATCCGGCCGAGATCGCCGTTGAGCGCAGCCTTGGCCTGGGCCAGCACGTTGATCGCGCAGAGCCGCGCCGCTTCCAGCCCCGCCTCGTTGAAGATTTCGCCGCCGAGCTTGCCCTTGTGCTTGTCGGAGAGCTTGCCGTCGAGGCCGAAGCAGATTTGGCCGGAGATCACCAGCAGGTTGCCGGTAATGACATAGGGCACGTAGTTGGCGATGGGAGCTGCGGGCGTCGGAAGGGTGATGCCGAGTTCGGCGAGCTTGGTGTCGACGGCGTTCATGGTCCTGGCTCCATCTGACTATGCCTTGGGGCAGGGGTCTTTCATGGCCGATGGCCGGACGCCCCGCAAGCGCTGCGGCATGCCGCGCGGGCAAGGCGGCTCTCGCGTGGAGGCTGGGGCGTTTCGCCATGTTTGCGCCATTGCCGCAATGCACCTAGATTTCACTGAGGGAAGCGGACAAGCGACATCATGAGCGGAAGACGGTTTGGCCTTGCGGGGCAGGTTTGCGTGGCGGCGTTGCTGCTGGCAGGTGGGGCACAGGCTCAGAATGCCGCGCAGGACAAGGCCGTCGACAGGGTGGTGCTGGCGCCGCATCGCGCCGTCTACGACCTCGTTCTCGACAACACCAAGCCTTCGGGCAACATTGAGACGGCGAAGGGGCGCATCGCCTTCGAATTCACCGGGGATGCCTGCGAGGGCTACGCGCTCTCTTTCCGCCAGGTGACGCAACTCGGCACCGAGGCCGGGCGACGCATCGTCGATGCCCGTACCACCAGCTTCGAGGCCGGTGATGGTGCAAGCTATCGCTTCAAGACCGAAAGCTCTTCGGGCGACGCCAAGCCCGAGACGGTCGACGGCACGGCCGAGAAGGCGGGCGGCGGCTACGAGGTCAAGCTGCGCCAGCCCAAGGCGGAGGTCTATCGCGAGGCGAACGACGCACTCTTCCCGAACGCGCAGATGAAGGCCGTGATCCAGGCGGCTCGCGCCGGCAAGAACACGCTGAACGTGCGGCTCTACGACGGCGCCAATAGCGGCAAGGAGGTCTACGACACGCTCTCGATCATTGGGAAGCGCATCGAGGGCGAGCCTTCCGAGAAGCCGCTGCAGCGGCCGGAATTCGAGAAGATCGCCCGCTGGCCGGTCTCGATCTCCTATTACAAGGCCGGTTCTGGCGAATCGACGCCGTCCTACACCATCTCCTTCGAACTCTACGAGAACGGCGTCACCGGCGCGGTCCATCTCGACTATGGCAGCTTCTCGCTGACGGGCACGCTCACGCGTCTGGATCTTCTTCCTCAGGAGACTTGCGCGAAATAGCGGGCTCGCCCGAGCTCCGCTGCGGAAGGCGCAGGCTCAGGCCCCGGCCGATGGCTGCGTCGCCGAAGCGGGCGCGCAGTGCATCGAGCGCGCCTTCCATCGCCTTCAGCCGTGGCGTGACGGTGTCGGCGAGGTCGCCGTGGTCGGCCTCGACCGGGGGGCTGAAATCGCTCGCCCCGATGCCGATCAGCCGGTAGCGCGGCCCCTTGCATTCCCGCTTCAGCAGGTCGCGCCCGGCGGCGAAGAGCCGGGCGGCGAGTTGCGTCGGCTCCGGCAGGCGCGCGGCGCGGGTGACGGTCTGGAAATCCGAGGTCTTGAGCTTCAGGGTGATGGTTCGCCCCGCGAGCTCCTGATCCTTCAGCCGTTTCGATGTCTTTTCGCAGAGCCGCCACAGGATCGGCTCCAGCTCCTCGAAGGCCGAGAGATCGACGTCCAGCGTCGTCTCGCTGGAGACGCTCTTGGTCTCGCGCTCGGGCGTGACCTGGCGCGGATCGATGCCGTTGGCGAGGTTCTTCAATCGCGGCCCATCCTTGCCGGCGAGGCGGAAGAGCTTGTCGATCGGCGCCTCGCGCAGATCGCCGATCAG
>JARYGW010000218.1:0-10247 GCA_033792295.1 Allobosea sp.
GGGCAGGCGCCGACAACGGGGAATTGACCCACCTCTCCCTAGGAGACGGGCATTATGTGCTGGCGCGCCCGAATGCCGATGTGAAGGAGCTGGTGTCGTGACCAGGCGCCCCCCCCGTCCGACGCGCCGCACCGCGCTGCTACTGGGAACAGCCGCTGCCGCCACCCTCGGCCTGCCGCGCCGCCCACGCGCCGCGCCGCAGCCGACCGCGGCACAACCGCCAGCAGCCATCGACAGCCCCTTCTTCGCCGATCGCGTGGCGACGGGCGCTCTGCCGCCGGTCGGCGACCGCGTTCCCGATATTCCGCGCGTGATGGACATGGCGAGCCTCGGGCGCCGCGCCGGCCGACATGGTGGCAATATCCGCCTGCTGATGGGCGACCAGCGCGACCTGCGCATGATGACGCTCTACGGCTACACCCGCCTCGTCGTCTACGACGACAAGCTTGAGCTCGTGCCCGACGTCCTCGAGAGCTTCGACATCGAGGAAGGGCGCATCTTCACCCTGCGCCTGCGCCCCGGCCATCACTGGTCCGACGGTTCGCCTCTGACCAGCGAGGATTTCCGCTACTGGTGGGAGGATGTCGCCAACAACAAGCGCCTGTCGCCCGGCGGTCCGCCGCAGGCGCTGCTTTCAGCCGGCGAGCCGCCGGCCTTCGAGGTGCTGAGCGAGACCGAGATCCGCTATAGCTGGCAGACGCCGAATCCGATCTTCCTGCCGGCTCTCGCCGCGGCACAGCCGACCTATATCTTCATGCCCTCGCAATATCTGCGGCAGTTCCACGAGCGCCACGCGCTGAAGCACGAGCTCGCCGTGAAGATCAAGGAAAACCGCGTCCGCGACTGGGGCGCGCTGCATGAGCGCAATTCGCGCATGTACCGCCCCGAGAACCCGAAGCTGCCGACCCTCGAGCCCTGGCGCAATACCACCCCCCTGCCCGCCGAACAGTTCATCTTTGAGCGTAATCCCTATTTCCACCGCATCGACGAGAACGGCCGGCAGCTGCCCTACGCGGATCAGGCGACGATGACGGTCGGGACCAGCTCGTTGATCCCCGCCAAGACGGCCGCCGGCGAGGCCGACCTGCAGGCACGCTACCTCCGCTTCGACAACTACACCTTCCTGAAGGAGGCCTCGAAGCGGATGAACTTCGAGGTCAAACTCTGGAAGCGAGCGGAAGGCGCCTATTTCGCGCTGCTGCCGAATCTCAACGCCATCGATCCGGTCTGGCGCGATCTCAACCGCGATCTCCGCTATCGCCGCGCGATCTCGGTCGCGATCAACCGAGCGGACGTCAACAAGGTCATCTTCTTCGGCCTCGCCAAGGAAAGCGGCAACACCGCGCTCCCCGAGAGCCCGCTTTACGACCCGTCACTGGCAGCGCTCTGGATCCAGCACGATCCGGGACTCGCCAACACATTGCTCGACGAGATCGGCCTGACGAAGCGCGATGACGACGGCATCCGTCTGCTCTCCGACGGAAGGCGGCTGGAATTCACCATCGAGACTGCCGGCGAGAACACTGAGGAAACCGACATCCTCGACCTGCTGAAGCAGGACTTCTTCGATGTCGGCATCAAGATCTACCCGCGCTCGACCCAGCGCGACGTCTTCCGCCGCCGCATCCTCGCCGGCCAGACGGTGATGTCGGCCTGGGCCGGCATGGACAACGCCCTGGTGACGCCGGATATGGAACCTGACGCGCTCGCCCCCACCTCCTCGGCCCAGTTCCAGTGGCCGCGCTGGGGCCAGTTCTTCGAAAGCAATGGCCGCGAGGGCGAGCGACCGGCCTTCTCCGAGGCGAACGAACTCGTCCGGCTCTACGGCGAATGGCGCATGAGCGTGACGAGCAGGCAGCGCCGCAAGATCTGGCAGGATATGCTGCGGATCAACGCCGAACAGCTCTTCACCATCGGCGTCATCAACAGCACCCTGCAACCCCTCGTGGTCTCCCGCGACCTCAACAACGTGCCCGAGCACGGCCTCTACAGCTTCGAGCCCGGCGCCTTCCTCGGGCGCTACCTGCCGGACACCTTCTGGTTCAACGAGAAGAAGACCGAGGGCTGAGCGGTGCTGCTTCGCTATATCTTCAAGCGCATCCTGATCATGATCCCCACGCTGCTGGTCACCAGCGCGTTGATCTTCACCGTGATCAACCTGCCCGAAGGCGATTATTTCGAGACGCTCGCCGCCGAAATGCAGGCCCAGGGCGAAAAGGCCGATATGAGCCGCATCGAGTTCCTCAAGAAGGAATACGGCTTCGACAAGCCGCCGGTCGAGCGCTATGTCCGCTGGGTCGCGGGTCTCCTCCAGGGCGATATGGGCTATTCCTTCGAGTACCAGCGGCCGGTCAGGGAGATCGTCGGCGACCGGCTGTTGCTGACGATGATCGTCTCCTTCGCCACGATCATCTTCACCTGGATCGTCGCCTTCCCGATCGGGATCTACTCGGCGACGCATCAATATAGCTGGGGCGATTACGGCCTGACCTTCATCGGCCTGATCGGCCTCGCCGTGCCGCATTTCCTGCTGGCGCTGGTCTTCATGTATTTCGCCAATATCTGGTTCGGCATCTCGATCGGCGGCCTCGTCGACCCGCAATATCTCAACCAGCCGATGAGCTGGGCGAAGCTCCGCTCGGTGCTGGAGCATCTCTGGATTCCGGTGATCATCATCGGCGCCGGCGGCACGGCGGGCATGATCCGGGCGCTGCGCGCCAACCTGCTCGACGAACTGCAGAAGCAATACTACGTCACCGCTCGCGCAAAAGGCCTGCCACCCGGCAAGGCGCTGCGGAAATACCCGTTGCGCATGTCGCTCAATTTCTTCATCTCGGATATCGGCGACATCCTGCCCTCGATCGTCTCGGGCGCCGAGGTCGTGGCGATCGTGCTCTCGCTCCAGACCACCGGCCCGCTGCTGATCCGCGCCTTGCAGAGCCAGGACATGTATCTCGCCGGCTCCTTCCTGATGTTCCTCTCCTTCCTCACCGTGATCGGCGTGCTGATCTCGGATATCGCGCTGGCCATCCTTGATCCGCGCATTCGCTTGCAGGGAGCTGCAACGAAGTGACCGCGAACACGCTCAAGGAGAACTCGCTCAAGGATCTGCCACCGGACGGCGCGCCGCTGCCGCATGCAGCCTCGACCGCCCCGTTCGAGCCCTATGCCACCGAGGAGATGACGCCCGCACAGGAGCGTATCTATCTCGCCTCGCAATGGCAGCTGATGTGGTGGAAGTTCCGCAAGCACAGGCTCGCGGTGATCTCCGCCGTCCTGATCTTCGTCATCTATGCGATGGCGGCATTCGCCGAATTCCTCGCACCCTATCACTACAGCACGCGCAACACGGACTTCATCCGCGCGCCCGGCCAGCAGGTGCGGCTCTTCCACGAAGGCGAATTCGTCGGCCCCTTCGTCTACCCCTACAAGCTCCACCTCAACATGGAGAACCTGAAGCGCGAATATGCCGAGGACCGCACGAAGCCGCAGAAACTCCGCTTCTTCTGCCGAGGCGACAGCTATACGTTCTGGGGGCTGGTGCCGGGGAACCTGCACTTCGTCTGCCCGCCGGAGGACGGCACCCTCTTCCTCCTAGGCTCCGACCGACTCGGCCGCGACATGCTCTCGCGCATCCTGTATGGCGGACGCATCTCGCTTTCGATCGGCCTGATCGGCGTCAGCATCTCCTTCGTGCTCGGCGTTATCATCGGCGGCATCGCCGGCTACTATGGCGGGCGGGTCGACCTCGTCATCCAGCGCATCATCGAGATCGTGCAGTCGTTGCCGCATATCCCGCTCTGGCTGGCGCTAGCCTCGATCATGCCGCCCACCTGGAGCCCGCTGCTGGTCTATTTCGGCATCACCGTCATCCTCGGCCTGATGGACTGGACCGGGCTTGCCCGCTCCGTCCGCTCCAAGCTGCTCTCGTTGCGCGAGGAGGATTACGTGGTCGCGGCTCAGCTCATGGGCGCCAAGCCACGGCGCATCATCGCGCTGCATCTGGTGCCGGGCTTCATGAGCCATCTCATCGCCTCGGCGACGATCACCATCCCGCGCACCATCCTCGGCGAGACAGCCCTTTCCTTCCTCGGCCTGGGGTTGCGGCCCCCGATCACGAGCTGGGGCGTGATGCTGAACGAGGCGCAGAACATCAATGTGGTGGCGCTCTATCCCTGGCTGCTCTATCCGGTCGTGCCGGTGATCGTCATCATCCTCGCCTTCAACTTCCTCGGCGACGGCCTGCGCGACGCAGCCGATCCCTATCGCTGAGAACCCTATCCCCGCCTGCGAAATCCCTTTGCGCATCGCATTCCACACTCCGCTGAACCTGTTCGACGATGGCGGCGTATCCGGCGACCGCCGCATGGCGCGCCAGCTCGTTGGCTCCCTGGAATCGCTTGGCCATGTGGTGGAACCGGTCAAGGCCGGGCGCGGCTATCTGCGGGATTCCAGCTCTGCCAGTCTCGCCCACCTCGAAGCCGAGGCGGCAGGCCTGCGGGAAAACCTCCTGGCGAACTGGCGGAGTGGAACCGCGCCCCCACCGGACCTCTGGTTCACCTACCACAACTATTATCGCGCTCCGGACCTGCTCGGCCCGGAGATCGCCGCGGCGCTGGACATCCCCTATGTCACGGCCGAAGCGAGCGACGCCGCCCGGCGCGCGCATGATGAGTGGGCCCCGCACACCGCCATCGTACGGCGTGGGCTCGATGCCGCCGATCTGCACTTCCATTTCACCGACCGCGACCGCCAGGGCCTTGAGCTCTGGCGCCGGGAGGGGATCGCGCTTGAGCCGCTGCCGCCCTTCGTCGCTTTCGGCAAGGAGCCGCCCCGACACATCGACCACGACGGGGCGCCGCGGCTGATCACCATCGCGATGATGCGCGAAGGCACGAAGCAGAACAGCTATCTCACCCTCGCACGCATCCTCGACCGCATCCGCGACGACGATTGGAGCCTCAGTATCATCGGCGATGGCCGCAAGCGCAGTGAGATCGAGCAGGCCTTCGCCGGTTTCTCTCCGGGGCGTATCGCCTGGCTCGGTCTGCTCGACCGCGAGCGCGCCCTGGCCGAACTGGCCACCCATGATGTCTTCGTCTGGCCAGGCGTACGCGAGGCCTACGGGCTGGTTTATCTCGAAGCGCAGGCGGCGGGATTGCCGGTTGTGGCCTTCGACAGCGGCGGTGTCTCGGCAACGGTTCGGGCAGGCGAAACGGCATTGCTGGCACCGGAAGGCGACGAGCCCGCCTTTGCCGCCCAGCTTTCGGCGCTGCTGCGCGATGGAAAGCGGCGCGCTGCAATGGGCACGGCGGCGCGCCGCTTCGTTCTCACCGAACGCACCATGGCCCGAGCTGCCCAGAGGCTGGCTGAAGGCATCGCGATCGCCTGCCGCAATCGCGACCTCAAACGCTCGATCGCTGCCGGAGGCCCCGCCTCGTGAGCGCCTCCCTCTGGTCCCCCCTCACCCAGGAACTCGACCGCTGGCATACGGCAGGCCGACACCTGCGGCTGTGGTTGCGCGACGACGACACCGTCGCCCCGAGCGCCGCACTCGACCGGCTCGCCGCCAGCGCCGGGCGTTTCGACATGCCCGTGCTACTCGCCATCATCCCGATGCTGGCCGAGCCCGCCTTGGCCGGCGCCCTGCGCGAACACCCCCTGCTCCTGCCCTGCCAGCACGGCTGCTGGCACCGCAATCATGAGCCCGCCGGCGCGAAGAAATCCGAGTTCGGACCGGATCGCTCGCCACATGACGTCGATGCCGAGATCGCCCAGGCCCGGTTGCGCCTTTTGGATCTGCTGGGCGACCACATCCTGCCGATCTTCGTGCCGCCCTGGAACCGCATCGACGCCGGCCATGCCGCGCGCCTGCCGTCGCTTGGCTTCATGGGACTCTCCTGCTTCCGCAACCGCCGCCAAGCCCCGCAAGGCGGGCCGCATCTTCTGAATACCCATATCGATGTCATGGACTGGCATGGCGGGCGGATCGGCCGTCGCCACGACGAGCTGATCGCCGAAACCACTGACCTGCTGGTGCAATGGCGCTCGGAGCCGCGAGCTGCCGACACGCTCGGCCTCCTCCTGCATCATCGTGATCACGACGAAACGGCATGGACCTTTCTCGACCGCCTGCTGGCGCTGGCGGGCGACCATCCGGCCGTCGTCTTCACGAATCCGCGCGACCTGCTGCCGCCAGGCAGTTCATCATGAAAAACCAGCAGTCCTGCCGGCCGGGCAGGCTTGGATCGGGTCCAGCGGCACGTTATAGATACGTACAACCATGCGGTAGCATGGCTGTCTGGTGTGCTCGGCCCCGCCAGGAAGTGGTCTGACCCTGCTCTGGAGGCCGGCGTTCCATGTCGTCCAACGTCATTGACCTGGCGAGCCCCGAGCGGAGCCCGCGCAGCCCGCACGCTCCGCGTGTGCTGATCTATAGCCACGACACCTTCGGCCTCGGGCATATCCGGCGCTGCCGCGCCATCGCCAATGCGCTGGTCGCGAGCTTCCCGCATATCTCGGTCATCATCGTCTCCGGCTCCTCGATGATCTCGAGCTTCCAGTTCGGCGACGGCGTCGATTATGTCCGCATCCCAGGAGTCGAGAAGCAGAGTGACGGCCATTACGGCCCGCATCATCTCAACCTCGACCTCGAAGGCACGATCCGCCTGCGGACCGACCTCATCAAGCAGACGGTGCTCTCCTTCGATCCCGACGTGGTGATCGTCGACAAGGAACCGCTCGGCCTGCGCGGAGAGCTCAAGCCCGCGCTCGATATCCTGCGCCGGCGCGGAGCCCGCATCGTGCTCGGCCTGCGCGACGTGCTCGACGAGCCGGCCAAACTCCTGGAGGAATGGCATCAGAGCGGAGCGCTCGACGCCCTCGACAGCATCTATGACGATATCTTCGTCTACGGGCTGGAAAGCGTCTACCAACCGCTCGCCGGCCTGCCGAACCAGCATCACTTCGCCGGCAAGACCCGCTATCTCGGCTATCTCAAACGGGCCGTCCCCAGCCCGATGCCACCGAACCGCTATCCACGCATCACCAAGCAACCCTTCATCCTCGTCACGCCCGGCGGCGGCGGCGACGGGGCCGGCGTGATCGACTGGGTGATCTCGGCCTATGAGGCCGATCCGACAATCGCGCTGCCAGCCCTCATCGTCTTCGGCCCCTTCATGTCGCGCGAGAAGCGCAAGGAATTCGCAGAGCGCATCGCGCGCAATCCCAAGCTGGAAGGCCTCGGCTTCGAGCCGCGCCTCGAATTGCTGATGAACCGCGCCCACTGCGTCGTCGCCATGGGCGGCTACAACACCTTTTGCGAGATCCTGTCCTTCGACAAACCGGCCCTGATCGTCCCGCGCGTACGGCCACGACTGGAACAGGCGATCCGCGCCGACCGCGCCGCGGAGCTGAAACTGGTCGACGTCCTCTACGATCCCTCGCAGAGCGGTGACGGCGAGCGCGATCCGATGGTCATGGCCGCGGCTCTCCATGAGCTGCGCCGCCGGCTGCCACCCTCGCAGGCTTTCGTGCCCGACCTTCTCGACGGATTGCCTGCGATCTGCCGTGCGCTCGCCGACGATCTGTCTTCCCTCGTGCGCGGGCGAGCTCGGGCCCAGAGCGCCATTTAGAGCAGACGTCCAGTTGCGGCGATGCTGCCACTGGCAAAGCATCAGAGAGCGCTTTAAGCCTGTGCCATGACGCTATCGAACACGCTCGTTCCCGTTGCCATCGGCGCCGTCGCCGTGGTGCTGCTGCTCGGCCTGATCAACATGATGCGCGGCGGCAGCGCCAACACCTCGCAGAAGCTGATGCAGCTGCGTGTGCAGCTCCAGTTCCTCGCCATCATCATCATCGTCTTCGTCCTGTGGTGGCGCAGCGGGGGATAACCCTAACCCCTCTACAAACAACTGATTTCATTAAGCTTTCAAAGTATCGCCCGCGGAAACGGCAGCCTTCGAGAAGCCGCCCCGCCACAATCCGAACACGAGAGTGTGCGCTTCACTAACACCTGCTCTCCATCCCCGCCGGTCATCATGGTTCGCGTCGCGTTGCTTCTTCTAGCCGGTTGCCTGCTCAGCTCTTCGGGCTGGGCACAGTCGGGGTCTCTGCCAGCAAGCGTCTCGAGCTATGCCCCCGCCACCCAGGCCCCCGCTCCCGCGTGGGAGGCGCGCGTCGGAGGCGGCTTCGCCAATCCGGGCGGACGGGAAAGCGGGTTGCTCAATATTGGAGGCGAGTTGCTCTCGCCCCGGATTGTCCCGCTCAGCGATCGCATCGCTGCCGCCTTCATTCCCCGCTTCAACATCGGATCCAGCCTGAACCTCAACGGCACGCATTACGCCTATGCCGGCGCGACCTGGACCTTCGACGTCACCCAAGATGTCTTCGTCGAGGCAAGCCTCGCGGCCGCGATCCATGACGGCAAGACCGGGGCGATCATCCCGGAGAACCGACTCAGCCTCGGCTGCAACGCCGGCACACGCGAGGCGGCCGCATTGGGCTTCCGTCTCTCGGCCCGCTGGAACCTCGTGACGACGCTCGAACATTTCAGCACGGTGGGCTGCTCCGGCCAGCCGGGAACGGCCTCGCCGCGTGGCCCGGCCAATATCGGCGCCCGGCTCGGCTACACATTCTGACATTGCTGCCCATCGCAGGGCGACGAAGAGCCTGCTTCCGTCGAGCTGCCGTCGCGCTATAAGCGATTCATGGTCAAGCTCAATCGCATCTATACCCGCACCGGCGACAACGGCACGACCGGCCTGACGGCAGGCCCGCGCCGCCCGAAATTCGATCTGCGAGTCGCGGCCTACGGCACCGTCGACGAGACCAATGCCTGCATCGGCCTGGCGCGGCTTCATGCCGCAGCCGAGGATGCCGAGGTCGACGTCATGCTCGGGCGCATCAGCAACGACCTTTTCGACCTCGGCGCCGATCTCTCGACACCAGAGACGGACAAGCCCCTTGCCTTCGAGCCACTGCGCATCGTCCAGGCCCAGGTCGACCGCCTCGAAAACGAAATCGACAGGCTCAACGAGACGCTCGCACCGCTGCGCTCCTTTGTCCTGCCGGGTGGCACGCCGGCCGCGACTCATCTCCATCTCGCCCGCACGATCAGCCGGCGCGCCGAGCGCCTGATGGCGGAGCTCGCCGCGACGGAAGGCGAGGCGGTGGCGCCGCCGACGCTGAAATACATCAATCGCCTGTCGGATTTTTTGTTTGTCGCCTCCCGCTTTCTCAATGCCAAGGCCAGCGGCGACGTCCTCTGGGTTCCGGGGCAGAATCGCTGAGCCAGCCATGTTCGTCCCGATCTATGACGGCGTACCGCTGCGTTTCACCCGCTCTGCCTTCATCACCTACGGGCTGATCGCGACCTGCACGCTGCTCCAGCTCGCGCTCCGCTTCGGGCCTCATCAGGAAGGCGACATCGCCATTCTTGCCGGCTTCGGCATGATTCCATCCGTGCTGTTCGGTGCTGCGCAGCTGCCGGAGGGCCTCGCCCATGCCCCACCCTGGCTGACCCTGTTCAGCAACATTCTCCTGCATGCGAGCTTCGCCCATCTCGTCGGCAACATGCTGTTCCTCTGGGTCTTCGGCGACAATGTCGAGGACGCAATGGGCCATGCCCGCTTCCTCGCCTTCTTCTTCCTCTGCGGGCTTGGCGGCTCGCTCGCCCATGCCCTGATCAACCCGGCCTCGGAGCAGCCGCTGGTCGGCGCCTCCGGTGCGATCTCGGGCATCATCGCCGCCTATCTGATGCTCTATCCCCGCGTGCGGATCTGGGGTCTCGCCTTCAAATGGATTCCGGTTCACATCCCGGCGGTCTACACGCTCGGTGGATGGATCCTGTTCCAGGCGGCTTCGGCCTGGTTCGATCCGCAAGGCAATATCGGCTGGTGGGCCCATCTCGGCGGGCTCGCCACAGGCGCGGTGCTGACCCCTCTGTTCATTCGCCGTGGTGTCGGCCTGTTCGGACGGCGGACGGTCCAGCCGTGACGGCCCCTGCCCTTGTCCCTACCGCAGGGGAACTGCGCCTCTTGACGCCGTTGACAAGCGCAAATGCCCGTCGCTACGGTCCGACCGCATTCCAGCCGAAGGCCGCGATGCCGTCATTCCGCTCTCTCCAGCGGCACGGCGCAAGGCGCATCTCTTCTGAACGGTGATCTGACGATGAAGATCTTGGTGCCCGTTAAGCGGGTTGTCGATTACAACGTGAAGATCCGCGTGAAGGCGGACGGGTCGGGCGT
>JARYGW010000219.1:0-10233 GCA_033792295.1 Allobosea sp.
GGTGACGCTTCCACCGTTCCTCGCCACGCACCTGCTCATGCCGGATCTTGCTGAGTTCGCGCGTCTCCATCCGGACATCGAGATGGAAATCTCGTCGACCGGCGAGGTGGCGAATCTGACCAACCGAGAGGCCGACGTCGCGATCCGCATTGTCGCCGACCGCAAGACCCTGCCGCTCAATCTTCACGGCCTGAAGGGACCGGAGCTGTTCAGCGGCATCTACATGTCTCACGATCGACTAGCCGCGTGGCGTGCAGGCGCGCCTGACCCCATCCGGTGGATCGTCATAGACAATCATGGACTCCCGGTCTGGGCGCGCGAGGGAGAGGTTCACACCACGGGAGTTCCATTCAGGACCCCGGACGCCGAGGCACAGATCGCTGCAGCGCAGCAAGGGATCGGGATGACGAAACTGCCGTGCTTCGTCGGAGATGCCGACCCTCTACTGGTGAGGGTGCCAGGCACCGACCTGCCCATGCATGGGACGCTCTGGCTTCTCACGCAGGGGGAGACACGCAAAACGAAGCGCGTGCGGCTCTTCACGGAGTTCGTATCCCGCAGGCTCGCCGCGTACGCTCCGCTTCTCGCGGGACTGTCCATATCGCGCGACTGACGCGCGGCAGGTCGCCGGCGACGCTTGCAGCGGACAAGTGCCTGCAAGCGGACATCCCAGCGTCCGACGTGGATCGATGCCGGCCTTGAAGCGCTACGCTGGTAGGTCCGCTTCCGGGCGACCGCCTAGAGTCTGCTCCTGCGCATGCCGGACCAATGGGGCGGGCACCGACTACGTCTGTATTCGGCCAAGGCCAGCCATCTGCGCGAGTCAACACTTTGCGACCGTTGATTGCGCTCTTTGCCGTTCGGTGGGTCAGTCGAACGCTGGAGAGGGACGAACACCATCGAGTGTGCGAGGCGGGGAAGGGGGCTTCTTTGCCCGCAGAATGGCCCCTGCAAGCTGACGATGTGCGTTTGCGTTTTACCACCCGTCGGACAGCGGTTGGACAGGTCGGAGAAAATTCGCAAGCCCCTCATTTCAGAGGGCATTCAGGTCGAAGCGTGATCGATCGTGTTTCAGAATGCTCGTGGGGTATCGAGCGGGATCTTTGTGGACGAGGATGATGGCGGAAGCCGAAACCTCCAGTGCCCGGCGCATCACCTCGCGCGGATAGACCGGGGTGTGGTCGACCGTGCCGGTCTGCTGCACCTCGTCGGCGATCAGGGCGTTCTTCTTGTCCAGGAAGAGGATGCGGAACTGCTCGCGCTCGGCGAAGGCCATCGCCATGCGGCAATAGTCGAGCACCGAGGACCAGGAGGACAGGACGGGCCGCTTCGAGATCGCGCCCCTGGCCATCCGCTTCAGCGCGGCCTCGACGATCTTGAGATCGAGCGCCACGCCCTCACCGACGCCCTTCACTTCGGTCAGGCGCGAGATCGGTGCACCCAGCACTTCGGCGAAAGAGCCGAAGCGCTGGATCAGCTCCTTGGCGAGCGGCTTGACGTCCCGCTGCGGGATCGAGCGGAACAGCAGCAGCTCCAGCAGCTCATAGTCCGGCAGGGCATCGGCGCCCGCTTCCTGGAAGCGGGCACGCAAGCGGTCGCGATGGCCATGATAATGCGGCGCCGAAGGCTGAGGCGTGGGGGCAACCGGGGCGGCTGATTCGGCGAACAATCCCGCGGGCGAGGGCGCTTTGCGCGATCCCTTGCCCTGGCGTTGGCTCATTTCGCGGCGAGCGGATTGTCGAGGCCGCCGGGCGAGAGCGTGAAGATCTCGCAGCCCGTCTCGGTGACGCCGATCTGATGCTCGAACTGGGCGGAGAGGGAACGGTCGCGCGTCACGGCCGTCCAGCCGTCGGAGAGCACCTTCACCCCCGGCTTGCCGAGGTTGATCATCGGCTCGATGGTGAAGACCATGCCGGGCTTCAGCTCGACGCCTTCGCCGGGGCTGCCATAGTGCAGGATGTTCGGCGCGTCATGGAAGAGCCGGCCGATGCCGTGACCGCAGAAGTCGCGGACGACGGAGCAGCGCTCACCCTCGGCATAGCGCTGGATGGCGAAGCCGATATCGCCGGTGGTGGCCCCGGCGCGCACCACCTTGATGCCGCGTAGCAGGCTTTCATAGGTGATCTCGATCAACCGCTCGGCTTTCCGCGAGATTTCGCCGACGCCATACATGCGGCTCGAATCGCCGTGCCAGCCATCGACGATCAGCGTGTAGTCGATGTTGAGGATGTCGCCTTCGCGCAGCGGCTTGTCGTCCGGGATGCCGTGGCAGACGACATGGTTGATCGAGGTGCAGATAGACTTGGTGTAGCCGCGGTAGAACAGGGTCGCCGGATAGGCGCCGTTGTCCATGGCGAACTGGAAGGCGAGGTCGTCGAGCCGCTGGGTCGTGACGCCCGGCTTGACGTAGGCGCCGAGCATGTCGAGGCCCGCGGCCGTAAGACGGCCGGCCTTATGCATGGCCGCGAAGGCCTCAGGTCCGTGAATCTTGATGGCGGGCTCGCGCGGACGCGACCGGCCGATGGTGTCTTCGAATGTCATCGCGCGCGGGAAACTCCTTGCCCCATATCTATTGCGTTTGGCGGGCGGCGCAAGCCGGTTGGGGAGGGCAGGCCCATGTCTGCGGCGCTGCAGAGGCAGCGCTGCCGCAAAGTAAGCGATGCGCGAATGAATGTTGCCGCTGACTTTGCGGAATTGTAACTTTTTTGAGGCAGCCTATTGCCGGGTTCCTTCCGTCTGACTGTCCTGCCCGATTTCGGATACATGCCAGCGCCCGTTTCCAACCCGCCCGCCGCCAGCCTCGATGCGCTCAGTGCGCTCGATGCCCTGGCTCTCGATCTTGCGATGGCCCGCGGGCTCGACGAGATCATGGCCGTCGTCCGCCGCAGTGCGCGTGGGCTGACCGGGGCGGATGGCATCAGCTTCGTGCTGCGCGAGAACGGCCGCTGCTATTATGCAGACGAGGATGCGATCGCGCCGCTCTGGAAAGGTCAGCGCTTTCCGATGGAGAGCTGCATCTCCGGCTGGGCGATGCTGCATGGCGAGGTCGTCGTCATCGAGGATATCTATCAGGACAGCCGCATTCCCCACGCCGCCTATCGGCCGACCTTCGTGCGCAGCCTGGTGATGGTGCCGGTCCGGCAGGAAGACCCCGTCGCGGCGATCGGCGCCTATTGGGCCAGGCAGCATCGTCCCGGGCAGGAGGTGATCCGCACCCTGAGGCGCATCGCCAACAGCGCGGCCGTTGCGATGACGAACATCGCATTGGTGAATTCGCTCTCGGCTGCGCTGGAGGAAGCGGAACGCGCGAAGGATGCCGTGATCCTGGCCATGGCCTCGTTGGCGGAGACGCGCGACAACGAGACGGCCAATCATGTCCGCCGCACGCAGCACTATCTGCGTGCACTCGCACAGGCGGCGCGGGAGCACGGCCTGTGCGCCGGGGAGCTCGACGATGCGACCCTGGACCTGCTGTACAAGTCGGCGCCGCTGCACGATATCGGCAAGGTCGGCATTCCCGACAGCATCCTGCTCAAGCCGGGCCGGCTCGACGCGGAAGAGCGCGCGGTCATGCAGACGCATGCCGAGCTCGGACGCGTCGCGATCGCCAATGCGGAGCGCCATCTCGGCGGATCGAGCACCTTTCTGGGGCTCGCCAAGGTGATCGCCCATACGCATCACGAGCGCTGGGACGGTACCGGCTACCCGCAGGGCCTCGCCGGCACGGAGATCCCGCTGGCGGGGCGGCTGATGGCCATCGCGGACGTCTATGACGCCCTCGTCACCCAGCGGGTCTACAAGGCGGCGATGACGCATGCGGACGCGGTCGCCGTGATCCTGAGCGAGCGCGGGCGGCAGTTCGATCCCGAACTCGTCGATATCTTCAGCGAGATCGCGCCGCTGTTCGGGGAGATCCACGCGCGCTTCGCGGACGCACCGACCGCCTGAGCTGGCGACTGGCGTCCGCGCGCTTGCCGGTGTATCAGGCTGGCGCAATGGCAAGCATCGAACAGTCAGCGGCGGAAGAGCAGCCCTTCGGCGCCTTCGCGCCAAAACCCTTTCTGGCGCGCATCATCAGCCGGACACGCGCGGCCCCGGACAATTTCCTCGGCCGGAAGAGCGCCTATGCGCTGCGCCGGATCGGCTTGCGCTCGCTCGAGGGCACGCCGGTCGACATCGAGGCGCTTGGCGCGAAGATGCGGCTCTATCCGGACGGCAATGTCTGCGAGAAGCGTGTGCTGTTCACACCGCAATATTTCGATCCGGTCGAGCGCGAGATGCTGGCCTCCCGGATGCGCGACGGCTTCACCTTCATCGATGTCGGCGCGAATATCGGCGCCTATTCGCTGTTCGTCGCGGCGCGGGCGGGGCGCGGAGCGCGCATCCTGGCGGTCGAGCCGCAACCGGACGTCTTCGCCCGGCTTGCCTACAACATCGCGCAGAATCCCTTCGGTACGGTCAAGGCGGTCGCCTGTGCGCTGGCCGACAAGCCCGGCGAGCTGACGCTGTTCATCGATCCGGCCAATCGTGGCGAATCGAGCGTGCGCATCCTCAACTCCACGACGGCCAGTCCGGTGAGGGTGCCGGCGATGACGCTGCTGGCGCTGGTGGAAGGCGAGGGCTACGAGCGGATCGACGCGATCAAGCTCGATGTGGAGGGTGCGGAGGACCTGATCCTGGAACCCTTCCTGCGCGATGCGCCGCCATCGCTCTGGCCCGGCTTCATCGTCATCGAGGATTCGCGCCAGCGCTGGCAGAGCGACCTTGCCGGGCTCTTGAAGCGTAGCGGCTATCGCCTGCTGCGGCAGACCCGCATGAACATGCTGTTCGAGCGCGAGCCCGGCTGAACGCGCAGTCGCGGCTCTCCGGGGCCTCGTCCCGAGGAGTTTCACGCGCCTCAGCGGTATGGCCGCCGCGCGCACCATCCTGCTTGAGCAAAGCCGCCCGACGTCCTAGCTCTTGAACCATCAGGTCAGGAGCCTTCCCCATGTCCGCAAGCCAGAACAGCCAGCCCCCGGTCATCGTGACCGCGGCCATCCTCGTCATCGGCGACGAGATCCTGTCCGGGCGGACCAAGGACAAGAACATCGGCTATATCGCCGACTACCTGACCAATATCGGCATCGAGCTGCGCGAGGTCCGGGTGGTGCCGGACGTCACCGACGAGATCGTCGCGGCGCTGAACGCGCTGCGCGCCCGCTTCTCCTACGTTTTCACGACCGGCGGCATCGGTCCGACCCATGACGACATCACGGCCGATGCGGTGGCGGCGGCCTTCGGCGTGTCGATCGACTACGATCCGCGCGCGGTCGCGATGATGCGTGAGCGCTTCTCGGCCGAGGACCTCAACGAGGCGCGGATGCGGATGACGCGCATTCCGGCCGGTGCCGAGCTGATCGCCAATTCCGTCTCGAAGGCGCCGGGCTTCAACATCGGCAATGTCTACGTCATGGCCGGCGTGCCGACGATCATGCAGGCGATGCTCGACGTGGTGGGGCCGACGCTCAAGACCGGCACGAAGATCCTCTCGGACACGGTACAGGCAGGCATGCGCGAAGGCGATATCGGCGGGCCTCTCGCGGAGGTCGCGAAGGCGCATCCCGGCGTGTCGATCGGCTCCTATCCGTTCTGGTCGGAGACCGGCCCGGACACCAATATCGTGGTCAGATCACGCGATCCGCAGAAGCTTCAGGCCGCGATGGCCGAGGTGAAGCGCATGATCGATGCATGCCGGAAGGCCGGCTGAGCGGGCAAGCGAGCGGAGCGCCACTGGGGATCGCGTGGCAGCAGGGTCTTGCCAGCGGCGTTGCAATAGGGTTTTCGGTCTGGAACGGGCGCGTCTGGCGCCGCGATCAGTCCGGAGCGCTCCGCCATGGCCGAACCGACCTCGAACAAGGCCTTCCCGGTTTCCTGGGACCAGTTCCACCGCGACGCGCGGGCGCTCGCCTGGCGGCTGGCGGAGAAGGGGCCCTTCGAGGCCATGGTCTGCATCACCCGGGGCGGGCTGGTGCCGGCGGCGATCATCTGTCGCGAACTCGGCCTGAGGTTGATCGAGACGGTCTGCGTCGCGAGCTATCATGACTACAAGAACCAGTCCGAGCTCAAGGTGCTCAAGGACATCGCGCCGAGCATCAAGGCGGTCGGCGACGGCAAGGGCAAGGGCGTGCTGGTCGTCGATGACCTGACCGACACCGGCAAGACGGCCCGCGTCGTGCGCGAGATGCTGCCGAACGCTCATTTCGCCACGGTCTATGCTAAGCCTGCCGGCGTGCCGGTGGTCGACACCTTCGTCACCGAGGTCAGCCAGGACACCTGGATCTACTTCCCCTGGGACATGGGGCTCTCCTATGTCGAGCCGATCGCCAAGGGTCACCGGGGCTGAACGGGCACCAGGGCTGAGCCGCCCCGGTCCGCTCAGGAGACGGCACGCCGGATGAGTTCCGGGCCGGAGCCGTACTCGTGCCTGCGGCGGCGGTGGAAGGCGATGAAATCCCGGGCCGGGAGCGGCTTGGAGAACAGCCAGCCCTGACCGAACCGCACGCCGCGGCCGCGCAGATAGGCGAGCTGCTCCTCGGTCTCGATGCCTTCCGCGACGATGTGGAGGTCGAGCGTCTTGGCCATGTCGATGATATGGCCGATCACCGCGCTCGTCGCCGCGTTCCGGCCGATTGTCTCGACGAAGGCCTTGTCGATCTTCAGCGCGTCGAGCGGCAGGCGCTGCAGATATTGCAGGCTGGAATAGCCGGTGCCGAAATCGTCGATGGCGACGGAGTGGCCGAGCTTGCGCGCCTCTATGAGGGTGGCGCGGGCCGCCTCGATATCGACGAAACCGCGTTCGGTCGCTTCGAGCCAGAGCTGTTCGGTCCGGATCCCCGTGCCGGCAACCGCCTGTTGGATGAAGGCCAGGATGCGCCCGCTGACGAGATCCTCCGCGCTCAGATTGAGCGCGATATGCAGCGAGCGATCGGCGACGAGGACAGCGGCAAGGTCGCGGATGACCGTCTCCACCATCAGGTCGGTGAGGGCGCCGATCAGGCCATTCTCCTCGGCAAGCACGATGAAGAGGTCGGGCCGGACAGCCGTCCCGTCCGGCCGACGCCAGCGGGCAAGTGCCTCGGCGCCGACGCAGACACCGGTTTCGATGTCGATGATCGGCTGGTAATGCGCCACGAACTCGCGATTGCGGATGGCGAGCTGCAGCTCCCCGAGCGGCGAAAGGCGGCGGCGCGCGAACCAGATGATCAGCGCCACCAGGCTGATCGCCATCAGAGCCGCGACCGGCAGGAGCAGCCACTGTTCCTCGCGCAGTGCCTGGACGATCCGCGCCCGGGGCGAGATGGCGATCGCGATCCAGTTCTTGGAGCGGACGGTGGCGAAGACGTGGTCGTCGTCGATACCGCTGCGGGGCTGTCGCAGCAGCGAACTCACCAGGTTGCTGTCGGTCTCGCCCTGCGCCGTGACCAGCACGCCGCCAGCACTCGCGATCACGAGGCGGGTGTCGGCATCGATCGCGACATCGGTCAGCCGCGAGGGGTCGATCAGCACGTTATGATCGCGAAAATGCAGCGCCATCATCGCCTTGAAGCGGGAAACGAGCGGCTGCATCCGCACCGTGACGGCGATCCCGTCGTCCGTCACGTAATCGACGGGTTCGCGAGCGATCGGCGGCTCGACCGGGCCCCAGGAGGAGCAGACGATGCGGCCATCCTTGAAGTAGCCGATCTCGTTGACCGCCTTGGTCGTCATCACGATCTCGCGCATCAGCGCGACATGCTGCTCGGAGCAGGGGCGGATATCCGCCCTGGCCAGGGTGAGGAGCACATCGCGCGCTTGACCGTAAAGGAGCTCGGCTTGTGAGTTTCCCTGCTCGGCGAAGGCCTGCAAGGCCCGCTCCTCGCGGCGCAGCGCGCTGATCCAGGAAAGATGCAGCATCAGCGCGATCGGCAGAATCACCGCGGCGATGGCGCAGAGGGCCGCCAGCACGATAATGTGAATGCGCTTCAGGCCCATGCAGCTTATCGGTTGGCGCCCGAGTTCGTCAGGCCTGCCTTCAGTGTGATGGGCATCCGATAAGATTTCGTTTCGCCAGCACGAGGCCGAGGAAGCAAGGCGGATAGAGCGCCGTCAGCCCGTCGATGGCGAGCGGAAGGCGACGAGCATCCCGGAGATGACGACCGCCATGCCGGCGATCTCGGTCGGCGAGGGGTATTCGGCGAGCAGCAGCGCACTGCAGCCGGCCGTGACCAGGGGGACCAGCGGCAGGAACAGAGTCGCCCGCGCCGCGCCCAGCGTCGCGACGGTGCGGGCGTAGAGATAGAGTGCGACGACGCCGACCAGAACGCCCTGGTAGACCGCCTGCAGCAGCACTTCGGAGAGCGGCACCTGCGCCATATGCACGGGCAGGGCGAGGGCGACGATGCCCAGCAGCGGCAAGGCGAGCACGCAGGAGGCGACGGTGACCTCGATCGAGCTCGCGCCCCAGCGCCGGGCCTGCAGGCCGAAGACCGACCACATGATGGCGATCAGGACGAAGAGCAGGTCGCCGATCCAGGCATCCGGCCGCGGCGGCGTCGCCAGCAGCGCATCGCGCGAGAAGATCGCGATGCCGACCACGATGATGCCGAGCCCGGCGAGCCGCATCCGCCCGGCGCGCTCGCCGGTGACGAGGAAGACCAGCGCGGCGGTGAAGACCGGGATCAGCCCCGGCGAGATGATCGACGAGTGCAGCGCCGGAGCGAAATAGGCGCCGCCGACCAGGATCAGGCTGTAGAGCGGCCCGATCAGCAGCGCCATGAACCAGGCGCGCTTCCAGCCGAGCGAACCGACGGGAAAGGGGCGGATGCGCGTCAAAGCCCAGGGAATCAGCACAGCCGAGGCCGCGACAAAGCGCAGGATGGTGACATCGGCCGGCGACAGCCCGGTCAGCATGGCGTGACGCGAGACCACGGCCTGCACGCCCCAGATCAGCGAGGTCATGAGCCCGCACAGAATGCCGAGCCATTGCACGCGGGAACTCATGATACGGCTTCAGTGGGATTCGTGGAGCGGAGCAGGGCAGGTTGCCCGGCGCTATGCCTTCGGCCTGCGGCGGAGGCAATGGCGTTTCGCGCGGCTCGGCCCCGCGTCATGCCGATGGCGGCCGCGTCAGGCTTCCACGGGCCGCGAGACCAGCGGCAGCAGCCGCGAATCCTCGACGGCCGCCGTGCGATGGCCGATGCCGGCGAGGTAGTCCGGGTTGCTTGCGAAGGCGATGAAATCCTGCACGGATTTCTGCCGCACGAGCATGACGCGGTCCCAGCGCTCCGTCTCCGGGCCGATGAGGAGGGGGCCGCCCTCGGCCAGGAAGAGGAGCGAGCCGCCGCTCGCCTCCAGATGCGGCCTTGTATGCGCCACGTAGCGGTCGAAGGCCTCCGCTCCGCTGATCGGCTGTTCGGGAGCCAGCTCCGGCGTCGCCGTGTAATCCGCGATGGGGCGCAGGCGCAGCAGGTTGAGCATCACCACCTCGCCGGAGAGGCTGCGGCGGATGAGGTCGCGTCCGGCCTCCCAGCTGGGTTCGAGATAGGTTCGCATCGTCTCACCCGGTTCGCAGGGCATCGGCCGCGAGGCTTTCGGCATGGGCCCGGATATCGGCCGGCCAGCTCCGGCTGTGGGTTGCGAAGCCTGCGGCATCGCCGGCAAAGAGCGCGCGCGACGCTTCCTCGAAGCCTTCGCGATCGCCGGCCATGGCGGAAATGAAGGCATAGGCCGCCTCCTGCACCTGCCTTGTCCGGCCGCGGCCGCCATCGTTCCGGCGCGCCTCCTCGACGAGACGGCGCAGCGCCTGCGAGGCGCCGCCGGGCTGCGTTGCGAGCCAGTCCCAGTGGCGCGGCAGCAGCGTTACCTCCCGCGCGACGACGCCGAGCTTCGGCCGGCCGCGGCCGCGCTCGGCGGGCACCTCGGCCTGGCGCGCGGCGGCAGGTGCCGAAGGCGTTGCCAGCCGCGCCACGACCTCCTCCGCCGTGCCGCGCAGGTCGAAATCGATGGCACGGCCGGTTCCGTCGTCGAAGACCAGGACCGTTGCCGTCGGATCGGCTTCGAGCACGGTCTTCACGGCGAGAGCGACGTCGGCAAGCGGGCCATTGGCGAGGCGGATGTCGCCTCGGAAGGCCGTGCAGGTTCGGATCGGCGTGTCGGGCATCGTCGGGGTTCCTGAGATTGGAGGGCCTTCTAGCGCGCCATCCACTCTTTGACAAT
>JARYGW010000021.1:0-28427 GCA_033792295.1 Allobosea sp.
TAGGGGGTGAGGTTCCAGATCATCATCTGGTAGCGCCCGCTGTAGAAGCGCTCGAACTGCGTGGCGAACTCCATGATCTCGACATCGACATTGAGGCCGACGGCCTGCAGCATCGATTGAAGGTAGATCGCCGTATCGCCCATGATCGGCGAGGCCTTGCTGGTGATCAGGACGATGCGCTCGCCCTTGTAGCCCGAGGCCTTGATCAGAGCGCGCGCCTTGTCGGGATCGTATTCGGCGCCGCTGCGCTGGACCTTGCCGTAGAAGCGGCTCGTCAGCGGGATCAGGGAAGGCGAGGCCACGCTTTCGTCGTCGAGGACGGCCTTGGCGAGGCTGGGCCGATCGATTGCATGGCTGATCGCCTGGCGGATACGCGGATCGGCCAGCACGGGATCGCGCGACTGCAGCGGGACCGTGTAGATGCCGGCGACGGGTGTCGTCGTCACCGTGACGGCCTTGTCGTTCGCGAAATCCTTGATCGAAGCCGCATCGACATCGGTCCACAGGTCGAGCTGGCCCTGCAGGATGCCGAGCTTGGCGACCTGCGCATCGGGTACGAGATTGACGCGGACCTTCTCGACCTTGGCTTCCTTCGCCCCGGAGAGCCCGTCCGACGGCTCGCTTCTGGACTTGTAATCGGCGAAGCGGCTCAGCTCGACATACTGGCCCTTGCGCCATTCGGTCATCTTGAACGGGCCCGTGCCGATCGCCGTCGTCCAGTTGCCGTTCGCATCGACCGAATCCGGATGCGCGATCCCCGTGGAATCG
Organism: Allobosea sp.; assembly: GCA_033792295.1. GTDB lineage: Bacteria > Pseudomonadota > Alphaproteobacteria > Rhizobiales > Beijerinckiaceae > Allobosea. The sequence continues at coordinate 769 of JARYGW010000021.1, forward strand.
CAGTCGGCACGCGCCATCGCGCTCAGGAACGACCCGCTGCGCTCGGCCAGCTGGAACACGACGCGGTGCTCGTCGAGCGCCTTCACCGACTCGATCTTGGTGGCATTGGTGCCGTTGAAGGCGCCGCGGCAGGGCCAGGACGATTTGGGGTCCAGGAAGCGCTCCCAGGTCCAGACGACCTCCTTCGCCGTCAGCGGCGCGCCATTGTGGAACTTCACGCCGTCGCGGAGGGTGAAGGTGTAGGTCTTGCCGTCGTCGGAGGTCTCGATCTTTTCGGCCAGCATCGGGGCGACGCTGCCGTCGGCCCGCCAGGCGACCAGCCCTTCATAGATGTTCTGCAGGACACTGCCGGTGGCGGTATCCGGGCTGCGTCCGGGCATGAGGCCGCGAATGTCGGATGTGATCACGGTGCGCAGCGTCTGGGCCTGCGCGGCATTCCCCGCAGCCGCGAAGACGGTCAATCCGAGGGCAAGAACCGCAATAGCTCGCATCTCAATCTCCGGCGTTTTCGATCGTGTTCGCGGTGCCCGCGATGTGGATTTGTTCCGCAAACCGGCCGCAGAGCGCGGGCCGCGCGCCCTGTTCTTCAGCCAGCCTTGCGAGGCGTTCGATCAGAGGCAGGCGCGCGGCGCGGCCGACCCCGATGTCGGCGCGCGGATGGAATGTGAGACAGGCATAGCCATCGACGGCCAGCAGTGCCGAAAGCTCCTCGCGCATGAGCTCTTCCGCCCGGTCCTGCGTGACGCGCCGGCGAAAATGGGTCGCGTCCGTCAGAGCTTCCGAGATCGGAAGCTCGATCATGCCGTCTCCGCCATGGGCGGTGAGAGGGTAGGGGCTGTCGTCGTCGAGAAAGCTCGAATCGTAGCGGTATCCGAGTGCCTGCAGGATCGGGATGGTATTCTGCGAAAGGGTGCCGGTCGGTGCCCGGAAGCCACGCGGCGCAACGCCGCTCAGGCGCCGCAGCACCTCATGCGCCTCCCCGATGAGCGACGCTTCCTCGTCTGGCGCGAGCTGGGCATGATCCTCGAAGGCCCTGCCATGGCTGGCGATCTCATGGCCGTCGCGCAGGCAGCGATCGACGAGCCGAGGCAGTTTCTCAGCCTCCATGGCAGGCCAGAAGAACGTAGCAGGCAGGCCGTATGCGCGCAGTGCGTCGAGCACCCTCGCGAGGCCGATCCGGTAGGTGTAGCGGCCATGCGCATCGCGGCCGAACAGCTCCGCCTCGGGCATGCTGGCCGCCTCCGGCCCGATACCATGCACGTTCACGGTGATCAGGAGGGTGCCGTTCATGACCGGGCATCCCGCCAGCGCGCGGCGTCGCTCAGGCAATATTCCGCCAGTTCACGGCAGGTCATGAAACGCACGCGGGAAGTGGCCTTCGCATAGGCCAGAAAGCGATCGACGGCGGCGGCTCGCGCCGGCGTGCCCGAGCCGCCCCCGGCACGCGGGTGAACCGTCAGATGCACGTAGCCGTCCCGGTCGAGCGCCGCGTCGAATTCCTGGACGAAATTGCGCTCGACTTCCGCTGCCGAGGCGCCGCCCGTGAAATACATCGGGAAATCGTCGAGCGAGACCGTGTTGTTTGGCAGGATCATGAAGCCATCCTCCAGCAGATAGGGGATGTCCTCGTCCTTTTCGCTCGCGTCGTAGATGTAGCCGAGACGACGCAGCGTCGGCAGCGTCAGCCGGCTCTTGCGGCCGGAAGGCGAGCACCAGCCCACTGGCGGCGACCCGAAGGCGGCGAGGATCCGGTGGGTTTTTTCCAGCAGTTCGGGCTCGCGCTCGCCGAGGTCGAAACCCTCGTGCTGGTAGCCATGCGCAGCGATCTCGTGACCGGCCTGATGAATCTCGTGAAACGGCTCCGGCCAGTGCTCGGCATCATAGCCGCAGCAGAAGAAGGTCGCCTTGACCCCGTGCCGATCGAGCATGTCGAGGTAGCGACGGATGCCCCGGCGCAATGCGTAGTTGCCGCGGCTGTGGATCCCCAGCGCGTTCTGGCTTCGTCCTGCCTCGACCGCCGGCCCGTCGACATGGATCGTCACGCAGACGACCGCACGCGCCTGGTCCGGCCATTCGATCCGCTGATCGGGCGGCTTTGTGTGTGAAGCCATCGGCTTCCGTTCCCCTTGGTCTCGCTGGTTCGGCCTGATGCCTGCCTCACCGACGATCGATTGCGGGGGAGCTTGCGTCGTCGAGCGGTCAATGTCAAATTATTGAACCATCGGTTCTCCTAGCGAACCACGAGAATATGGTAGACGCGGATTCGCGAGCTTTGGTCCTGTGCGCCGAGGCGGCTGATCAGAAGGAGAGCGCCGGTCATGAGTGCGGCACCGCCAAAGGAGATCGAGCAATATCGGGTCGACGCCGTCGATGCCGCGCTCAGGGTGCTGATGCTGATCGCGGAGACGCCGGATCTCGGATTGTCCGAGCTCACGCGGCGATCCGGACAGAGCAAGGCCCGCGTCTATCGGCTCCTCTGCAGCCTGGAGGCCAATGGCTTCGTCAGTTGCTCGACGGAGAAGCGGAGCTATCGGCTGGGGCTGGCCGCGCTGGCGGTGGGCAACGCCGCCGCGCAGCAGATCGACATCGCCAGAGCGGCAGGGCCGATCATCGCCAAGCTCGGCAGCAGCACCGGCGAGACGGTCCAGTTTCGTGTGAGGGACGGTCGCAACAGCCTGTGCGTGGCGGGCTGGGAGCCGGAAAGAGCGGTGAAGGTCCAGGCCAATATCGGCGGAAGCCGGCCGATGCATGCCGGCTCAGGCGTCGTTCTGCTCGCTTTTCAGGATGAGGCGTTTCGAGAAATGATTCTCAGCGAGCCGCTGGAGGCGTTCACGGATCACACCTGCGTGGATCCCGAACGTCTCCGGCAGGTTTTCGCGATGGTGCGCGAGCAGGGCTACTATGTCAGCCATGGCGAGGTGAGCCCGGACCTGATCTCGATTTCGGCCCCGGTGATGGGCGCCGACGGCAAGATCATCGCCACCATCCATATCGGCGCGCCGACCGGACGCGTCAGCGACAGCCTTCTCCCCAGCCATATCGAGACAGTACGCAGCGCCGCACGAGAGCTCTCGGCGCTGCTCTCTGGGTCGCGAGCCGCATTCTGATGGGCTGTTCAGGCTGCATCAGTGCGCAACAACAGTCGAAAATGAGGATGCCATCGACATGGTCCTAGCAACACAATCCGATGGCGCCATCGCGCATGCGGTCGTCGACGCGGTTTCCGCCGAGCGCATGATGAGCGGCCTCGAGACCTTCGCTCAATGGCCGAAGATCGCGGCGACCGCCGGCGAGGCTGCCAGTTTCGCGTGGCTCAGGCAGCAGCTCGACGACATCGGCCTGACGACCAGTCTGATCTTCCACGATGCCTATATCAGCATTCCCGGCCCGGCCCGGCTGATCGTCGGCAGCCGGACGTTTCCCGCCATCACCCATGCGATGGGGCTCTCCTCTCCGCAAGATGGATTGACCGGCGAACTCGTCGATCTCGGTGACGGCTCCCGCCGATCCTTCGAGGGGCGGGACATCCGGGGGCGAATCGCCCTGGTCGACGGGATCGCGAGCCCTGGCGTTGCCGCCCTGGCCACGGCCGCGGGAGCGATCGGCGTCGTCCAGATCAGCCCCCACCATCTGCTGCACGAGATGTGCATCTCGCCGATCTGGGGGAGCCCGTCCGCCGACACGCGATCGGCATTGCCGAATGTCGTCGTCGTCACCGTTAGCGACGAAGACGGCCATGCCCTGCGCGAGAGCCTGACGGCAGGCACGGTCGAAGTCACACTTCACGCGGAGGTCGATACCGGCTGGCGCAAAACGCCTCTTCTGGTCGGCGAGCTGCCTTGTACCGAGGAACCCGACGAACCCTTCATCCTGCTCTCCTGCCATGTCGACACCTGGTTCCAGGGCGTGATGGACAATGGTTCTGCGAACATCTCGATGCTGGAAGTCGTACGGCTGTGCGCGAAGGAGCGGCAGAACTGGAAGCGCGGCTTGCGCATCTGCTTCTGGTCCGGTCACTCGCAGGGCCGCTATTCGGGCTCGGCCTGGTATGCCGACAACCATTGGGTGGAGCTCGACGCGCGCTGCGCGGCCCATGTCAATCTCGACAGTCCCGGCGGGATCGGAGCGAAGGATCTGACCAGGACGGGTTCTGCCGGCGGCCTCTTCGATGTCGCGGCCGCAGCGATCGCAGCGGAGACTGGGCAAAAGCTCGCCGGGCGGCGCAAGGCCCGTTCCGCCGACGATTCCTTCCCCGGCGTCGGTATTCCATCGGTGTTCGGAAGCCTCAGCATGCAGGAGCCGACCGCGCTCAAGATGCGCAACGATCTCGGTTGGTGGTGGCACACCGAGCATGACCTCATCGACAAGATCGATCCCGGTTTCCTCGTCCGCGATACCAGGGTCGTGTTGCGGGTGGTTTGGGCCCTGCTCACCGGCGAGCGCCTGCCGCTGAGCTATTCCGCCGAGATCTCCAACCTTGCGGGCGAGCTCGAAGCCCTGTCGGGCCGGCTGCAGGGGCGTCTGGATCTCGGCGAGGCGCTCAGCACGGCCGCCGCGCTCTCGGCGGCGCTCGCTCCGTTCGATCGCGGGGATATCGACCCGGCGGCGCATGATCGCGTGCTGATGCGATTGAGCCGCGTCCTGGTGCCGCTGGACTACACCTCGGGCGACCGCTTCATCCACGACCCGGCGCTGGCCCTGCCCGCCTGGCCGGTGCTGGATGCGATCAGGCGCCTCGCCGCAGCCGGGAACGATGACGAGGTCCGTTTTGCGGCGGTGGACGCCGTCCGTGCCCATAACCGTTTGATGGACGGCCTGCGCAGGGCCTTGTCCCTGGCCGGCTCGGAGCAGGCGGAGAAACGAACGGTCACCGCCGGAACTGGTGAGGCGAGGGGCTGAGGGCATGGATGCGAACTCACCGACCGGCGAAGGCGCGCCGAAGCTGCTTCGCGATGTCATGGTCACGATGCGGGACGGCGTCCGGCTGGCGACAGATGTCTATCTGCCGGCGCAGGGCGACGGGCCCTTTCATGCGATCCTCGAACGGACGCCGTATGGAAAGCATCTGGCGTCTCGTTCCGAACTGACGCTCGGCAGGGAGCGCCCGATGAGCCGGGCCGATGTTGCGGCGGCCTTCTGCAGGGCTGGTTATGCGGTCGTCTTTCAGGATTGCCGCGGCCGTTACGGCTCGGAGGGAGAGTTCACGAAATACCTGTCGGAAGCTCCCGATGGCTACGATACGATCCAGTGGATCGCCGATCAGCCATGGTGCACGGGCAAGGTCGGCACGATGGGCCTGTCCTACGCCGCGCATACCCAGCTCGCTGCTGCCTGCCTCGCTCCACCGGCTCTTGCCGGGATGATCCTCGATTCCGGAGGCTTCTCGAACGCCTATCGCTGCGGGATCAGGCAGGGCGGAGCCTTCGAGCTGAAGCAGGCGACCTGGGCCTACAACCGCGCTCAGGAAGGACGCGCCTGCGCCGAGAATCCCGAGCTAAGTGCTGCGTTGGCGGCGGAAAACATCATCGACTGGTTCGGGCGCATGCCCTGGAGCCGGGGGAACTCTCCGATCCGGTGGGAGCCGGAATATGAGAGCTATCTGCTGGAGCAGTGGCAGAACGGCGCTTTCGACGATTATTGGAAGGCACTCGGCATCTATGCCGCCGGCTATTACGATCGAATTCCCGACATCCCCGTCCTGCTGATGTCGAGCTGGTACGACGTCTACGTGCCGACGACGTTCGAAAATCTCGCCGGGTTGAGCCGTGGCAACCATCGTCCCGAGCTGGTGATGGGGCCGTGGACGCATGGAAACAGGACACAGCGGATTTTTGGGGACGTCGATTTCGGCCATGCCGCCCCGTTCGACGGAAATATCGGAGAGAGCTGGCTCCAGTTCCGGATCGACTGCTTCGATCGGTGGCTCAAGGGAGCCACGCCCACGGAAGACGTCCCGGTTCGACTCTTCGTGATGGGGGGCGGAACCGGAAAGAAGACGGAGGCGGGCTTCCTCGACCATGGCGGGCGCTGGATCGAAGCGGCGAGCTGGCCGCCGCCGCAGGTTTGCGAGAGCGCGTTTCACCTTCACGCAGATGGAACGCTTTCGGCGGACGGTCCCGCAGCGGCAGACGGGTCGCTCACCTATGATTTCGATCCGCGGGATCCGGTGCCGACGATCGGCGGCGCATTGACCAGCGGCCAGCCCGTCTTTGAAGGTGGGGCTTTCGACCAGCGCGAAGATCGCCGCTTCCTGGGTTGCCGCACGCCGGGGCTGCCGTTGTCGTCGCGCCCGGACGTGCTGATGTTCGAGACGGAGCCGTTGACGGCCGATGTAACCATCATCGGGCCGGTCAAGCTGCATCTCTGGGTTTCTTCCGACGCCCTCGACACCGATTTCACGGCCAAGCTCGTCGATGTTCATCCGCCGAGCGCGGATTACCCAACGGGCTTCGCGATGAATCTCAGCGACGGGATCTTCCGTTGCCGTTATCGCCATTCATGGGAGCATCCCGAACCGATCAGGAGCGGCGAAGTGTTCGAGATCGTCATCGAGCTCTTCGCAACGGCCAATCTGTTCAAGGCCGGGCATCGTATCCGTCTCGACGTTTCGTCTTCCAACTTCCCCAAGTTCGACGTGAACCCGAATACCGGGGCTCCGGAAGGAAAGGGGCGAGCCAGGAATATCGCCCGCAACACGGTTCATTTCGGCAGTGGAACGCCCTCGAGACTGCTTGTCCATGCGATGCGTGGTGCGTGAGAGGCGTCTCGCGCTTTTTGCGCTTGACGGAACCGCGCGGTCATCCCGGATCTCCGCTTCGCAGCGTCCGGGATGACCGCGCGATGATCTAAGCAACCGACCGTTTGCGTCCCTCCCGGAGAAGGGTCAGCGCCTCGTCGATCAACGCATCGCCATATCCGGCGCGGGCGTGCTCTTCGGTCATGACGTCGTTGAGCAGATCGGTGGCGATCAGCGCGGCCGGACGCTCGGCAGGGTTGCCGAAGCCGCCGCCGCCGGGCGTTGCGATGCGGATGGTCTCGCCGGCATCGATGAGGAGCTGGGCCACTTTCGAAGGCAAGGCCTGCTCGCGCCCGGTTCCGGGGTTGCGGGTGACGCGACCCACCCCGCCATGTCCGCCACCCTCTGTGCCGGGCGCGCCGGCCTTGTGCCGATCCGAGCGTGCTTCGAGATTGGTCCTGTCGTGCAGCGCCCGCACGGTCCGTGCGATGCCCATGCCGCCGCGCCACCGGCCGCAGCCGGCGGAGTCGCGGACCAGCGTGTATTCCTCCACATGCAGCGGGAATTCGTTCTCCATCGCCTCGGTCGGGAGGTTGAGCGAGTTGGTGACGTGGACATGGATGCCGTCCATGCCGTCGCCATCGCAGCGCGCCCCGCCGCCACCGCCCACCGTCTCGCCGCAGATGTAGAAGCTGCCGTTCTCGGGGCGGTGACCGGAGAAGCCGAAGGAGGGCAGCACGTCATAGCCCGAGGCGATCCGCGTGCCCGGATCCACCAGCGGCTGGAACGCCCCGAAGATCGCGCCGGCGAGGCGCTGGCAGGCGATGGTTCGCGAGCCGACCGGGGCGGGGGAGCGCGGATTGACGATGCTGCCTTCCGGCGCCCGCAGCACGATCGAATCCATCATGCCGGAATTCGCCATGAGTTCGGGATCGAGCAGTGCCTTGACGCAGTAATAGGCCGTGGCCCTGAGCGCGTTCTCGGCGATGTTGATCGCGCCGCGCGCTTCCGGTCCGCTGCCCGCAAAATCGATCACGAGCTTGCCGCCTTCGACGCTGACCGCGGCGCAAAGCGGCACCATCTCGCCATCGGGCAGCCCGTCATCGTCGAGCCAGGCGGTGAAGCGGCTGGGCGCTCCCGGCGCCAGTCCGGCGATGCGCAGGTCGAGCCGCCGTTTCGTATAATCGAGGAGGTCGCGAATGCGCGCCTTGAAGCCGTCGGCGCCCATGCGGCGCACCAGCTCCAGCGCCGCATCCGAGCCGCGCTCGTTGGTGGCGATCTGGACACGCAGGTCGAGCAGGCGCTCTTCCGGCAGGCGCGAGTTCAGCGCGATCAGGTTCAGCAGGTCCTCGTCGACCTTGCCGTCGCGGCAGACCCGCATCACCGGGATGCGCAGCCCTTCCTCGAAGATCGAGCGCGCGGTCGGCGAGGTCGAACCCGGCACCGCCCCGCCGACATCGGTGTGATGGCCGATATTGACGACGAAGGCGATCAGGTCGTCACCATGGAACACCGGGGTCGCGACCGAGATGTCGGGCAGGTGGGTGCCGCCGGCGGCATAGGGGTCGTTGGAGAGGAAGGCGTCGCCGGGGCGGATCTCGTCGCGCGGGTAGCGCGCCAGAAGCCCCTCGACCACACCCATCAGCGAGCCGAGATGGACAGGGATATGCGTGCCCTGCGCGACCAGCCGGCCCTTGCCGTCGAACAGCCCGACCGAGAAGTCGCGGCGTTCCTTGATCTGCGCCGAGAACGACGAGCGCATCATGTTGATCGCCATGGTCTCGGTGATCGAGAGCAGGCGGTTGGCGAAGACTTCCATCGCGATCGCATCGAAACCGGCGATCGATCCGTTGGCTCTGTTGGACATCTGCATGGTGCCGTCCTCAACGCTGCAGCGCGATATGGATGTTTCCGAAACCGTCGACCTCGGCCGTCTGATGCGGAAGAATGACGGTCGTCCCGCTCATTTCCTCGACGACCGCCGGTCCTTCGAACGGCACCGCGGCCGGCAGGAGCGCACGCCGGTAGATCGGCGTCGCGAGCCAGCCGCGATTGGCGCCGAAATAGATCTGGCGTGTCTCGATCAGGGCCGTTTCGAGCGAGGTGCCCTGTGCCGGGGCGGCGCTCTCGCCCTTCCTGACGTGGCAGACCGCCTTGAGCCGGACATTGACGACTTCGATGTCGCGCCCATCGAGGCTGTATCCGAACTGGTCGGCATGGGCGCGATGGAACCGGCTCACGAATGCGTCGAGCAGGTCGTCGCTCAGCGCGTCGAGCGGCACCGGAATGTAGTGGCTCTGGCCGCGATAGCGCGCATCGAGGGTGAAATGCAGCTCCTTGCCGGCATCGCCCGTCGTTTCCGTTTCGAGCCAGGCACGACCGGCCTCCGACAATTCGGCGCCGAGCGCGACGATTTCCCGCCAGCTCTTGTCGTTCACCCGAACGAGTGCGGTGCGCACATAGTCGCGGCTGAGGTCCGACAGAAGGACGCCGCGCGCGCAGAGCGTGCCGGGCTCCTGAGGGACGACGATCTTGTTGAGACCGCACTCTTCCGCGACGTCGGCGGCATGCAGAGGGCCTGCGCCGCCAAAGGCGAAGAGCGTGAAGGCGGCGAGATCATGCCCATGCTCGATGGAAACCGAGCGGATCGCCCGGCTCATATTGGCGGTCGCGATGCTGACGACGCCATGCGCCGCTTCCTCGACCGAGAGGCCGAGCGGATCGGCGATCTGGCTGCGGATGGCGGCATAGGCGAGGCCACGATCGACCTTCATCCGCCCTTCGAGGAGGGCGACGGGGTTCAGCCGGCCGAGCACGATATTGGCGTCGGTCAGCGTGACCTCGGTGCCGCCGCGCAGATAGGAAATCGGCCCGGGCATCGCGCCGGCACTCATCGGCCCGACCTTCAGTGCACCGGCGTCGTCGAGGCGCGCGATGCTGCCGCCGCCGGCACCGATCACATGGATGTCGACCATGGGCATCCGCACCGGATGTCCGGCGACCAGTCGGCTGGAGGTGAACTGGGCCCGCCCGCCGGTGATCAGCGACACGTCGGTGCTGGTGCCGCCCACGTCGAAGGTGATGATCTCGGTCTCGCCGATCTCGGCGCCGATCCGGGCCGAGCCGATCACGCCGGCCGCCGGCCCCGAGAGGCAGGTCAGTACAGGCAGCTCCTCCACGGTCTGCACCGGCAGCAGGCCGCCATTGGAGTGGAAGGTCAGCGGCTCGACCCGGATGCCGGAGGCCGCGATCTTCTCGCGCAGCCGATGCAGGTATTTCTGGGTGCGCGGGCCGACATAGGCGTTCAGGACCGTCGTCGAGAAGCGCTCGTACTCGCGGAACTCGGCGACGACTTCGGAGGAGACGCTGACATAGAGATCGGGCGCGATACGCTTGATCAGGTCGCGCACGGCCCGCTCGTGCTCGGGATTGCGATAGGAATGCAGGAAGCCGATTGCCACGGCCTTGACGCCGCTGTCGCGCAGCTGGACGACCAGCTTCTCCACGGCATCGAGATCGGGTGCCGTCAGGGCCGCTCCCGACTTGTCGAGGCGCTCGTCGACCTCGACCCGGCGATGCCTCTCGACCAGCTCCTCGGGCTTGCGCACCGACCAGTCGAACAGCGAGGGGCGGGTCTGGCGGCCGATCGCCAGCACGTCGCGAAAGCCCTTGGTGGTCAAGAGGCCCGTCGGGACGCCGCGCCGCTCGATCACCATGTTGGTGGCGACGGTCGTACCATGGCCGACATAGCCGACATCTTCGGGGGAGACCGCGTTGAGTGCGAGCATCTCGACGATGCCGGACGAGATTGCCCGCGACGGATCGTCCGGCGTCGACGGCACCTTGTGGAAGGCGGTCGGGCCGCCTTCGGTGTTGACCATGACAAAGTCGGTGAATGTTCCGCCGACGTCGACGCCGATCCGATACATGCCGCCTTCACTCCTTGTAGTTGCCCGGCATCATGCCGCCGCTTGCCGTTGCATGAGCCGCGTGGCGTCGAAGCTCTCGATCGATCGCCCTGTGCTGCCGTGGATGACGAGGTCGGCCATGATCGCGCCGACCACCGGCACGAGCTGGAAGCCGTGCCCCGAAAAACCGAAGGCGTGGAATGCGCCTTTCGCATTCGGCGAGGCGCAGATGACGGGCAGATGATCCTTTGGCGTCGCTTCCATGCCGGCCCAGGTCCGGACGATGCGTAGCGATTTCGTCGATGGAAACAGGTCCGTCGCGGCGCGCGCGCCTTTGGACAGCTCCTGGAAATGAACGAAGCTCTTCTGGGCTTCGATATCCGCGCTGCCTTGCAGGCCTCCGCCGATCACCAGCGTTCCCTGGTCGGACTGCTTGAACGAGAGCGGCCGGCCGACCACGCTGACGACGGGCTTGAGGAGCGGCGCGAGGCGTTCGGTGACGATCATCATCGAAGCCTTGTGTCCGAGCGGGATGTCGTCGCCGAGCATCGCCGCGATCTTCGCCGACCAGGCCCCGGCGGCGTTGATCAGCGTCGGCGCAACGAAATCTCCGGCTGCGGTGCGCAGCCGCCAATCGGACCCTGCCGGCTCGATCGCGTCGACGCCGACGCCCTCATGGATGACGACGCCTGCCGCCTCCGCGCTGCGCCGGAAGGCCTGCAGGGTCCGGTGCGGATCCGCGGCGCCGTCGCGCCGGGCGATCAGGGCCGCCACGCAATGGGGTGAGATCGCAGGCACCAGCCGCAGGAGCTCGGCCCGGTCGATCAGCTCCTCATGCTCGTACCCAGCCTCCCGCATCCAGGCGAGACGGCTTTCGAGTTTGGGGAGATGGCTCGCATTCTCGGCGACGTTGAGCTGGCCATGGGCGTGGAAGCCACAGTCGTCTCCGACGATCGCCGCGATATGGTGCCACATCTCCATGGCTTCGAGGGAAATCGGAATCTCGGCCGGATCGCGGTTGAGGGTGCGCACCCCCGCGGCCGTCGCGCCGGAGGAATGACGTCCGACCCAGGATCTTTCCAGGATCGTGACGCGGCGGCCGCCGCGAGCGAGATGCAGGGCGGCCGATAAGCCGTGAAGCCCCCCGCCGATGACGAGCGTATCGATGACCTTGCCGCTCATGACGGGGAAACCATCGTGTCGAGCGTGGCGATCGCGCCCAATGTGAAGGGCTTGAGCCGGGGGCGGACTCTGCAGAGGCGGACATCGACGCGACCGCTCATGGCATCACATCCGGGCAGCCCTGCTGGCGCTCGATCCGTATGCCGTCGCGAACCGGGACGAGGCAGGTCTGGGCCGACGACACCCCATCGACCACCGCGAGGCAGTCGAAGCACACGCCCATCATGCAGGCCGACCTTCGCCCGTCGCCCGGAAATGCCTGGTCGGCCTCGACCCATGCATGATCTTCCCTCCGCGTTGACGACGGTAGGAAGCGACATGCTATTATGTCCAATAGTAAATAGACCGCACTCTATTCCTAGAATTATACCATGCCTCGCGCGCTCAATCTGAGACAGATCGAGATATTCAAGGCGCTGATCGAGCACGGCACGGTCAGCCGCGCGGCGGAGGCGCTCTACATCTCCCAGCCCGCGGCCAGCAAGCTCCTGATGCAATTGGAGAAAGACAACGGCCTCAAGCTCTTCGACCGTTATAAGGGCCGGTTGGTGCCGACTGCCCAGGGCTTGCGCCTGCACGAGGAGGTTGCCCGGATTTTCGTCGGCGTGCGTCAGGTGGAAAGCGCGATCGGACTGATCAAGCGCGAGGATCAGGGGCGCCTCGTCGTAGGTGTGATCCCCGCTCTCAGCGGCGCCTACATCCAGCGCACCACGATGAGCTTCCTCCAACGCAATCCGAACGTCTATTGCTCGATCAAATCGCCCAGCTCCCAATGGATTCCCGAATATGTCCTGACACGCGTCCTGGACATCGGGATCGTCACCGCCCGGGTCGAGAATCCCTTCATCGTCACCGAGCCTCTGTTCGAGCATCCGCTGCTGTGCATCATGCCGATCGGGCATCCGCTTGCCGATCACAAAGTCATTTGCCCCGACGATCTGCACGGGGTTCCGTTCGTCGCCTTCAATACGGAGACCTTAACGGGGCAAAAGGTTTCGGCGATGTTCGATGCCTATAATGTCCGCTCCAATATCGTTTTGACCGCCGACTCGAATTCCACGCTTTGTCATTTCGTCGCGGCCGGCCTCGGCGTATCGCTCGTGCATCCTCTTTTCATCGCTGGCGTCGAGAGGCAGGTCGTCGTCAGGTCGTTCGAGCCGACGATGCCGCTTGATTTCCTGGTTTGCTACGGGCGCGACGCCAGAAATCTCCAGCTCATCTCGGAGTTTGCGAGTGAAGCAAAGACGATGGCCACCCGGTTTATCGACGATCTCGCCGTGAGCTGGCGCTGAGCGGGGCGGCGCGTTCATGCAGGCCGTCGGCGTCGGCAGTGCGTCAGGCGGTCATCTGATCCGCGAAAATGGTCCGACCGCGCTCGCCGGCGAAATACTGCCTCAGCCAGGGATCCTTGTGCGCCAGCAGATCCTGCAGCGTGCCGAGGGCGATGATCTTGCCCCGCGCGATGGCGGCGATCCTGTCGCAGGTCGTGTGAAGGCTGCTCAGATCATGGGTGATCATCATCACCGTTAAGCCCAGACTCGCCTTGAGGGTCAGCAGAAGCTGATCGAAGGCATCGGCTGCGATGGGATCGAGTCCCGAGGTTGGCTCGTCGAGAAACAGAATCTCCGGATCGAGAGCCAATGCTCGGGCCAGCGCAGCCCGCTTGGTCATGCCGCCCGAGAGCTCGGCCGGGTACTTTTCCGCTGCATCGAGCGGCAACCCGACCATCTCGATCTTCAGCATCGCCATTTCAGTCAGCAGGCTCGGCGACAGATGCAGAAGCTCGCGCATTGGCAATTGGATATTCTCGGCGATCGTCAAGGACGAGAATAGGGCGCCCTGCTGGAACATGACGCCGCATCGCCGTTCGATGGCTCGGCGCTCTGCCTTGGGGAGGTCATCGAGATCCCTACCGAAGACCTCAATGATGCCGCTTCGCTTGGGCAGAAGGCCAAGGATCGTTCGCGCCAGGACAGACTTACCAGAGCCGGACGCTCCGATGACACCGAGGACTTCGCCTCGCATGACATCGAGGTCGAGATGGTCCAGTACGGCCTTATCGCCGAATACGACTTCGAGGCCTCGGACACGAACGGCGACCTCACCCATTGTCCGCCCGGGTTCTCGCTCGGTCGTCGCCATGAACGACTCTCCGGTTGCAAGTGGGTAGCTGAGCGAGGCGGTTGGCCCGTCGGTGACACCCCAAGGTCCAACCGCCTCGATCCCGCTAATGCGCGAGAAAGAGCGGCACGGGAGTGCAGTCGACCAGATCCGCCGTCACGCCGCCCAGCACCCATTCCCGAAAGCGCGAATGGCCGTAGGCTCCGACGACGATCAGATCTGCCGTTGCCTCGATACCGTGCCTGGCAAGATGGGTGCTGATGTCGGCGAGGACTTCGGCGCCTCCCATCCGTCCATGGGCCTCTTCCCTGACCGTGACGATATGGACCTTTGTCGCGCGCGCGATCAGGGGCAGCGCTTCGGCTACGGCTCGGGCGCTCTGTCGCGTGTCGGTCCACCCGATCAGGACGGTTTTGATCGGAGAGCGCAACGCGGCTGTCGGCGGCAGCAGCAGAAGCCCTCTACCTCCATCGAACATGACGCTCTCGATCATGGGGCGCCAGCGGCTGTGGCCGTCATCGCGCGGGCAGGTCGCGATGAAGAGGTCGTTCCAGTGGGCCTCGCTGGCAACGGCCTGTTCGAGAAGTCCGGGGAATGCATCCAGCCGGCGCAATTCATGCGCGGGGCCAAGGCGCGCCAGTCGCTGCCGAAGTCGCTTCTCGTTGACGTCTCCTTCCTCCGTAACGGCATCGACCAACTGGCCGATGCCGGTAACGCCGAACTCTCCGGCGAAAAGCGCGGGATCGGGTAGGAGGTTGGTGAAGATGCCGGTGATCCGGGCTGTGAAGCTTGCGGCGAGGGCTTCGGCGTGCGCCAGGCGCGTTTCGTCTTCCGGAGAGCCGTCGAGATGGACGGCGATGTCGCGATAGGCCGTGCCCCGAACGGCCTGCGCCTTCGCCACCGAGCTCGAAGAGAGAGTGATGTCGTTCATGCCAACCTCCGCGTCGATAGCTGTTCCTGATGCGCCATCGAGCGACGGAAGCACGCGGGTCACATTGATTTTCATCAAACGCGCGTGTGTTCTTTCGCGGTTTTGCGTTGTGTCAAATCCAACAGGACCAGTTCACGGCAGGCTGATTTCACCTCATCGATTTCGGAGAGTGATCATGTCGCCTGTCCTTCAATCCGCTGCGCGGCCTTCGCCGGGAACCACGCGAAAGGCCCGCTCCAAGGTGATGTGCGCGGCCGTGTTCGTGGAGCCGGGCCGTATCGAATTGGAGGATAAGCCGGTTCCGGACATAGGGCCGCTCGATGCACTACTGCGCATCACCACCACGACGATCTGCGGCACTGATATCCATATCCTGAAGGGCGAGTATCCGGTCGCCCGCGGCCTCACCATCGGCCATGAGCCGGTCGGCGTGATCGAGAAGCTCGGATCAGAGGTGAAGGGTTTCCGCGAGGGGCAGCGGGTGATCGCCGGCGCCATCACGCCTTCGGGGCACAGCGCCGCCTGCCTCTGCGGCTGCGCCTCGCAGGACGGCCCTGGCGAGCGCCACGGCTTCAAGGCCATGGGCGGCTGGCGCTTCGGCAACACGATCGATGGGGCCCAAGCCGAATACCTGCTGGTGCCGGACGCCATGGTCAATCTCGCGCATGTGCCCTCCGGGCTGACGGACGAGCAGGTGCTGATGTGTCCCGACATCATGTCGACCGGCTTTTCCGGCGCCGAGAGCGGCAGGGTAAGGATAGGTGATTGCGTCGCCGTCTTCGCGCAGGGGCCGATCGGGCTGTGCGCCACGGCCGGAGCCCGGCTGATGGGCGCGACGCGCATCATCGCCGTGGAGAGCGTTCCGGAGCGCCAGGCCATGGCACGCAGGCTCGGGGCCGACGAGATCGTCGATTTCTCCAAAGCCGATCCGGTCGACGAAATCATGCGGTTGACCGACGGCAGAGGCGTCGATGTCGCGATCGAAGCCCTGGGGCGCCAGGAGACCTTCTCCGCGGCGTTGCGTGTGCTGCGGCCGGGCGGCACGCTGTCTTCGCTTGGTGTCTATTCGAGCGACCTGACGATCCCGTTCGGCGCTTTTGCCGCGGGGCTTGGCGATCACCGCATCGTCACTACGCTCTGCCCCGGCGGGAAGGAACGCATGCGACGCCTGATGGACGTCGTTGCCTCTGGCAGGGTCGATCTGGGCGCGCTGGTCACGCACCGCTTCCCACTGGAGCGCATCAGGGACGCCTACGAACTGTTCGCGCACCAGCGCGACGGAGTCCTCAAGGTCGCGATCACGCCGTGAATGGCTGAACTGTGCGCAACCCGCGGCCTGAATCTGGGCTCGCGCAGGGCCGGGGCCGCCATCGTGGTCAATCAGCGTATCGGGGGGAGGCTGGAATGACCATGGAACCCGCGGGAGCGGCTGCTTCAGCCGAGGGGGAATTCTGGCGTGAAGGCCGGAACGTCTTGCTGCAACGCCTCGAAGCGTCCTCGGACGGCTTGAGCGACGCGGAAGCCGCCGAGCGGCTGCGTCGCTACGGGCCCAACCTCGCCGTGACCAGCCTGCGGCGCGGATTGCCATTCAAGATCGCCAAACGGCTCGTCGAGCCTCTGATCGCGATCCTGCTGATCGCCGCATTGATCTCGGGGGCGACGGGCGATTGGCAGAGCCTGATCATCATCGTTCTCATCGTGCTGGCTTCGATCGCGCTTGACGTGTTCCAGGAGACCCAGGCCGAGAATGCCGTCGATGCGCTCCGCCGCGCGGTGGCAGTGCAGGTCACTGCCCTTCGGAGCGGGCGGCGCGTCGAAATCCCGGTACGGGACGTGGTTGCCGGCGACGTGGTCGCGCTCCATGCCGGCGATTTGGTTCCGGCGGACGGGCTGATCCTCGAAAGCCATGACGCGATGGCCGACGAAGCGGTCCTCACCGGCGAGCCCTTTCCGGTCGAGAAGCTGGCAGTTCCCGAGGATTCCGCCGCAGACGGAACCGATAATGCGCTTTTCGGGGGAACGAGCCTCGTTGCCGGAGAGGTCAGGATGCTCGTGGCCGCGACGGGTGCCGATACGCGGCTCGGCGCGATCTCCCGCTCCATGCAGGCAAGCGAGCCGCCGACCGCCTTCGAGCGCGGCGTCCATGGCCTTGGCATGCTGATCCTGCGCCTGACCGGTTTCCTGGTGCTGTTCGTATTGCTGACGCAACTCGCGCGCCACGGCCTGTCGATCGAGAGCTTCCTGTTCGCCGTCGCGCTGGCTGTCGGGCTGACGCCGGAACTGCTGCCGGTGGTGATGACGGTGACGCTCGCGCGGGGTGCGATGCGGATGGCCCAGCGTCAGGTCGTGGTGAAGCGCCTGTCGGCGATCCACGATCTCGGCGCGATGGACGTGCTGTGCACCGACAAGACCGGCACGTTGACGGAGGCGCGGATCGCTCATGTCGGCAGCTTCGGCTGCGACGGTACCGATAGTTCGCGCGTGACGGAGCTCGCCCGCATCAACAGCCGCTTCTGTAGCGGATTGCGTAACAATCTCGATACCGCATTGCTCGCTTCGGCAGCGGAGGATGGCGGTGCCTGGCGTCCACTCGCTGATCTCCCGTTCGATTTTCAGCGGCGCCGCTCCTCGGTGCTCGTCGTGAAGGGTGACGAGCGGGAGATGATCGTCAAAGGGGCTCCCGAAGCCCTGCTCGCGCTGTGCGATCGATTCGAGCAAGCGGATCACAATACGGACAAGCTCGATGATGCGGCGAGAGCCAGGATTCTCGCCCTTATCGAGACCAAGGGAGCCCAGGGGCTGCGCTTGCTTGGCGTTGCCCGCCGCCCGATGCCGTCGGAAGCCGATGCGCTGTCTCGTGAAGACGAAGCCGGGTTGATCTTTGCCGGCTGCGTGGCCTTCATCGATCCACCCAAGGCCTCGGCAAGCGTGGCGGTGAGCCAACTCGCGGCCGCCGGCGTGCGCGTCAAGGTGATCTCGGGAGACGCGGCGCCCGTCGTCCAGCATCTGGCTGAAAGCCTGGCATTGCCGGCCCGGGGGCTGATGTCGGGCGAGGAGATTGCTACGTTGGCGGATGCCGCGCTCGCGTCCCGCGTCCAGCAGGTCGATTTGTTCGTACGGGTCGCCCCGGAGCAGAAGGCGCGCATCGTGCTCGCGCTGCGGAAGGCAGGGCATACGGTCGGCTTCATCGGCGACGGCATCAACGATGCACCGGCGATCCATGCAGCGGATGTCGGCCTCTCCGTCGAGGGTGGCACCGAGGTCGCGCGCGAGGCGGCGGCGATCGTGCTGCTCGCGCCCGACCTCGGGGTTCTTGCGCAGGGCATCGCCGAGGGACGGCGCACCTATGCCAACATCATGAAATATGTCCGCATGGGCACGAGCTCGAATTTCGGCAACATGCTCTCGATGGCGCTGGCGTCGATGGTGCTGCCGTTCCTGCCGCTCAACCCATTGCAGATCCTGATCAACAACATGCTCTACGACCTGTCCGAGGTCGGCATTCCTTTCGACGAGGCGGACCCGGCCGACCTCGCTAGGCCCCGGCACTGGGACATGCATGCCGTGCTGCGTTTCACGCTCGTGATGGGGCCGCTTTCGTCCGTCTTCGACGCGGCGACCTTTGCCCTCCTGCTCGGGGTGTTCGGTGCAGGCGTCGAGATGTTCAGGACGGCTTGGTTCGTCGAGTCGATCCTGACACAGATCCTGGTGATCTTCGTCATCCGCACGGCGGCTCCCTCCTGGCGCAGCCGGCCGCACCGCTTCCTGGTCATGACCTCGCTCGGCGCTCTCGCCGCCGCACTGATCCTGGCCTTGACGCCGCTCGGCCATCCGTTCGGTTTCGTCGCGCTGCCCGTGCCTGTCCTACTCGCCATTCTGATGATCGCGGCCTTCTATCTCTGGCTTGCCGAGATGCTGAAACCGTTGGCGATGCAGGCTGAAGGGAATCGAGGAACAGTTCGCGCTCGTCATTGGGAAGCACGCCGTTTCCGCGCCTTCTGAGCGTCACGACGTCAGCGGGTTGCCGCGGTCACGGAGGAGCGTCGTCGGGTAAGGTTTCGAGCGCCCGAACAACGAGATCGTACTTCACGGTGGTCATCGCAAAGCCGCGCGCCCAGTCCACGACGTCGTTCCAGGGGTCGACGATCTTGGTCGTGGCGGACAAGAAGGTGACAACGGTGGCGATCTCGGTCTGTCCCCGGACCGCCAGCACGCAGCCGATGCCGAGCACGAGCAGGCTGCCCAGAGAATAGGTCAGGTTCATCAGAAAATTGAGGGAGAATTTGATTTCGAAGACGCCGATGTCGACCGCAAAGACCTCGTCCAGTCGGGGAGCGCTCGATTCCGTCTTCGAGGGCGACAGGATCTCGTCGCCGAAACGTCGAAGGAGACGCGTTCGTTGCGCCACCCGACGATTGATCGCTCGCTGCATCAGCGGCACGAACACGAATTGCGGCGCGAGGATCAGGAGGCTGGCGCCCATCATTCTGAGGTCGAGAAAGGCGAGATAGATGAAGATGCTCGCCAGGAAGCCGATCTCGACGATCGGCAGGCTGAGACTCGAACCGACGAAAGCGCCGATATCGTCCGCTTCCGCGAGGATCATGGCGAGGCCGGTTCCATTGGCCAGGTCGGGGGGCTCCTCGCCCATGTGTTCAAGTCGTTGCGTCACCACGAGCCGCAGGTCCCGGGTCGCGCATTCGCCGAGCCAGGCGCGGTAGACGTTCATCGCCAGCTTGGCCAGGCCATAAGCCAGGACGAGCCCGATTTGCAGCGCGACCAGGATCAGGATGGCACGGGCGCTGCCGACATGGACGGCGGTGTCGATGATGCGCCGCTGTGTTTCGATCGGCGCGGTATTGAGCAGGAAGACGACGATGGACAGGGCGCAGACGACCGCCTGGTGCCAGCCGCCGGACAGGAGCACGAAGCGGAGCAGCGAGGATGGCAGGGGCAAGGCCTGCTCATATGGGCGAGGGGGCTCGGAGATTGCGTCAACAAGCTCTGAGAGCCTCATGGCACCAGTACCGCCGCGCCCTGCAATCGGCCGGCCCGCAGATCCGAGAGAGCCTCGTTCGCCCGCTCCAAGGGATAGGCCGTGGTTTTCGTCTTGATATCAGCCTGCCGGGCGGCGGACAGGAATTCGCGCGCGTCGGCTCGTGTGAGATTGGCAACCGAAACCAGCTCGCGTTCGTGCCAGAGCAGATCATAGCCGAAGCTGGGAATGTCGCTCATATGGATGCCGCCGCAGACGACGCGCCCACCTTTCACGAGGGCATTCAGGGCGAGCGGCACCAGCGCCCCGACGGGGGCGAAGATCAGCGCGGCGTCAAGTGGCGTCGGCGGCTTTTCCTCGGAGCTTCCGGCCCAGCATGCGCCGAGCGAGCGGGCATGAGCCTGGGCCGCCTCGTCGCCCAGACGGGTAAAGGCATAGACTTCGCGCCTCTGCCAGCGGCAGATCTGCGCGAGGATGTGCGCGGCCGCGCCGAAACCGGAGAGGCCGATCCGCTGGGCTGCGCCGGCGCTGCGCAGGCTGCGCCAGCCGATCAACCCTGCGCACATCAGGGGGGCGGCGGCGACGGGGTCGGGGAACTCATCCAGAGGGAAGACATAGGCCGCATCGGCAATGACATGGCTGGCGAAGCCGCCATCGCGGGTATAGCCGGTGAATTCCGGGGTGTCGCACAAGTTCTCTCGCAGGGCGCGGCAGTAGGGACAATGCCCGCATGTATGCCCCAGCCAGCCGAGACCGACACGCCGACCGATCAGGTCGCGCGCGACGCCCGCCCCAACCCGGTCGACTCGGCCGACGACTTCGTGGCCGGGCACGCGCGGGCATTGCAGATCGGGCAGTTCGCCGTCAACGACATGCAGATCCGTGCGGCAGATCGCACAAGCCTCGACCTTGACCCGCAGCTCCCCGGGGGCAGGTGCGGGATCGGGACGTGACTCCTCGATAAGCGGACGGCCCGCAGCGTTCAGAACCATCGCCTTCATGGGATTCTCCCGCTCTGCGCGCTGAAGAACCTATCCGGGTGAGGTGGCATCGGCTTTGACCAAGCTCAAGGAGCGCGCGGCTTTCGGAGCGCATCTTGGCGAGAGTTTCGAAGGAAGAAAGCCATGCAGTCCTCGTCCCGAACCGGCTTGGCCCGGAAACCCCAGCGGCAGCAGCTTTGCAGGGAGGAGACGCTCGGGGAGGAGGCGTTCTCGGCGATCGACCGTATGCGTGAAGCGGCGAGCGCAAAGTTCACCGGCGGGCTGTCACTGACATCCCTGATGCTGGCCTATCTCGACTGGGCCGTTCATCTGGCCGCTGCACCCGGCAAGCAGCTCGAACTCGCCGGCAAGGCGATGCGCAAGGCGACCCGTCTGGGAATGCATGCCGCCTCGCGCCTTCTGGAACCGGATGCCGCTCCCTGCATAGAGCCGCTTCCCGGTGATCGCCGCTTTGCCGCGCCGGAATGGCGCACGCCGCCTTTCAGCCTCATGGCGCAGGCCTTCCTGCTCAATCAGCAATGGTGGCACAATGTCACCCATGAGGTGCCGGGCGTCGCGCGCCATCACGAGGAGGTCGTCTCCTTCGTCGCGCGGCAAATCCTCGACGCCTTCTCGCCGTCGAACAACCCGTTCACCAACCCGGAGGTGATCGAGCGCGCTCGCGAAACGGGAGGGGCGAATTTCATCGCAGGCTGGAAGAACTGGATCGAAGACCTGCAGCGGCAGGTCACCGGCCAGCCTCCGGTCGGCGCCGAACGTTTCGTCATCGGCCGGGACGTGGCCGCAACGCCGGGCAAGGTCGTCTTCCGCAATCACCTGATCGAGCTGGTTCAGTACACACCTTCGACGCCGAGCGTCCATGCCGAGCCGATCCTGATCGTACCGGCCTGGATCATGAAATATTACATCCTCGACCTGTCGCCGGAGAATTCGCTGGTGCGCTACCTCGTCGGCGAGGGGTACACGGTCTTCTGCATTTCCTGGCGCAATCCCGGAGCCGACGACCGCGACCTCTCCCTGGAGGATTATCGCCGCGGCGGCCTGATGACCGCGCTCGACGCGATCACGTCAGCCCTGCCCGGCCGTAAGATCCATGCCGCCGGTTACTGCCTGGGCGGCACGCTGCTCGCCATCGCAGCAGCGGTCATGGCGCGTGACGGCGACGGACGGCTGGCTTCGCTGACCTTCCTCGCTGCGCAGACCGACTTCAGCGAGCCCGGCGAGCTCGCGCTGTTCATCGATGCGAGCCAGCTTCGTCTGCTCGATAGCATGATGTGGAACCGCGGCTATCTCTCGGCTGACCAGATGGCCGGCGCCTTCCAGCTCCTGCGCTCCAACGACCTGATCTGGTCGCGGCTGGTGCATGACTACATGATGGGCGAACGCTCCCCGATGTTCGATCTCATGGCCTGGAACGCGGATTCCACGCGCATGCCTTACCGCATGCATGCCGACTATCTGCGCAGCCTCTATCTCGACAACGACCTGGCGAGCGGCCGCTTCATGGTGGAGGGACGACCGGCAGCGCTCCAGAACATCCGCACGCCGATCTTCGGCGTTGCGACCGAGGCCGACCATGTGGCGCCGTGGCGTTCGGTCCATAAGCTGCACTTGCTGACCGATGCCGACCTGACCTTCGTGCTGACCAGCGGCGGACACAACGCCGGCATCGTCAGCGAGCCGGGCCACCCCGAACGTCATTATCGGATCATGCGCAAGCAGCATGCCGACATCTGTCTCGGACCCGACGAATGGTTCGCCGCGGCCCGGAGGCGCGAGGGCTCGTGGTGGCCGGCCTGGACGGAATGGCTCGGCGACCTATCCTCCTCGCCCGAGCGGATCGCGCCGCCCGGGTTTGGCGACGCAGGGAGCGGCCGCGAGCCGCTCTGCGATGCGCCCGGAACCTATGTGCTGCAAAGGTGAGCCGTGGATCAGGAACTTCTGACGAGCCGGACCTTCGACGAGATCGCGATCGGCGAAAGCGCCTCGCTGGCCCGTACCGTCCGACCCGATGACATCGAGCTGTTCGCCGCCGTCTCCGGGGATGCCAATCCCGCCCATCTGGACGCGGCTTTCGCGGCGAGCGATCCGTTCGGGCATGTCGTGGCGCATGGAATGTGGACCGCGGCGCTGGTCTCGGCGGTGCTCGGCACGAAGCTGCCCGGACCGGGCACGATCTATCTCGGGCAGGATCTACGCTTCCTGAAGCCGGTCGTACCCGGCGACACCGTGACGGCGACCGTCACGGTCCGGAGCAAGGAGGCCTCGAAACGAACCGTCGTGCTGGATACCGCCTGCACCAACCAGCGCGGCGAGACGGTGCTGTCCGGCGCGGCGACGGTGATGGCGCCCGGCCAGCGCGTGACCTGGCCGCGCCTGCGCCTGCCCGAGGTCACGCTGAAGCATTCCGATCGCTACGACAGTATCGTGGCGCAAGCCCGTGGCCTGCCGCCGCTGAGCGCCGCGATCGTCCATCCCTGTTCGCCGGAAGCGATCCTCGCGGCAATCGAGGTCCGCGACGAGGGACTGCTGCAGCCGATCCTCGTCGGCCCGGAAGCCAAGATCCGGGCTGCCGCGGAAAAGGCCGGCGTCGCGCTCGACGGCATCGCGATCGAGCCCGCCCCGCATAGCCATGCCGCCGCCGCGCGCGCCGTCGAGCTCGCCATGGCGGGCCGGGTGGCGACCCTCGTGAAGGGCAGCCTCCATACTGACGAGTTGCTGGGCGCCGTCGTCGCGCCGGGCTCTGGCCTCAAGACGGAGCGCCGGATCAGCCATGTCTATGTGATGAGCCTGCCGGCTTATGCCAAGCCGCTGATCGTGACGGATGCGGCGGTCAATATCGAGCCGACACTGATGCAGAAGCGCGACATCTGCCAGAACGCGATCGACATGCTGCATGTGCTCGGGTTGGAGGAGCCGCTGGTGGCGGTCCTCGCTGCGGTCGAGACCGTCAACGACCGGATGCCCTCGACGCTCGATGCCGCCGCGCTCACCGTGATGGCGGCGCGCGGCCAGATCACGGGGGCGAAGGTCGACGGTCCGCTCGCCTTCGACAACGCGATCAGCCCGGAGGCGGCGCGGACCAAGGGCATCGTCTCCCCGGTCGCCGGGCAAGCCGACATCCTGCTCGTGCCCGATTTGGAGGCCGGGAACATGTTGGCCAAGCAACTGATCTATTTCGCCAATGCGGACGCCGCTGGGCTCGTGCTCGGCGCGCGCGTGCCGATCATCCTGACGAGCCGGGCCGATTCCCTGAAGACCCGCATCGCCTCGGCCGCACTGGCGAAGCTCGTTGCTGCCCATCGCCAATCCCTGACGGTGTCGACATGAGCGAGCGGCTTCTCCTTACCTTCAATGCCGGCTCCTCGACGGTAAAGATCGGCCTCTTCGCGCTGACCGAAGCCGGGCCGAAGCGAGTGGGCAAGGGCGTAATCGATTTCCGCGAGCCGCCCCTGCGCTTCCGGCTGATCGAAGGGCCCGACACCTTCGACATCGCTCTCGAAGCGCAGCCCGGCGATGCGCTCGACATCGTGCTGGACGAAGCCTTCCGGCGGCTCTCCTGGCATTTCGACCTCGGCAGCATCGTCGCGATGGGCCATCGCATCGTCCATGGCGGCGACAGTTTCGCCGGCCCCGTGTGGGTCGACGATGCCGTGCTGGAAGCCCTGGAGGCGCTGGTCCCGCTGGCGCCGCTCCATCAGCCGCAGGGGCTCGGGCTCATCCGCGCGATCCGCCGCTTGCGCCCCGAGCTGCCGCAGACGGCATCCTTCGACACGGCTTTCCACCGTACCCATGCCGATATTGTGCGCCGCTTCGCCCTTCCTCGCGCGATGCACGACCAGGGCATCAGGCGCTACGGCTTCCACGGCCTGTCCTATCGCTTCATCGCCGGGGAATTGGCGCGGCACGAGCCCACGCTCGCGAAGGGCCGCGTCGTGGTCGCGCATCTCGGCAGCGGTGCCAGCCTCTGCGGGCTGAATGGCGGTATCAGCCGCGATACCTCGATGGGCTTCTCGGCGCTCGACGGCATCCCGATGGCGACGCGCTGCGGTGCGCTCGATCCCGGCGTCCTGCTGCATCTGCTCGCGAAAGGCTACGATGCCGGCCGGCTGGAGGACCTGCTCTATCGCCGCAGCGGCCTGCTCGGCGTTTCCGGTATCAGCGCCGACAGCCGCGATCTCATCGACAGCGACAGGCCCGAGGCGCGCGAGGCGCTCGACCTGTTCTGCTTCCGCATCACGGGGGAAATCGGCCGGCTCGCGATGACGCTGGGCGGGCTCGATGCGATCGTCTTCACGGCCGGCATCGGCGAGCATCAGCCGCCGATCCGCGCGGCAGTAGCGGAACGGCTGCGGTGGCTTGGCCTCGAACTCGACGAGGCCGCCAATGCCGCCAACGCGACGCGGATCAGCCGGGCCGATGCTCGTGTCGCAGCTTTCGTGATCCCGACCGACGAGGAAGCGGTCATCGCCGAGGATGCGCTCGCGGTGATGAAACCCGACGGATGAGACATCTGAGCCAGTCGGCGCTGGCTCAGGAAGACCGCCTTGCGAGCTTGTCAGGCCGCCTTCTTTTGGAGGGCCGTCAGGTTCGATACGTATTGGGCGCTGGCTCCGGTCCAGGCATCCATGTTCTTGCGGGCGAGCGTCGACAGTTTCCCGGCCTCGTCGGCATAGGCCCCGCCAACACCTCTGGCAAAATCCTGTTGGACACCGATCGCCTCGCCGAACTCCGTGCAGCGACCAAGCTTGGTGCAGAACTCTGCCTGGGCTTGCATGCGTCGCCCCATGAAGGTCAGGATTTCCGCGGCGAGCGCGAACTGGGTCTCCCAGATTTTCTGCGGCAGCACGGTCGCCGAGGCGAACTGTGCTTTGACGATCTCGATGCCTTCCTCGACCTTGGCCGCAGGCATGATCCGATCTGCTGTGAAGGCGTCGGAGACAGGCTTCGTTGCAGGCATGTGAACCTCCTGAATTGCCTCTGTCGCCTGAATGGCGGCAATGGAGAGTTTCTACCGGGGACGTCATCAGGTCTTTGACGCAGCGCAAAATCCGAAGGTGACGGGAAAGAGCGTCAGCGCAGAGTCCGTCCATAAGTGAGACTCGTACAAACTATCGGTACAACATTGCTTGTATCGATATCAAAAAGTCTCAAAACTTGGAAATGGAAGATTTTTGACACAAATCGGCGAATTACAATAAAAAATTGGCGTTTTTGGCGCATCAGGAACTGCCTGTATCTCAAAATCTAGTCTCAGCCATGAGAAACTGAGCTGGCGATCCTGATCTGGAAGGAGATTCAACGCGCTTCAAGCGCTGCGCGTTTCGGATGTCATAATCTCGATGGCGGAACGTACTGCTCGCGCCGCTGGGGCTATGGCAAATGAGGCTGGGCAAATGAAATAGCGCCTTCGCGGGCGAGGGCGCTCCGGGTAGGCAGGGTCGAGGACAAGCGCTTGGTGAGCCCGGGCTGGCCGGTTCAAGCAGCGTCGCGTTTCGACTTACGCTCCGCTTCAAGCCGCATAACGGTCAGTGAAAGGGCTTGGATGTGGTTTGCCATCACCGCGATCGTTTCCTTCAGACCTCGGACGGTTGCATCTCGCCTCGCCGCTCGTTGTGCGGCCGTGAGCAAATTGCTCGGGCGGCCTTGATCCAACAGGTGCCTAGCAACTCTCTTCTGCCACTCCTTCCGAAGATCAGCGTCGCGGTATGCGGTTGCACGAGACACGCCCGCGATCTCTGCCAACTTAGCAAATGAGAGATCCGCTTCTGGGTCTTTCCGAGCCGCGTCGAGAAGCGTCTCCATAGCCGAGATCAAGGCATCACGATTCTTAGAGCGCATGAGTCGGGCTCGCCGCGTCGATCGCATCGATGATCGATTTGTATTGGATTTTTTTCGTACGCAGGATGTCGCGCTGGATCGGTGAAAGACGGTTCCGACGGGAGAGCCGTTCCACATCGGCGAGGGCCGTTTTCCAGACGGAGACATGCTTCTTTCGCCAACATGCGTTTTCGCAATTCGGATCGCATAGGCCGCGAACTGGCTCATCGTGCATAAAGGATTTGGTCTTCTCCATGCACTTCGCGCGTGACGGATCGAAGAAGCAGTCGGCCAACAGCCCTGGGTAAAAGCTCTTTGAGAGATGGGAGAGCATTTTGTCCCTCCGTTCGGTGTCGACGATGGTACCCGGGTAATCGCCGATTTTGTCACGGATGTATTCGAACTCGGCAGTGAGCGCTGGAGCCATCGGGCCGGCGACTGCCGTGCCGGCGGAATCCTCCACGTACATCTCGACGATATCAGCCATCCGGGAAAGCGCTCTTTCCTTCTCGATCTCCTGTTTGAAGCCGGAGCCAGAGGATCCTGCATAGCCTTCAAACATCTGCACCGACGCATGGCCGTACTGCAGCATTCCGGCCACGATGCCGAACGGCCGATTTGCGATGTACCAAGCGATCGTCCTGCGAAACATCATGGTGGTGATTGGCTGAAACTCCGCAATCGGAATCGGGCCGAGTTCAGCTCGATTCAGCCAGGGCGCCATGATGGTATTGATATGGCCGACAAATCCATTGAGGTAGCGGTTGATCTTGCTGTTTAAGCTGATCTTGCTACTCTCTCGCAAGCGATTGAACGGGGTAAAGAGCAGCGTTGATTTTGCTTCAGACCGTTCCAGCATGCCGAGCTTTTCCATGACTTCAATTGCCTTGGAAACCGGTTGCAGAACAACCCAGGTCCTTGGCCCTCCCTGTTGGGAACGGCCCTTGTATTGCTTTGACGTGAG
>JARYGW010000220.1:0-10153 GCA_033792295.1 Allobosea sp.
GGCCGAACAACCGATCGTCTGGCGTCGGCACAGGATGCCGACAATCACGCTCAAGGCGAGCGTGGACGGCGGCATCCAGCCGGCGACCGTCGTCAAGCAGCTGGCGCCTAAGATGAAGGCCATCGAGGCCGGGCTCGGTCCCGACTACAGGTTCGCGGTTGGTGGTGCGGTCGAGGAAAGCGCGAAGGGCCAGGGACCGATCATCGCGATCGTGCCCGCAATGCTGCTGACCATGACAACGATCCTGATGCTGCAACTGCAAAGCTTCCAGCGTCTATTCCTCGTGGTTGCTGTCGCTCCGCTCGGGCTGATCGGCGTGGTCGCCGCGCTGATCCCCAGCAAAGCGCCGCTCGGCTTCGTGGCGATCCTCGGCGTGCTGGCGCTTATCGGTATCCTCATTCGCAACTCCGTCATCCTCGTCATGCAAATTGAGGAGCTTCGCCGCGAGGGCATGGATGGCTGGAGCGCGGTCGTCGAGGCGTCCGAACATCGAATGCGACCCATCATGCTCACGGCGGCAGCGGCGACCCTCGCGCTCATTCCGATTGCGCGCGAGATCTTCTGGGGGCCGATGGCCTTCGCCATGATGGGAGGGATCGTGGTGGGCACGATCTTGACCTTGCTGTTCCTCCCCGCGCTCTACGTCGCCTGGTTCCGCTTGTCCGAACCTGACGCAAGTATGACGAGGGATACGGATGGTGAGGGGCGCCCGGCTGGCGATCCCGAACCAGCCCCTGCCGGCGGATAGGCGTCCCGTCGCCTCACGCCCACGCCATCACCGCGTTCCGCTCGAAGCCTGCGCCATCGCGGCCGCCTGGTCGACGCGGGCGGCTGACCCGTTCCGCGACCGCACGGACCCCGCAAGCTCGTCTTCGGGAATGGTCCGGCTGCAAAGACATGCCAACTCAAGCGGCAAGGCTTGCCAACAATTTAAGTCGAATTCTAATTCACATCCATCTTCTGTTCATCCAATCGGAGTAAAATTGGGGAGCGGATAGTGGATAAATTACATGCGACCCAACAAAGCACCGGGATTGTTCCGAAAACTATTTTCAAGACCACCGGCAACGTATGCGGAAGACGGCCCAGATTTCCGCTTGATTGCGGAGAACAGCGGCGACGTGATCTTTCACGTCGGAGCGGACATGATAACGCGCTATGTCTCGCCCTCGTGCTCCCAAATTCTGGATTGGTCGCCGGAGGAGATGATCGGCAGGCCTCCCCACGAGTTCATCCTCTCCGAACACCTGCCCGACGTCGCAGCCAGCATCGCGCGAATGGTGGCGGGAGCCGATGACGGCCGTCCGCTGTCGTTTCGGGTCGCACGTAAAGCGGGAGAATCCGTGTGGGTCGAGGCAAAGTCCCGCGCTGTCCGCGATCCCGCTTCCGGAGTGCTCACCGATTTCGTGCTCATCATGCGCGACGTTACCGAACGCAAGAAACTCGAGGCGCGGCTTGAGGCGCTGGCAAAGACCGACGAATTGACGAAACTCGCCAATCGCAGGGCCTTTGACGAGGTGCTTCAGCGAGAGTGGCGTCGGACTGTGCGCACCAACGGCCAAATGTCGCTCCTGTTGCTTGATATCGACAACTTCAAGGGCTTCAACGACCGCTATGGGCACCAGGTCGGGGACGACTGCCTGCGGGCTGTGGCCGCGGCAATTGCGGACACCATCCGTCGCCCGGGCGACACAGCGGCACGCTACGGCGGCGAAGAACTCGCCGTCATCCTGCCCGACACCGACGCGGCAGGGGCGTGCCATATGGCCGAGCGCCTGCGAACGGCCGTCGAGCGCCTCAGTCTGCCCCATGAAGGCAATCAAGGATTCGGATGCGTGACGGTGAGCATCGGCGCGGCCACGGCATTGTCCCGCGTTGGCGGCTCGATCAGCATGCCGGAAGGACTGCTGGCTGCCTCCGACGCCGCGCTCTACAAGGCAAAGCACCACGGGCGCAACCGTATCGAGAGCAGCATCCTGCTGGCCCCCGGGGGGCAGTCGAGCGCGGCCTGACCATCGTCCTCGCCGCCGGCCGCTTCAAATATCGTTCCAGCACAACGGCGCGATATTGACCATGAGCTCTTGAGGAATGCGAAACATCACAGTTCGAATTCTATTCTTGACGGGGTACGGTAAGTTACCATACCTATAGGCACAGTAACGGGCCCTCGCGCCAGCCTCAATTGACGAACTCGCAGAGCCCCGCCCGTGGCGCCCGACACATCCGCGTGGGCGTCGCTAACTCTCTCAATGAAAGATAACGCTCATGAATAGTAAAGCGGCGAGATTGGGAATCGTTCTGGTACTGCTTGCATTCTTGGTTCCAGCCAGCAGCCTTGCGCAAAGTGGCCCGTTTACGCACTTTGCAGGGGCATGGAGCGGGTCTGGAAATATTTCCATGGAGGATGGAACCTTGGAGCGGATCCGGTGCAAAGCGAATTATCGGATCGACGATACGGGCACTGCGCTCGAGCAGGTCCTGCGCTGCGCCAGCGACAGCTACAGATTCGATATTCAAAGCAATGCGATGAGTCGGGAGGGCAACGTCGCTGGAAGCTGGAGCGAATTCAGCCGAAACATCTCCGGCCAGCTCGAAGGCCGCGTCGCAGGCGGTCAGATCACGGCTTTGCTGCAGGCGCCGACCTTTGCCGCGACGCTTCGCATTGTCCTGCGCGGAAAGCGTCAGTCCGTCTCGATCAGCTCTCAAGGTCAGATTCGCCACGTCTCAATTAATCTCTCTCGCATCTGAAGCGCTTGGCGCGACAAAATCAGCCGCGATAGGGGCCGGGAAACACCATGTCCTGATCGACGAGAACGTTGAAGATGTAGCCCGGCCTAATCTCCAGAGTCGGCTGCACGTTCAAGTTCTTCGAGATCGTTTGCTCCGCGACGCGGCCGAATGTCTCGGCGAAGCTATTCCGGGCCGCGTCAGTAGGCGTTTGCCGATAGCCATAGGGGGAGCTGGCGGGCACCGACATATCGATGCCCGCGCCGATCGCTGCAATCAGAATCGCCGAGCCGAACACCTTGAAATAGTGGTTGTCGACCTCATCGGTAAAGCCGCCATAGCCTTCGGCGTCGGTGCCTGCCATGCCGCCGATCTGCAGCGTCGACCCGTTCGGCAAGATGATGTCGGTCCAGACCACGAGCACCCTCGACTGCCCGAACGAAATTTTGGAGTCGTAACGCCCCATGAGCTTCGTCCCCTGTGGAATCAACAGGTGATGGCCGGTCGCGCTGTCGTACACGTTTTGGCTGACCTGGGCGGTGATCCGTCCGGGGAGATCGGAGTTGATGCCGGTGATCAGTGTCGCCGGAATGACAGAGCCGCGTTTCAACTCATAGGGCGATGTCGGCGCCACGACCTTGTTTGGAAGATAGCCGAGCTTCTTCAGATCGGCGTTGAAGAAATCCTCTTTCGCCCCCTGCCCGTTCGGATCGATGTTCTGAGTGCCGAAGCCGGCACGCAGCGCCGCCGCATACAGGTCCGATGCGCCCCCGCCAAGCCCGGATGCCGTGGTCTTCGCAGGCGCCGCTGCATTGGTCGTCGGCGCATTCGACGTCTGCAACTTGCTGAGGTTGATCGCGAGCGGCGAATCGTAAGCGGAATCGTTCGCTTGCAGCCGGGCCATCCGCTGGCGCTGCTGCTCCCGCAGATATTGCTCGCGCGCTTCCCGCTCGAGGCGAGCCCGCCATAGCGCCTCCGGCTCGAGCTGCGAAGTCGCCGGGGCCTCGGTCGGTGGTCGAGTGGCGAAAGGATTGCTCGCCGGCTTCGTTGTTTCGGGCGGCGGCGCTGGCTGGAACGGTTGCGCCTCTGTCTGATCACCGATGATCCCATTGGAGATGCCTCTCTTAAGTTGATCGGCATAGGTCGAAGCCGGGCTTGATGAGGCGGTGTCGGGTCCCGAGGTGCGGCGGAAATACAAGCCGCGCGTGGTCAAGCCGTAGAAGATCACGGCGAAGAATATGATCACCAACACAATCGCGATGATGATCGGCAGCCGGTTGAGGCGGCGTATTCCCCTGCCCTCTTCACCGGCGGGACCGCCCCCGAGCTTCAGCGACTGTACCACAAGCGCCCTCCCCTAACCGCGCTGCATGACGGAAAGCGGGCTTGTCGGCGACGCGCCGGCAGCCGTCGCCGTGTAGGCGCGGCCGAGCTCGACACTGCCGGTCGACAGGCGAGCGAGGATCTGGCCCTCATAGGCCTGGATGACGTAAGCGAGCGGAATGGCCTTATCGCCGCTGGTTTTCTGGTCGGTCGCCACTGCATATCCCCAACTCTTCAGCGACGTCTCCAGCGCCTGGCCAAATGGCGACCCATCCGGCTTCAGGATGATCGTGCCGGAACCGGGTCCGACCTGCTCGGCGAATTTCGTCACCATATCGCCGGCGATCGCGGAGGCGGCGGCGCCGGATAGATCCGGCGGCGCCGAGCTTGCGACAACCCCGCCATGTCCGAAGGACGCGCAGCCGCCGAGCGACAGGCCGAGCAGGCAAAGCGCAAGGATGTGATGAAACGAAAAGGACGCGCGCATGATCAGCCTCCCCTCCGGATCGTCACCTTGTCCTGATTCCAGAACCCGACACCGGAAACGAGAATGGCGGTTTCGATCTGATAGTCGACCACCATCATGTTGCCCTTGAGCCTGTAATTGACGATGCGGTTCTGCCCGCCAGATACGACGAACAGCACAGGCGCGTCCTGACCCGACAACGAGGACGGAAACTGGATGTAGGTCTTCACCCCGTCGCTATAGACGCGTGTCGGACGCCAGGAGGCGCCGCCGCTGATGCTGTAGGAGAAGTTCAACTGCTCTGCGGGCACACCGGCGCCCGGAATCGTGTCGGCGCCAAGGCGCGCGTTGATATCCGCCAGCTTGCTGCCGACGTCCTCGGGATATTCGAACCCGACGCGCGCCATATATTGATTGGCACTCGACTTGAGCTTGATGTGATACGTCCTGCGCGAAGTCGTCACCACCATCGACGTGACGAGCCCTGGCTCGGCGGGCTTGACGATCAGGTGAATGGCTTGCCCGCCGATGGCCCCCGACGTCGCCGGTTCGACTTTCCAGCGCACGGTGTCGCCCACCAACACGTCGCGCACCACCTCACCAGGCTGGAGTTCAATGTCGCAGACCTCAAGCGGGGAACATACGACCGACGGCTGCACCTCGCCGAACAGGAATACGACCTTGCCGTCAGGTCCGCGCGTGACGAGGCCTGTTGACCCGCGCCACTGGCTCGAAATGCTCGTGCCCTTTCGCTCCTTGGCATTCATCGCCTGCGCGTGCGCGCTGTCGTCCGCGAAAATCACGCCGACGGTCGTGACCGCGAGAAGAACGCCAGCACAAAGTCTTGTCGAGAGGTGGTGCATCGGCGTCCCCGGCCCTTTCATAGTTGCGCCGTCCAGTCGAAATCCCGCAAGTAGAGCCCGATCGGATTGAGCCGAATGGTCTGCTCGTCCTGGGGTGGAGTCAGCGTGACGGTGGCGATTCCGCGGAAGCGACGCTCGCCGGTTTCCTTGCCTTTCCTATCGCGTTCGAATTCGGTCCAATCGATCTGGTAGGATTGATTAGACAAAGCGACGATGTTGTTGACCTCCACGGCCACCGTCGCCGTCTTCGCCTTCTCGAAGGGCGAGTTGCTCCGGAACCAATCGTTGATCTTCTGCGTCGCCGGGTCAGAGGTTCGCAGCAACGCATAGGTGCGATCGATATATTGCTTCTGCACAACGGCATCAGGCGTCACAGATCGAAAGTTCGAGACGAAGCTTCCAAGCGTCGCACGCACCACGCGCGGATCCGCGTATTCGATTTGCTGCGGATAGCCAGCGCTCGCTGCGGTGCCCAGCTTGTCGACCTCGACGATGTAGGGGACCAGTTTGACCTGCGTGCTCTGGAATAGCGCATAGCCGAAACCGATCACGGCCATCACCAAGGCGATGATGCCCACGGTCCGCCATGCCGCGGCCGCCTTCGCGTAGGAGCCGTAGCGCTCGTTCCATTCCTGGCGCGCGGCGAGATAGGGATTGTCAGGCGAATTGCGCGCGGCCATTCCAGATGAGGTCTCCATTCTTAATCTACGGGATCTGCTTAGTTCTTGCCGGTCGCGTTCTTCTGCGCGATCCGTCGATCGAGCTTGGCGTTGGCAAGGCCCAGCGTTGACGTGCCGAACGAGCCGGGCGCGCCTATGGCCTGATCGCGCGCGGCCGAGGCGAGCGCGCCGCCGGCCGCGCCGACCCCTTCCGTCATGCCCTTGAGCGCGGCCGCACCAAACGAGGCACCATCGGCGCGCGCTGCGCTGAACCCCGCCGCGCCTGCCCTCGCGCCACCGAGTGCGAGCGAAGCGCCGCCGGCCGCGAAGCTTGCCGCCTGCCCGCCGTGGCGGATCACTTCCATTCCGCTCCCGACCGAGACACCCTGCACGACGCCTTGCACGATATTGGGCACGTAGATCGAGATGATGAAGACGACGACCGAGATGCCGGCGATCGCGAGCGTGCCCACGAAAGCGTCTTTGCCTGTACCCGTCTGATTGGCGAGGTTGAGAAGGCTGTCGGAGCCGATCTTCGCGATCATGACCAGCGCCATCAGCTTCATGCCGACCGAGAACGCATAGACGAGATAGCGGATGGCAAAGTCCTTGGTGAAGGACGAGCCGCCCAGGCCGAGCATGATCATGCCGGCGAGCAGCCCGACATACATCTCGACCATCACCGCGACGAAGATTGCGGCCACGAGAGAGAAAGCGATTACCACGATCACCATCGCGAACACGGATGCGATCGCCAGCGCATTGTCCTGGAAGAGCCCAAATTGGGCATTCTGCGACATCGCAGATGCAACCTTGAGGCCTGCATTGAACACGTCGGCCGGCGACGCCGACCCGCCGCCCGCGCCGATTTGGTAGAGGCTATCGACCACTGCCTTCGCAAAACTCGGTCCCTGATCGAGCACAAACGCGAAGAATCCGATGAACATGATCCGCCTCACCAATTCGGCGAACCACGCATCCAGCGTTGCCGCCTGGATAGCGAGCCACACGGCGGCGATACCGACCTCGATCCCAGCAAGGATCCAGAACAGCGACTTGGCCGCTTGCATGACGGTGGTCTGCCAACCCTTCGCGGCCGTGGTCACGGAGTTTTCCAGCGTCGTCAGGACACTGCCGTCCTGCTGCGCCATGGCAGGATGCGCAAAAATGACGATGCCAATGGCAATGATCAGAACGAGCCCCGGTTTGATTTCACGCACCCCCTCCCCCCTTTCTCCTACCAACGCGGTTTCATTTGTTGTCCCCCGGTCGTCTTGTAGTCCTGCGGGGGTTTGAAGAAGTCGCTGCCACGGGACGCCGCATCTGTTGGCGCGGGTCCGCGTTGCGCATAGAACACCCACACGCCTCCCACACAGGCCGCGACGGCCGCGATAATGACAATCGTCAACCGTCTCACCAGCGCGGCTCCATGGTCTGCCCGCCCGATGTTGCCGGCGCCGTCGCGCTGAAAAACTGCTCGCGGCGCGCCTGCGCCAGGTCCTTGCCCGCCTGCGACGACTGAAACCACGTCGCCATCATCGTGGTCTGCTGTGCGACGAGACCGCGAAGCTTCTGCATCTGTGCGACTTCCTGCGCAGCGATCTCATGACCGACCTGCAGGGCTTTCATCTGACCGTCGGCGCTCTCGGACGCGCTCTTCAGCTGCGTCATCGTCGAGTTCTCAGTCGAGAATTGCTGTGAGGTGAGGCCGGCAGCCTGCAGCGTGCTGGCGATCGTATCCCGGTTTGTCGTCGACCAGTTCTGATAGGTGGACGCGAAGCTCGCTCCATTTGGGAGGTTGGTCTTGAACTGGGTGTAGCTCTGGAAGCGTTGCTTCATCACATCATCGATGTTTCCCATCGAGAAGGCGATGCCCTGGCCCTGGTTGACGATGTTCTGCAGTTGCTTGAGGTCGCTTTCGACCTGGCCCCACACGCGCGACGGCAACTGCGCCGTGTTCTGCAGCATGTTCTCGTAGATCTTGAGCTGGTTCTGAATCTGCTGAGCGAGCTGCGAAATCTGAGTGATCTGGTTGTTGATCTGCGTCGTCGACTGGCCGACGAGGCTGATCAGTTCTCCATTATTGAGAAGCTGGGTGAACTCGGTCGCACCGCCGCCGGCGGCGCCAGCGAAGGCCGGACCGGCCGACAATCCAAGTACAACCGCGGCAAAGAGCGCGTCAGGAATCTGCGAGAAGCGTCTCGGCATGTCCGATCCCCCTTTCCTTGAGCCATTGGACCGGCCAATCAGGTCCGGCTGCCTTGAGCGCCACAATGCGCTTCAGGTCGTCCTTGCCAGAGGCGCCGACAAAGGAGAGCGCAATGGGACCGAGTGCCATGTTGAAAAGGCGTCGGCCTTCGGGCGAGGCAACGTAGTATTCGCGCTTCGGTACGGCGGTTGCGACGATCTCGATCTGCCGCTCGTTGAAGCCGATGCGCTCATAGAACTCGCGTGTGCCAGGCTCGCGCGCCGCGCCGTTCGGCAGGCAGATCTTGGTCGGGCAGCTCTCTTTCAGCACGTCGATGATGCCGGAGCGCTCGGCGTCCGAGATCGACTGCGTCGCGAGCACCACGGCGCAGTTGGCCTTCCGTAGAACCTTCAACCATTCTCGGATTTTGTCGCGAAAGACCGGGTGTCCGAGCATCAGCCAGGCCTCATCTAGGATAATCAGACTTGGCGCACCGGTCAGCCGCTTCTCAATGCGTCGGAACAGATACGTCAGCACCGGGACGAGATTGCGCTCGCCCATATTCATCAATTGCTCGATCTCGAAGGCCTGGAACGATCGTAGCGCCAGTCCGTCCGTTTCCGCATCGAGGAGCTGCCCCATCGGACCGTCGACCGTGTAGTGATGCAGCGCGTCCTTGATTTCGCGCATCTGCACGCCCGAGACGAAATCCGACAAGGATCGCCCGCGCGCTTCGGCCATCAGCCCGATTTGTCGCGAGATGGCATTGCGATGATCCGGCGTGACCGCCACCCCTTGCACGGCGACGAGCGTCTCGATCCATTCGGCCGCCCAGGCACGATCAGTATCGGTCGACAGGTCCGACAGCGGGCAAAAGGCGAGCGCGGGGGCGCCGTCCGTCTCATCGCCGCCGATCTCGTAATGGTCGCCGGCGGCCGCGAGCGTCAGCGGCATCATCGATCGTCCCTTGTCGAACGCGAAGATCTGAGATCCGGCATAGCGCCGAAACTGCGCGGCGATCAGGGCGAGCAACGTCGACTTGCCAGACCCTGTCGGTCCGAAAACCAACGTATGCCCGACATCGTCGACGTGGAGGTTCAGCCGGAAGGGCGTCGAGCCGGACGCGACCTGCATCAATGGTGGGGAGCCTGGCGGGTAGAACGGGCAGGGCGCGGTCGGATTGCCCGACCACACGGAATTGAGCGGTATGAGGTCCGCCAGGTTCCGCGTGTTGATCAAGGGCTCGCGGATGTTGGCGTACCAGTTGCCGGGTAGGCTGCCGAGGAAGGCCTCTGTTGCATTCAGCGTCTCGATGCGAGCGCCGAAACCCTCGGCCTGGACGAGCCGCCGCACGGATTCCGTCTTCTCCTGAAGACGGGTATTGTCGTTGTCGAAGAGGACGATGACCGGCGTGTAGTAGCCATAGGCGACAAGTTGGGACGAGGCCTCCGCGATCGCGTCCTCGGTCTCGGCCACCATCGCGACCGCATCCTGGTCGATCGAGCGGCTTTGCGTCTGGAAGAGCTGGTCGATGAAGGGGCGAACCTTCTGCTGCCATTTCTTCCGGGTGCGCTCGAGCTTCTGCCGGGCGTCCTGGTCGTCGAGGAACATGAAGCGGCTCGACCAGCGATAGGTTAGCGGCATCAGATCGAGGGAATTGAGAATTCCCGGCCAGCTCTCCGCAGGGAAACCATCGATCGCCACCACTCCGAGGAAGCGGTTCTCGACCATGGGTGACAGACCATGCTGGAGCTCAGCCGTGGCCAGCCAGTCGAGATACATCGGGATATCGGGCAAGCGGATCGGATGATTCTCGCCGGTGATGCAAAAGCGAATGAACTGAAACAGCTCATCGTACCGGGCCATGCGGGTGCCATCGCGCTCATCGATCTCACGGGTTTCCATCCGTCGGATCGACAGGACGCTG
>JARYGW010000221.1:0-10021 GCA_033792295.1 Allobosea sp.
ATGTCGAAAGCCATCCGCGAGCATTTGAAGCTCACCGCCATCTCGCCGTCCTCTTGTGCCCGCGCGATGGCGAAGACCTTCTCGCCGACCTTCCAGACATCGGCGCCGCCCCATTGCACGACATGGCTCGTGGCTGGCAGTGCGGCGCAGAAGGCGTTGTAGGCGGCGGGCGACATGGTGGCTCAGTAGCTTTCGGCGTCGATGCCGTGACGCGCCGCGGCTGCCTTGATCTGCGACCAGGTCTCGTCGTCGAGCGGGATACCGTTGGCGCCGCGCTCGATCCGGACCTTGCGCTCCTTGTCGCCCGGCGCGAGCACGGGATTGGCGGGGTCCTGCGGCTTGGCGGCCCGCACGAAGGCGAGATAGCTGTCGATGCGGCTCCTGCGCAGCGCGGCATCGGGCTCCAGCCGGGCCGGGTCGATCAGCACGCCGAAGAGCGAATTGATGATCCAGCTCTTCTGCGGCTTCTGGTCGATGCGTGCCGCGCCCATCAACCCGGCCGACAGCAGCTCGGCGATCAGCGACAGGCCGGCCCCCTTGTGATCGCCGAAGGGCAGGAGCGCACCGAGCGGATGGTCCGGGCTGGCGAAGACATGGGCCGGGTCGGTCGTCGGCCGACCCTCGGCATCGATGATGTAGCCGGGCGGTACGGGCTCGCCCTTGTTCAGCGCGACGCGGGCCTTGCCATGGGCCATGCGGCTCGTCGCGAAGTCGAGGATCAGCGGCTCACCGCCGGGGACCGGGATACCGATCGCGTGAGGGTTCGTGCCGAAGCGGGCTTCCCTGGCAGCGAAGGGCGCGACGATCGGCGGGCGGCCGGCGACATTGACCCAGAAGAACGAGATCAGCCCGGCGGCTGCAGCCACCTCGGCATAATGGCCGATGCGGCCGATATGGTGCGAATCGAGCAGGTTCACGATGGCGACGCCGCTCTCGCTCGCCATGGCCGCCGCGCGATCGACGGCGTTGCGCGCATTTGGCTGTCCGAGCGCGATATTGCCGTCGACGATCAGGAAGGGCGCTACGTCGACGCGCGCGGTGCCCTTCGATTCGGGCTTGAGGTTTCCGTCGGCAAGCGATTGGAAATACAGCGGGATCATTCCGACGCCATGGCTGTCGTGCCCACTCAGATTGGCGAGGACGAGATGATCGGCGGTCTCCTGAGCCTCGGGCTCGCTCCAGCCCGCTCGGGTGACCATGTCGCGAATGAGGGAGCGGAGAGCTTCGGGGCGGTGCAGGCGATGGGACATGGCTTCGCTGGTGCTGGGATCGACGGCGTTCCAGAGTGCATGATGGCGGACGAACCGCAATGCGCAGGGCGGGACGATGCCGGCTCACGGATGCATGGCGTGGGTTCTGGCTTGCGCAGCATCTCGACGGAAGCCTCGGTAATCCCTATCTTAGGAGGGCAATCTTGCTTCACCGGGCCTTGAATCCGGTCGAGGAGAACCGACGATGTTTTCGATTCCCGGCTTGAAGGTCATCTCGCTGACCGATGCCGCCGCTACGCGAATCCGAGAGATCATGGCGCAGACCGCAGGGGATGCGACGCCCGCGCTCGGTCTCAGGGTCGGCGTCAAGAAGGGCGGCTGCGCCGGCATGGAATACACCTTCGAGGTCGCCCGCGAGGCCAATAAGGGCGACGAGGTCGTCACCGAGAAGGATGCGACCGTGATCGTCGATGCCAAGGCTGTGCTGTTCCTGCTCGGCACCGAGCTCGACTTCAGGACCGATCGCTTCTCCTCGACCTTCGTCTTCAACAACCCGAACCAGGTCTCGGCCTGTGGCTGCGGCGAATCCGTGGAGATCAGGCCCCGGAGCGAAAGCGCGCTGGCGGCCTCCTGAGCGGCGTCAGGCGACGCGGCTCGCCAGCTCCACGGCTTCCTCGGTGACGGTGCGGTTGCGGCCGTCCCGCTTCGCCCGCATCATCGCCTGATCGGCCCGGTCGACGAGAGAACCCGCCGTATCGCCGCGGCGATACATGGCGACGCCGAGCGAGATGGTGATGCGGCCGAGATTCTCGTTGGTCGAGCGCTTGACCAGCTCGCGGGTGAGAAGGGCCTGCCGCACCGTCTCGGCGCCGAACTTGCCGGCGATCAGATCGGCCTCCGGCAGGATGATCGCGAATTCCTCGCCGCCGAAGCGGCTGATGATCGCCTTGTCCTTGAACTTGTCCTTCATCGTGCGTGCGACGAGGCGCAGCACCTGGTCGCCGGTAAGGTGGCCATGGGCGTCATTGAAGTGCTTGAAGAAGTCGATATCGCCCATCACCAGCGCGAAGGGCTCGCGCCGCAGCGTCGCCTGGTCGATCGATTTCTGCAGCATCTCCTCGAAATGCCGGCGGTTGGCGAGGCCGGTCAACGGATCGGTCAGCGCCTCGGCGCGGGTCGATTCCAGCGCCTCGCGCAGGTTGCGAATCTCGTTGGAACTGTTGCGCAGCTCGGCCTCGAGCTGGGCCTTGCGCGTCACCTCCTCGCGGGTGGACATCACCAGCGCCTCGACCCATTCGCGCAGCTTCTGGCGGTCGGCCGTCGGCGGCACGTCTTCCGACATCGCCGTCAGTCGCCCGTGATAGAGCTCGCTGGAGCCGAGCGCCTTGTCGACCAGCGCCATCATCGCGTCGATCTCGCCCAGCACTTGCAGGCTGGTGCGTTCGGCCTGGCGCGAGAAGCGCTCGGTGTTGATGAAGCGCTCATAGAGATTGTCGATATCGGCGGCGGTGACCTTCCCGTCATTGCCGGCGAGGATGGCGTTCAGCGCCATGCTGACCGCCGGCATCTCGCCGCTCAGATGGGCGTACCAGACCTCGAAGGTGCGCGGATAGCCCGGCGAGCCATGCTGACGCATAGCCGCGACGACGCGTTCAGCCAGATCGTGATGGGCAGAAACCGGGGCTTCATCCATGACACGCCATTCCCGTGCGAAGCGGGTCGCGGCTTTCGGCCACGTCAGCTTCGATCATTCAATCGAAGCGGGACATCCTGTCCGTATCTACGGCGGCATGCGCCCGTCCACCGCAACGCAATCGCGCCGCGGCAACAGGGATATCAAGTAAAAGCCGTTAAAATCGGGTTTATACCGCAGCGTCATTCTGCGCAGCGGGCGTTGTTTCGACGCGGGCACCTTGGCCGGCGGGCGGAAGCGTGTCGCCGGCGTCAGC
The DNA here is from genome assembly GCA_033792295.1 of Allobosea sp. Classification (GTDB taxonomy): domain Bacteria; phylum Pseudomonadota; class Alphaproteobacteria; order Rhizobiales; family Beijerinckiaceae; genus Allobosea. The sequence continues at coordinate 3,161 of JARYGW010000221.1, forward strand.
CGATGCGAACGGGGCGCAGCAGGAAGGCGGGCACGTGATCGCCCAGGCCCTTGACCTGCGGCCCGTCATCCTCGTCGCGATTGCGCCGGCGGCCGTCGCGTTCCTTGCGGCATCGTCCCGCGGACGCTGGCGGCGCGCATCGCGACGCTCTTCGGCAGCCTCGACGGCGCGGGGCGCCTCCGCTTCGTCGGTGTCGCGGCGCCGTCCGCCGCGTTCGTCACGGCCGCGACCGCGCGAGGACGAACGCTTGTCGTCGCGCTTGCCGCGGCGTTCATCGCGCGGCTCGCCCGGCGGCAGGGCATCGAGGCCCGGGCCTTCGAAGGCGATCGTCTGGCCGGTCAGCTTCTCGACGGCGGCGACGAGCTTGTCGTCATGGCGGGTGACGATGGTGAACGCGCTGCCGAGGCGCCCGGCGCGGCCGGTGCGGCCGATGCGGTGGACATAGTCTTCGGCATGGGTCGGCACGTCGAAATTGAAGACATGGCTGACGGCGGGAATGTCGAGGCCGCGCGCCGCGACGTCGGAGGCCACCAGGATCGGATTCTCGCCGGTGCGGAAGGAGTCGAGCGCCGCCATGCGGGCGTACTGGTCCATGTCGCCATGCAAGGCAACGGCGGGGAAGCCGTGCCGCAGCAGCGATTTGTGCAGCGTCGCGACATCGCGCTTGCGATTGCAGAAGACGATGGCGTTCTGCAGGTCGGTCGCGCCCTTGATGAGCTTGCGCAGGGTCTCGCGCTTCTCGAAATCCTGCGGATTGGAGGCGATCAGCCGCTGCGTGATGGTGGTGGCGGCGGTCGCGGGACGCGAAACCTCGACGCGGACGGGATTATGCAGGAACTGCTCGGAGATCCGGGTGATCTCCGGCGGCATCGTCGCGGTGAAGAACAGGGTCTGCCGCGTGAAGGGGACGAGCTTGCAGATCCGCTCGATATCCGGGATGAAGCCCATGTCGAGCATGCGGTCGGCCTCGTCGATGACGAGAAGCTCGACGCCGGTCAGCAGCAGCTTGCCGCGCTCGACATGGTCGAGCAGGCGGCCGGGCGTGGCGATCAGCACGTCGACGCCCCGGGTGATCTTGGCGTCCTGGTCGCCGAAGGAGACGCCGCCGATCAGCAGCGCGACCGAGAGCTTCTGGTTGACACCGTAGCGGGTGAAGTTCTCCTCGACCTGGGCGGCGAGCTCGCGGGTCGGCTCCAGGATCAGCGTGCGCGGCATCCGGGCGCGGGCACGGCCGTTTTCCAGGATGGTGAGCATCGGCAGCGTGAAGGCCGCCGTCTTGCCCGTGCCGGTCTGGGCGATGCCCAGAACGTCTTTGCGGGCCAGCACATGTGGAATGGCCTGAGCCTGAATCGGAGTAGGCGTGGTATAGCCGGCGGCCGTGACAGCCGTCAGAACCTTTTCACTCAGGCCGAGTTCGGCAAATGACATCGCGTTTCGCGCTTCTTCAGAGTCGGTGGTACGCGGCGGGATGGGCTCATCGACCGACGCGTTGGCGCGACAACTGGACCTGCGCGCCTGCGGACCGCTGTGGAATGCAAAGAAAATGCGGCAAAGTCAATCACGTAGCAGCAAAAGGACGCTTTTAGCCTGATGAAGGACCCGCTCGTTCTCGTTCCCGGCCTCAGTTGCAACGCCGCGCTCTATGCTCCGCAATGGTCTGCACTGGCCGATGGCCGCCTCGTCCTCGTCGCCGAACACAGCCGTGACGACAGCCTCGGTGCCATCGCCGACCGGCTTCTGGCCGCCGCGCCGGCGCGTTTCGCGCTCTGTGGCCTGTCGATGGGGGGCTATGTCGCCTTCGAGGTTCTGCGCCGTGCGCCGGAGCGCGTGACGCGCCTCGCATTGCTCGACACCAGCGCCAAGCCGGCGACGCCGGAAAGCAACGAGCCGCGCGCCCAGATGATCGACCTCGCCGAGAAGGGTGCCTATGACAACGTCACCACGCTGCTCTGGCAGCGCCTGGTGGCGCCGGCCCGGCTGACGGACGAGCCGCTTAGGCTGCTCGTGCGGAGGATGGCCGACGATATCGGCGCCGACGGCTTCGTGCGCCAGCAGAAGGCCATCATGAAGCGGCCGGACTCGCGGCCCGCGCTAGTCGGTTTGCCGCTGCCGACGCTCGTTCTCGTCGGCGCCGAGGACGTGATCACGCCGGTCGACGAGGCGAGGGAGATGGCCGGGCTCGTCGGAGCGAAGGCCCAGCTCGCGATCCTGCCCGGCTGCGGCCATCTCTCGACGCTCGAGGATTCGGAGCCGGTGACGGCGGAACTGGCGCGCTGGCTGGCCTGAGATCAGCGGGGCAGGGCGCAGGGATCGAGCTTGGTGTCGTTGGCCACATGGCCGATCGAACCGGTGACCATCGGGTCGACCGGTTGGCGCTTCGATGCGGCGAGGCTCGCCTGGGCGAGCCTGCCCCTGTCGAACCCGGCGGTCTGGCTCGAGACGAAATTGGCGGCGATGACCGACAGGAAGGCGATGGCGGCAGCGGCCTTGGCGATGTCGGTCGCCATCGTGCCGCGGTTGTTCTTCCAGAACGTTTCGATCAGGCGCATCGCGCTCTCCAGAACCCGTGTCTGCACAGGTATTGGAGCCAGCATGCGCCATCAGCGGTAAAAGCTTGGTTAGCCGGAGCTTTCCGGAATGCCCGCAATTGTCAGGATGATGGGTCGGCCTGCGGCAGAGTGCCTTCCAGCCTTGCGCGATGTGCCCGAAAGAGCTTGCGCAGTGCCGCGAGCACCGCACCGACGCCGGGGCGCTGCCGCGAGACATCGTGCGAGAGCAGGAAGATTTCGTCGCCGGTCGCCTCGGGCGGTGGCGCGAGGCGACGCAGCGCCGGGTCGATATCGGCCATGAAACAGGGTGCCATCGACAAGGCGCCGGCCGAGCGGATGCTCTCGTAGCGCGCGGCGGAATCGCCGACGCGGGCGGCGATCGGGCGTCCGGCGGCGTAGCGCAGGATGTGATCGTCGATGCGCGAGGAAGTTTCGCGGTTGACAGAGATGATCGGAGCCGTGGCGGGGTCGACGTCGCGGCGGCAATACAGCGCCTGCATCAGCCGGCCGATCTTCTGGGCGTAGTAGCCGGGCTCCTCCGGCGGCTTGCCCATCCTGAGCGCGACATCGGCCTCGCCGCGGGCAAGGTTCAGCCGGTCGCGCGTGCTGATGATGACGATTTCGAGGCCGCCGGCGTCCCGGGAGACGGTGGTCGCGTGCATGGTCAGGAACAGGCTGATCGAGGTCGTCGCGGTGACGCGCACCGGTGCGTTGGCGGATGGCCGGGCGGCCTCGGCGCGCAGCATGAAGCGCCGGGCCGCAGCCTCGATCTCGCCGGCTTCGATCGCGAGCTCGCGGCCGATCGCTGTCGGAACGAGCCGGTTGGCTTCGCGGATGAAGAGCTGGAGGCCGAGATCCTTTTCCAGCGCCTTGAGGCGGCGCGTGATGGTGGCTTCGCTTAAGTCCAGCTGCGCCGCCGCCATGGCCATCGACCCGCCGACGGCGATGGCGTTGAAGATCCGGATGTCGTCCCAGGACGCGTTCCCGGCGGCGGGGGCGTCATCGGGTCGAGAGGCAGGTGAAGGAGGCCCAGCCATGAGGTCAGAGGCCAGTCGCCAAGCGGGGCGCGAGGTCTGCGATCATGCTGGCCCGGGGAGCGGAAGGGGTTCGACATGCGCGAACCCTGCCAGCCCGGCCGCGCGCCGGCAGCCCGGCGGCCTTGATCTCCAGCCCTGCAGAAATGCCGGGCTCGCGCAGACTCACAGGTCGATCAATTCGCCAGCGAAGGCCGCGCGCTCCTGGATGAAGGTGAAGCGCGCCTCCGGCTTGTTGCCCATCAGCCGCTCGACCGTGTCGGAGGTTTCCTCCTTGTTCTCGTGATCGACCATGACCTTGAGCAGGATGCGCTTGCTCGGGTCCATGGTGGTTTCCTTGAGCTGCTGCGGCATCATCTCGCCCAGGCCCTTGAAGCGCGAGATCTCCGGCTTCTTGCCCTTGAACACCGTCTCCAGCAGCTCGTCCTTATGGGCGTCGTTGCGGGCATAGATGCTCTTGCCGCCATGCTGGAGCCGGTAGAGCGGCGGCACGGCGAGATAGAGATGCCCCTTCTCGATCAGCTTCGGCGTCTGGCGCCAGAAGAAGGTGACGAGCAGCGAGGCGATATGGGCGCCGTCGACGTCGGCGTCCGTCATCACGATGATCTTGTCGTAGCGCAGATCGTCTTCGCGGAACTGCGTGCCGATGCCGCAGCCGAGCGCCAGGATCAGGTCGGCGAGCTGCTGGTTCTGGTTCAGCTTCTCGCGCGTCGCATTGGCCACGTTGAGGATCTTGCCGCGCAGCGGCAGGATTGCCTGGTTGGCGCGGTTGCGCGCCTGCTTGGCAGAGCCGCCGGCCGAGTCGCCCTCGACGATGAAGAGCTCGGAGCCGGCCGCGCCGGCATTGGAGCAGTCGGCGAGCTTGCCGGGCAGGCGCAGCTTGCGCGTCGCGGTCTTGCGCGAAACTTCCTTTTCCAGGCGCCGGCGCTGCCGCTCTTCGGCCCGGTCGACCGCCCATTCGAGCAGCCTCAGCGCCTGTTGCGGAGCGGCGGCGAGCCAATGGTCGAAGGCGTCGCGCACCGCGCCCTCGACGATGCGCGAGGCTTCGAGCGTGGCGAGCTTGTCCTTGGTCTGGCCCTGGAATTCCGGCTCGCGGATGAAGACCGAGAGCATCGCCGCACAGGTCGCCATCACGTCGTCGGAGGTGACCTGCGCCATGCGCTTCGACTGGCCGATGCGCTCGGCATGGTCGCGCAAGCCCCGGAGCAGGGCGATGCGCAGGCCCTGCTCATGCGTACCGCCCTCGGGCGTCGGGATCGTGTTGCAGTAGGAGGAGGAGAAGCCGTCCTCGCCGGTGGCGAGCCAGGCTACCGCCCATTCCAGCGAGCCGTGGCTGCCTTCCTTGGTGATCTTGCCGGAGAAGATCGGCTCGGCGACGAGGTCCTTGCCTTCGATCTCCTGCGCGAGATAGTCGCGCAGGCCGCCCGGGAAGCGGAAGACGGCCTCGGCTGCGACGTCGCCTTCGGGCTTCAGCAGCGCGGGCGCGCAGCTCCAGCGGATCTCGACTCCGCCGAAGAGATAGGCCTTGGCGCGCGACATCCGGAAGAGCCGCGACGGGGAGAAATGTGCGCCCTCGCCGAAGATCTGCGGGTCCGGGTGAAAGCGGACCCTGGTGCCGCGCCGGTTGGCGACGGCGCCTACGGTTTCGATCGGCCCTTGAGGGAGGCCGCGCGAGAAAATCTGGCGGTAGAGCATCTTGCCGCGCGCAACCTCGACCTCGAGCCGGTCGGAGAGCGCATTGACGACCGAAACGCCGACGCCGTGCAGGCCGCCCGAGGTCTCATAGGCCTTGGAATCGAATTTGCCGCCGGCATGCAGGATCGTCATGATGACTTCGAGCGCCGATTTGCCGGGGAATTTCGGATGCGGATCGATCGGGATGCCGCGGCCGTTATCCGTCACCGTGACCGACCCGTCCTCGAGCAGCTCGACATCGATGAAGGTGGCGTGGCCGGCCACCGCCTCGTCCATCGCGTTGTCGATCACCTCGGCGAAGAGATGGTGCAGGGCGCGCTCGTCGGTGCCGCCGATATACATGCCGGGACGGCGGCGGACGGGCTCGAGCCCTTCCAGCACCTCGATCGCGGAGGCGTCGTAGCCGGTCTCCGAGAGCGTTCCATTGCGCGCCGGGGCGGGGGCACTGCGGGCGGGCTTCGGCGTCTCGGCGGGAGGGCGCGCTTCCGGCCTCGGGCTGGCCGCCGCCGGCTCCTCCATGCCGCCGCCGAAAAGATCGCCATTCTCCGCCATCGCGCCAAACGCTTCCTGATTCGCAACGTAAAACTTTAGCGCATTCCGATCCGTCCTGCGCCGCCGCGGCCGCTTATAGACCGTGCCGGCCGCTATAAAAACCTCGTCTTCCACATGTGTCGGGAGCAAAGCCGCCCCTCCGTCATGGGCAGACCATCAATCGGCTCGACACCGGTGCGCGGAACCCGACTCGTTCAGGCTGCGTTAAGCGCTCAGGTCGAGGATGGTGCATGTGATCGGGCCTATGCGGCGATTCGCAAAATGCTACGATCAGCCTGAGGGGGAGGGCGTCGGAGTGTCGCGTCAGTCGGTTCCTGTCACGAGAATGGCCGGGCTTCAGCGGGCGGCCCGCATGGCCGGCGAATCCTTCGGCTACGAAGATGCCCGCCTGGCGGCCGAGACGCCGCGTGCGGACTGGTTGTCTTCCCGCGGATTGTGGTGGCTCGCGGCCATCGCCGCTGGCGCCGGGCTGGCCGTGCTGCATTTCGCCTGAAGCGCGGCGGATAGCGCGAAATATCAACCTTTTCATCTTAAGCCTCGGATCGCCCCGCGTCCTGCCGGATGCTGGGCGATCCGGCTCCCGTTCGAGCCGGCGGGGAAAGGTTCATGAGATCCGGGATCGGTTTCGGCGCGTTCGATCGCAAGGCTGACGGTTTCGCCCGGGGCGGAGCGGCGGTCTGATGGCCAAGATCGCCGCGTTGGGCGCCTATCTCTATCAGGCGCTGCTGGCCTTCGGCCTGCTCATCGCCGTCTCCAACCTGCTGCCGGCGCCTGAATACGCTGCCTATTCGCTGTTCGTCTCCATCGTCCAGTTCGCCGACGCCGCCTGTTTCCAATGGATTCGCTCGGCTTGCAGCCGCTTCTATCCCGGCCCCGACGGGGAAAGCGAACGGGCGCAGCGCGGCGCCATCGTGGCGGAGCTTTGCGGCAGCGCCGTCATTTGCCTGTTCGGAGCCCTGCTCGCGCCGCTCTTCGGCGCCCCGCTCTGGCTGAGCCTGGTCGGCGCCGTCGCCGCAATTCTGCAAGGCGCG
>JARYGW010000222.1:0-9989 GCA_033792295.1 Allobosea sp.
CGAATTTCGGCACGAAGGACCAGGCGAAGAGTGCCCCCGCCGCGCCGAGGATGGCACGCCGCGACGGCGTCATCCGTTCGCAATCGTCATCGTCGCGATGATCCATCGCCATCACCTCCGCTGGAATTCGGGCGACATCAGCAACAGCGCGATCGCCTGCGGCCGGCTCTCGGCCCGCGCGACCGCCTGCTTCGTCTCGGCCGAGAGAATCGGCCCGAGGATGTCCTCGGCCAGACCGCGCGGATCCTGCACCGCATTGGCCGCCTGCCGGCCCCAGCCGGCCGCCACGTCGATGCGGGTCTTGATGCCCTCGGCCGACGCCCAGGCGACATTGGTATCGGCATAACCGTTCGGCCCTGAAGGCTGCCAGAAGGATTGGCCCATCACGCCGAGCGGCCCCAGGATCTGGCCGAAATTCGGCTTCAGCCCGGTCGCACGGTAAGATGCGAGCAGGAATTCCTGCGGCGAACGCACCTTGGTCGCTGGCGCCGTCCAGACCTCGTCGCTGCCGATCAGTGCCCGGTAGACGGCAGACAGGTCGCCGCCGTTTTGGCGGAAGGTCGTGGCCAACAACGCGACCAGCTTCGCCGGCGGGTCGTCGGCCACGAAATGGCGGGCGAGCTTGGTCGCGATGAAATTCGCCGTCGAGGGGTGGTGGGCGAGATCGGTCAGCGCCGCCACGCCCTGCGCCAGATCCGGTTGCCCGTAAGCCTGGCCCAGCAGCGGCGTCGCGCCCGGCTCGTGCTGTCCGGGGTTGAAGATGAAGGAGCCGGGAAAGCCCAGCCGGCCATCGCGCCCCGCCATCGTCCAGCCGGTGAGGATGCGGGCAAGATTGGTGACGTCCGCCTGACTGTACCCCCCCGAGACGCCGAGCGTATGCAGCTCCATGATCTCGCGAGCCAGATTTTCGTTGAGTCCGCGGCCTTGCCTACGACCTGCGGGAGAGTTCGGGCCGATCGACTGGCGGTTGTCGAGAAAGTCGAGCATCGCCGGATGGCTTTCCGCCGCGATCAGCATGTCCGCGAAGCGCCCGAAAACATGGGGGCGGATCGCCTCGCGCTCATAGGCGCCGGCCATGATCCGGCCGATATTGCTCTTGGTCGCGCCGATGCAGAAATGGTTCGACCAGAACATCGTCAGCCGCTCGCCAAAACCTGTCTCGGCGGCGAGCGCGAGATCGACGCGCGCCTTCGCCTCGTCGCGATAGGTGCGGAAAGGCAGGGCCGGCTCGCTCGGGGGCGGCTTGGCCGGCTGCGCCATCTCGGCCGGACTCGTCGCCTTCTGCTCCGCGTTCATCGACGGGGCATTGATCGGCGCAGCGCTCGCGACCTGCATGCCTTGCGCTGCTTGCGCGGCAGCCTGCTTCGCCTCGCGCTCGATCTTCTGCTGATCCTCGAAGGCGAAGAGCGCGCGTCCGATTTCGGTGACACCCGGAAAGGGAACGCCCGGGGGCTGCGCCACACCGCCGGCGGCCACCTCGGCGAGGAGCCGGTCGCGCGCCTCCCTACGCATGGCATCACCCTGCCCCGGCCTGGGTCCGAGACCAAAGCGCTGGAGGGCGACGGCCCCCGCAATCAGGCTTCCGGTTTCCGCCACCGATCTCGCCTCCGCTGATGCGTCTGCGGAGAAGACACGCGGACTATGGCAAAAAACCGGGAGCGCTCATGACAAAACGGCAATGTTCCGAACTGCGTGAGCCGCTCCGGCCACAGCAATGCCTGGAGGAGGAAGCTCTCGAAGACGCCTCGCTTCAGGATCGCGATTGCCCGTCCCGAAGGCCGCTCAACCTGCGTGAGGGGCGTCCTCGAAGTCGCTGGGCACGACCTCGCCCGATGTCTTGGGCAATACCAGCGACAGCACGACCGCGACCGCGATGTTCGCCGCGACAGACACGACGCCGTTATAGGCGCCGTAGCCGAACACCACCGATGTCGGCACCCAGGCCACCTCCCCCCAGGACAGGTAGGTGCCGAGCACGAAGCCGACCACCCAGCCCGCCAGCAAGGCCTCACCGCTGAACCAGCTCGTATAAAGGTCGAAGATGATGGCCGGGAAGATCTGGATCATCCAGACTCCGCCGAGCAATTGCAGGTCGAGCGCGAACTTTGTCGGCATGAACACAACCACGGCCAGCGCGCCGACCTTGACGATCAGCGACATCAGCTTGGCGAGCGACCCCTCGCGGGCCGGCGAGATATCGGGCTGGACGAAGGGGCGCCAGACGTTCCGGGTGAAGGTGTTCGCCGCCCCGATCGACATGACGGCAGCCGGCACCAGCGCGCCGATGGCGATCGCCGCGAAACTGAAGCCTGAGAACCAGTCCGGGAACATCTTCAGGAAGAGCTGCGGCACAGCGTCCTGCGGATTGGCGACCTTGATGCCCGCGGCATGCGCCATGAAGCCCATCAGCGCGATCAGCGCGAGCACCAGCGAGTAGGCGGGAAGCATCATCGCATTGCGGCGGATCGCCCTCGATCCCGAGGCGGAGAGCACGCCGGTCATCGAATGCGGATACATGAACAGAGCCATGGCCGAGCCGATCGCGAGCGTGATGAAAGGCGCGATCTGGGCGGGTGCGAGGAGGAGCCCCTGGTTCGGCTTGCCCTCGTAGACCTTCGCCGCTGCATCGAACACCGCGCCATAGCCCCCGAGCTTGGCCGGGACGATCACCACCGCCGCAATGACGAAGATGTAGATCATGATGTCTTTGACGAAGGCGATCATGGCCGGCGCCCGCAGGCCGCTCTTGTAGGTGTAGAGCGCCAGGATGATGAAGGCGATCGTCAGTGGCAGATGGGACATCATGCCTTCGCCCTGGAAGCCCAATGCCTGGATGACCTTCTCCATGCCGACGAGCTGGAGCGCAATGTAAGGCATCGTCGCCAGGATTCCGGTAAAGGCGACGGCGAGCTCCAGCCATTTGTTGCGATAGCGGCCATAGATGAAGTCGGAGCCGGTGATGTAGCCCTTCCTATGCGCGACGTTCCACAGCCGCGGCATGGTCAGGAAGATGAAGGGATAGATCATGATCGTATAGGGCACCGCGAAGAACCCGTAGGCGCCGATGGCGTAGACGACTGCCGGCACAGCGATGACCGTATAGGCCGTGTAGAGATCACCGCCGAGCAGGAACCAGGTGATCCAGGCACCGAAACGCCGACCGCCGAGGCCCCATTCGTGCAATTCATCGAGATTGCCCGACTTCCAGCGGGAGGCGACGAAGCCCATCACGGAGACGAGTACGAAGAACAGGATGAAGACGGCTGTCGCCGTCCAGTTCAGCTTGTCGATCATGCGTCGCTTCCTTCGATCTTGGCAGCGAGCCAGATGAACAGCGACGAGACCGGAATCATCAGCATCAGGAACCAGTAGAACAGCGGCACGCCGGCCAGCCGTGGTTCCACGGCATTATAGAATGGAACCCAGAGGCAGAGGATGCAGGGGATCAGCAGGAGCAGGTATTTCATGGGGGAACCCCCAAGGCGGGAAATACTTACACCCTCTGCCTGTCCGCGCGTGTCTTCAACAGCCAAGAATAGCCATGAAACCGGCGGCGACCACCCTTCCGAACACAAGTACGAGAGCCGCCTTGTTCGGGGCCGGTCCTACATCACCACCGTGATCGTCTCGGCCGCGCGGGTCAGGCCCGTGTAGAGCCAGCGCGCCCGGTGTTCGCGGAAGGCGAAGCTCTCGTCGAAGAGCACCACGTCGTCCCATTGCGAGCCCTGCGCCTTATGCACGGTCAGCGCATAGCCGAAGGTGAATTCGTCGGTGTGCTTGCGCAGCTCCCAGGGAATATCCTCCTCGGTCCCGTCGAAGAAGTTCGGCAATACCGAAACTTTCACGGCCTTGGCGCCGGTGTCGTCCTCCGGTGCCACCCGCATGGTGACGAGCCCCTTCTTCGATGTCTTGATCTCCTGCACGATCCAGGAGCCGCCATTGAGCAGTCCCTTGCTCTTGTCGTTGCGCAGGCAGACCAGCTTCTCGCCCGTCACCGGATTAGTCTCGGTGCGCCCCATGAGCTGGCGGATGCGGGCATTGTAGTTCCGCCGCGTCTTGTTCATGCCGACCAGCACCTGGTCGGCGCTCATCACGATCTCCGGATTGATCGCGTCGCGCCGGATGACGCGGCTCGGGCCATAATCGCCGAGCTCGAGCCGCCCGCCTTCGCGCACGATCATCGACATTCGCACGATCGGATTGTCCGCCGCCTGGCGGTGGACCTCCGTCAGCATCACGTCAGGTTCCTGCTCGGTGAAGAACCCTCCGCCCTTCACCGGCGGCAACTGTGCCGGGTCGCCCAGCACCAGCACCGGCGTGCCAAAGGACAAGAGGTCCTTGCCCAGCTCCTCGTCGACCATCGAGCATTCGTCGATGACGATCAGCTTGGCCTTAGCCGCCTGGCTGTCCCGGTTGAGCGCGAAGACCGGGCTCTCCTCGTCGACGCCGCGCGAGCGATAGATCAGCGAATGGATCGTCTGCGCGTCGGTGCAGCCCTTGTTGCGCAGGACGAGCGCGGCCTTGCCCGTATAGGCGGCGAAGACGACATCGCCGTCCACCGCCTCGGCGATGTGCCGCGCAAGCGTGGTCTTGCCCGTGCCGGCATAGCCGAAGAGGCGAAAGACCTGCGGTGTACCGGCCTGCAGCCAGCGCGCCACCGCCGACAAAGCGGCATCCTGCTGGAGGGACCAGCTCATCGGGGAAAAGCAATCGGGGCGGACATGCCGCAGATGGGGCCGAGTCGCAGCGAGAAGGCAAGCCCGGCGATTCCGCCCGGTGGGTCAGGCGGCACGCAGCCGCTGGACGAAAGCGCTCGCTTCCGCCTGCAGGGATGTGATGCGTTCATCGAGATTGCGGGCGCTCAACGCCCCCATATCGGCCTGGTTGACCGTCTGCATATTGGCGGCGGCGATCTCGGCCATCGCCATCACCGCCGTGCTGGTGACATCGGAAATGCGGGCGACCGTCTCGCCGAGGGCGCCCAGCAGCTCGGCATGGGAACCGACCATGGTCGCGATTTCCGTCCCGGTCTGCTCGACGGCGACGATGCTGTTGCCAATGGTCGAGACAGCGCCCGCCGCATGGGAGAGCGCCTCGTCGACCTGGGCAATGCGACCGACGATGCGCGAGGTCGCCTCGGCCGTCTGGCCAGCGAGCGCCTTGACCTCGGATGCGACGACCGCGAAGCCGCGGCCGTGTACGCCGGCACGCGCCGCCTCGATCGTGGCGTTGAGCGCTAGGAGGTTGGTCTGGCGGGCGACAGCCTCGATGATGCCGACGACATCACGGATCTGCGCCGCCTTCTCGGTCAGCTCGGCGACGAGCCTGTGCGCGCCGACAGCCTCCTGGCTCGCGGCGCTCGCCATCACCGAGACCCGTCGGACCTCGTCGTTGATCTGTCCGATGACCAGCTCCATTCGCAGCGCGGCTTCCGTGGTGCGATTGGCTTCCACCCCGGCACCCGTCACGGAAGCGGCTGCGATCTCGGAGCTTTTCGACACTTGCTCGACGCGTACGGCGGCATCCTGCAACGTCGCACGCAGAACCTCGCTCGCCCGGCCGATCTCGCCCAGCAGAACGCCGAGCCGCTCCTCGAACTCGTCGGCGATATGCGCCAATTCCTGGCTGCGCAGCCGCTGAAGCTGGCGGGCCTGCCCGGCCTCCGTGTCGCGCGTCACCAGCGTCGCCCGCACCTCGCTGAGCTGCTGCACCGTGCGGGCGAGCTGCCCGATCTCGTCGGAACGGCCGCAATGCGGCACGGCGATGATCTCGTTCGAACTGGTCGCGGTCCGGATCGACGCCATCAGCTCGCGCAGCGGGCGCGTCAGATGGCGGCGCAGCAGGAAGAAGGCGACGAGGCCGCCCCCCAGCGGCAACAACAGGGCCACGGCAATGGTGCGCAACCGCACCCATTCCGCCCGCGCGCCGGCACGGACCGTCGCCACGCCTGCCGTCTTCGCCAGATCGTCGCGCATCGCCGAGGTGACGGCGATGATCTGGCTGACATTGAGCCGCGCCTCCTCCGCACCGGCCTCCAGTACCGCAGCCCTGGCGGAAACGCGCCGGCCGATATCGACGATGCTGCGCTGGAAGGCGATGAAGGTGTTGATCCGGGCGTTCAGCGTCGGATTGGCCTCGTTCATCGCCTTGGACAAGGTCGCGATGAAATGTGCCCGCGCCGCATCGACGAGCTCGATCGCCCCGTCGAGCTGTTCGAGAGAGGCTTCGATTTCGGCGGCCGAGGCATCGGCATCGAGCCGGCCCAGCAGAGCCGCATTCGCGACGCGACTGGCCAGCAACGAGGCGCTGCTCGCCAGCGCGATCCCCATGAAGGCTTCCCTGTCGATGCTGCGGACATCGTCGAGACCGCGCAGCACGCTGACGAGCCCGAGCGCCGCCGCAACGCTCAGCAGGACGAAGAGCATCATGATCTTCGCCGTCAGTCCCAGTCGCCGTCTCATCGTCACCGCCCGTCGTCCGATTCCCGTTTCGCATGCGCGAACGAACGAGCGGTTAACGGGCAAGAAAAAAACAAATTGATTCAGTTATTTAGACAGGAAACAGACAACGCCGCTCTCCGCATTTGGTCCGCCTGGAGCAGCGGCATGGCGAGGCACTAGTCAATGCTCCGCCAAATCTCTAGCGTTCACGCCATGAGGCCACGCGCGATCCGGATTCTCCTCCTTTGTCTCGGCATCGCATTCGCCATCTATGCGGCCTTCGTTCTCTCGCCCTGGCCTTCGGCATGGCTCATTCGGAGCATGTTCTCCTATGGCGCCTCGAAGACCAATGCGGCTCTCGCGAAACATGTTCCTGCGGGCATCCGTGAGCAGCGCGACATCGCCTATGGCGACGCGTCGGATGAACGGCTCGACATTTACCTACCTTCCGACGGAGCCCAACCCGGCCGCCCGCTGCTGGTCTGGATCCATGGTGGCGGCTTCGTCGGCGGTGACCGGCAGGATGTCGCGCCTTACCTCAAGATCCTCGCCGGCAAGGGCTATGCGACCGTCGCGGTCGGCTACAGCCGCGCCCCGGCGGCGCAGTATCCGACGCCCGTGCTGCAGGCGAACAGGGCGCTGGGCTTCCTGCAGCGGGAATCCGCTCGCCTGGGCATCGATGCCGGCAGGATCGTGCTCGCTGGCGATTCGGCCGGCGCCCATATCGCGGCCCAGCTCGCCGCCGGGTTGACGGGCAGGGACTATGCGACATTGCTCGGCTTGCAGCCCGCCATCGAACCCAGCCGTCTCAAGGGCGTTGCTCTGTTCTGTGGCGTCTTCGATCTGACGGCCCTCGATTTCACCGGCCTCTTCAGCAGCTTCGTGCGGTCCGCGCTCTTCGCCTATTTCGGCACGGCGAACCCGCTGGAGAGCGACCGCATCACCGAAGCGGCCGTACCGCGCTACGTGACTGAAGCCTTCCCGCCGAGTTTTCTCTCTGTCGGAAACGGCGATCCGCTGGCACCGCAATCGGTGGCGATGACCCAGGCCCTGCGCGACCGCGGCGTCAAGGTGGACACGCTGTTCTTCCCGCCCGACACTGAACCGAAGCTGCCGCACGAATATCAGTTCGACCTCGACCGGCCGGAGGGAGGCCAGGCACTCGATCGGCTGACGGCCTTCCTCCAGAGCCTCGGCTCCTAGAGCATCAGCCTGAGCAGAGGCCTCCCCGGCTTCTGCCTCGCGACCTCCACGAAACCCGCGCGGCGGAACACGCTTTCCGGCCCGACATAGAGCCCTTCCGGGCTGCGCTTGTCGCGATTATCCATCGCTGCCGCCTCGACCAGCCGCGCACCGCTCTCCCGTGCGAACGCAACCGCTCCGGCGAGCAGAGCTCCCGTTACGCCCTTTCCACGAAATCCCTTGCGAACGAAGAAGCAGGACGCGGCCCAGTTGCGCTCGTCTTCGGCCGGGGCGTCAGGCAAAGGCGTCGAGGCGCGGCGTGGATTGTTCCATTCGGGGACGTGCGCCCGCGGCCCGACCTGCAGCCAGCCGACGGCCTCGTCGTCCGCATAAGCCAGCACGCCCGGCGGCGGTCCTCGCCTGACCCGTTCCTCGAACAACTGGCGCGCGCCCGCCCCGAGAAGCGGCATGCGCAGGCGTTGCGGCATGCGGAAATGATTGCACCAGCAGCCGTAAGAGGGCCCTTGCGGGCCGAAGAGATCCTCCAGATCGCCCCAGCGTTCCGGCGTCAGCGGCCAGACGGCAAAGCGCTTCGAATCCATCGCAACCTCCCCTTCGGCGATTGCCGGGACGGCTGGACAGAGCGCTGAAATCGGCAGATCACTTTCCGGCACCGCCGGAGACCCGCGCCATGTCGCTCGAAGTCTATGCCGCCTATCTCATCGCCTGCATCGTCATCATCATCGTTCCCGGGCCCACGGTCACGCTGATCGTCGCCAACAGCCTGAGGCACGGTACCCGCGCCGGCCTCCTCAACGTGGCAGGAACGCAGGCCGGATTGGCGATCATGATTGTGGTCGCCGGCATCGGCCTGAGCTCGGTCATCGCAGCGCTCGGCCACTGGTTCGAGTGGCTGCGGCTCGCCGGCGCCGCCTATCTGATCTGGCTCGGCTGGAAAATGTTCCGCACGGCCGGCGCCGGGACCGAGGGATCAGCGCCTGCCAGGCCGCCGCGCGGCGGCTTCTTCCTGCAGGGCGCATTGGTTGCGCTGAGCAACCCGAAGATGATGCTGTTCTTCGGTGCCTTCTTCCCGCAGTTCCTCGACCCGGCGCGCGACCAAGCCACCCAGATCGCGATGATGGGCATGACGGCTCTGGCCTTCGCCGCGCTGAGCGACGGAACCTATGCCATGCTGTCCGGCCGGGCGGGGCATCTGCTCTCGCAAAGACGCGTCCGGCTGATGTCGAAATTCAGCGGTAGCCTCATGATCGGCGGGGGCCTCTGGCTCGCCTCGGCCCGGGCGAACTGAACCGCCATCGCCTTACCAGGCGATCTTTTCGCCCTTGTAGTCGCGAAAGCTGTTGGTCTCGGCCATGCCTGAGGCGTCGATGGTGCGGATCAGCCCGGCGGCGCTTTCGGCAGGTGTGATGTCCGCACCGCCACCGCCCATATCGGTCTGGACCCAACCTGGATGGAGCAGCAATACGGTGACGTTGCTCGACCGAACGGCGTTGCCGAATACCACCATCGTCATGTTCACCGCAGCCTTCGAGGAGCGATAGATCAGCGCGTTGCCGGGATTGGCGCCGAGCGAGCCCATACGGCTTGAGATCGTCGCGATCTTGCGTCCGTTCCCCGCCTCGACATTCGACAGGAAGGCCTGCGCCACCCTGAGCGGCGCATAGACATTCACCTCGAAGACCTCGCGCCAGGCACCGAAATCGACATCGAGGCCACTTTGGTGGTCGCGCGGACCGTAGAGCCCGGCATTATTGAGCAAGACATCGATGGCGCGCCCCGCGAGCGCTTCCTTGGCCGCCGCCACGCTGGCATCGGAAGTGACGTCGAGCGCGAGCGGGGTGAATTGACCGGGATATGCGGCGGCGAGTTCGGCCAGCGCCTTCGCCTGCGGATCGCGCGCCGCCGCGATGACATGGTCGCCTCGGCGCAGGAGTTCTGTCGCGATGGCAAGACCGATGCCGCGATTGGCACCGGTGATCATCCAGGTCTGGGGCATGAGCGTTCTCCGCAGGGGACACCGGAGGTAAGGCTTGCCGGCCCCAATTTCCAGATCGATAGTCCCGCCTCTGAATCGTTGGAAAAGGCTGTCGATATGGTCGAGCAGCAGATCCGCTTCAACGACGGCGCCGCCTATGAAGAAATGATGGGCAAGTGGAGCCGTCTCGCGGGAGATGTCTTCCTCGATTGGCTCGCCGCCCCCAAAGGCCTGCGCTGGGCCGATATCGGATGCGGCAACGGCGCCTCGACACAGTTGATCTCCGATCGCTGCGCGCCGGCGGCGTTGAGCGGCATCGACCCGTCACAAGGGCAGCTCGACTATGCGCGCAAGCGCCCTGTCTCGAGCCT
>JARYGW010000223.1:0-9985 GCA_033792295.1 Allobosea sp.
CATGAAGACGTAGCCGCGCGGCGTCCGGTCCAGAGCCGCGGCGTAACATAGGCACCCGGCCCAGAGCGCCACGGCAAGGGTCAGCAACTCCGGAGCATTGACGAACAACGGAACGAGCACGACCGCGGCCGTAGCGCCCAGCAGTGTGCCGAGGGTGCGATAAAGAGCCTTCGAGTTCGTCGTGCCGGACAGGGGATTGGCGACGACATAGACCGTCGTCATCGCCCAATAGGGCCGAGGCAGGTCGCAGGCGAGGGCAATGTAAAGGGCGAGCATCGCCGCGGTGAAGGCTTTCGCCGAAAATAGCCAGTCACGCCATGAGGGAAAGGTCACGCGACCGTCTCAGGGAGCTGAGCCTCCTCTGGCTCGATGCTGCTGGCCCGGTTGATCGCGTCCATCACCTTCAGCGCGGCCGCAATCTCGGCCGGGCTCACGTCGCGTAGAACGCGATCCCGCAATTCTGTTAGAATCTGCTCGATCTTGCCCGCGAGACGCGCGCCTTCGGCGGTCAGCCAGATCGCATTGGCACGCCGGTCGCTGGGATCGTCCCGACGAAGAAGGAGGCCCGCCGCGCTGAGCTGGTCGAGGAGCCGGACCAGCGACGTTCCTTCGATCCCGATATGATTGGCCAGCGTTACCTGCCTGACGCCGTCGCCAAGCCGATGCGCCCAAACCAAGACTGCCGCCCGTGCCTGGGAAATCCCATGAGCTGCGAGAGCGGTCTCGCAGAGCTTCCGCCATTGGCGGCCACTCAACAGGAGATTGGAAGTGAGCGTGAATGTCGGATTATGCATGTGTTCAACATTGGTAGCTTAAAAATAATGAGCATGCAATCTAATTTACGACCTGATCGCGGCATCCGTTTCCGAAGGCTGTGTCCAGGGCTGTGGTGGTCGACCGCGGGCCTCAGATCCGCGGGCTGGCCGTCAGCCTGCATCCCCTTGCGGACGCGCCGGAACGCGCTGCCGAGCCGGTTCCTGAGTCTCTAGGATCTGGCTCACGACCAAGAGCGATCAAGGCAGCCGCCGCTATCGATCGATGAACCGGGCGGGCGCCTTGCCCGAAAGCAAGACGGCGGCGACTTCCACTTGAGAGCGACGAGGCATTGGAGCAGGTGGGTCGACTGGCGCGCCCGTCGCGCCTCCCCCCTTTTTTGCACGCGGCGGGAAGACCTGGAGCCTGGGTCGTCGGGGATGCGCATCGGTAGCACTCCGATATTTCGTTTCTGCCGCGTGTCATGTCGTCTGGTTCGCGATAGAGGAGCTTGGGGCGACGGAGGCGAACACTGGATGATACCCAGGAGGACGATCGAAACGCTCAGCTTCATGGCCGTCGTCGTCATAGTGACGGCGGCGTTCATCTGGCTTTTGCTCCCCTACTACGGCGCCGTCCTCTGGGCCGTCATTTTAGCGATCCTGTTTACCCCGCTGCACCGAAGACTTTTGGAATGGTTAGGGGGGCGCCATAATCTGGCGGCGACGATCAGCGTAACGGTCTGCATTTACATCGTCGTAGTTCCAGTCACGCTGATCCTAGCGTCGCTCGCGCAGGAAGCTGCCAGCTTCTATCGCCGGATCAGCTCGCAAGAACTCGATCTCGCTGCGGTGCTCGCGCGAATCCGTCGCGAAATGCCTCCGTTCGTCCTCGACGCGCTGACGACGCTGAACCTCGGCAATCTCGCAGAGATCCAAGCGCGACTGACCTCCTTCCTCTTGCAAGCTACTCAAACGATCGCTGGAGGAGCCGTGACTTTCGGGCAGAACACGGCGGAGCTTTTCGTCAGCCTCGGCATCATGCTGTATCTTCTGTTCTTCCTCTTTCGCGATGGAGCTGACCTGACGGACGTCCTTCGTAGAGCGAGCCCCCTGGATAAGCGACACACAGGTCATATCCTGAGCAAATTCGCGTCCGTCGTGAAAGCGACGATCCAAGGCAACGTCATTATTGCAGCAATGCAGGGGGGGATCGGCGGAATCGCCTTTTGGGCGCTGGGCCTCGACGGAGCGATCCTGTGGGGCGTGTTGATGGCGATCCTATCTTTATTGCCGGCGGTGGGCGCGGCGCTGGTCTGGCTGCCCGCCACGGGATATTTGCTGCTCTCAGGCGACTACGTGAGAGGAGCGATACTCCTTGCAATCGGCACGCTGGTGATCAGCACAGTCGACAATCTCGTGCGTCCACTTCTGGTCGGCAGGGGAACGCGTCTTCCGGACTATGTCGTCCTTGTCTCGACCGTCGGCGGCCTTTCGCTTATCGGCATGAACGGCTTCGTCATCGGCCCGCTGATCGCAGCGCTGTTCTTGGCGGTGTGGTCGCTGTTCATCGACGATCAGTCGCATTCCTGAGCATGCTCGTCACGGCCTCAAATTCCGAATCTGACGAACCGTATCGGCAGACATGCGAAGACGCGCTCTCGGCTGCAGCCGCGGACCCCAGCTTCGGCCTCGGCGAAGCCGAAGCAAAGCGTCGCCTGACGGAATATGGTCCCAACGAGCTCGATGCGCCGCCGCCACGACCGGAATGGCTGAAGCTGCTTGCGCAGTTTACCGACATCTTGGTGCTCCTCCTGCTCGCCGCAGCGACGATCTCCGCGGCCGTTTGGTGGCACGAAGGGGAGGCTGAGCTTCCCTACGAAGCTCTGGCCATCTTCGCCATCGTCATTCTCAATGGGCTGCTGGGCTATATTCAGGAGGCCCGGGCGGAGCGCGCCGCGGCGGCTTTGCGCCAATTGTCCGCCATGCGCTCGGACGTCATCCGCGACGGGGCTCGAACGAGCATCGCCTCCGCTGACCTCGTGCCGGGGGACATAATCCTCATCGCCGAGGGGGACACGATCCCCGCCGATGCCCGGCTGATCCAGTCCGCCGCGCTGCAGACGATGGAGGCTGCGCTCACCGGCGAGAGCCTGCCCGTATCCAAGGATATCGCCGCCATTCCCGACAGGGTGGAGATCGGCGACCAGCGCAACATGCTCTTCAGCGGCACCACTGCCATCTACGGGCATGGCCGCGCCGTCGTCACGGCGACCGGCATGAGAACGGTGATCGGTCGTATCAGCGGCATGCTGGAGAAGGCCCCAGACGAAGCGACGCCGTTGCAGAAGGAGCTTGGGCGCGTCGGCAAGGTGCTTGCGGTCACCGTCGTTCTGATCGCGGCTACCGTCATCGCAACCATCCTCCTCTTGTCGGAGGTCCGCGGCTTTTCCCGCACGGTCGACGTGATGCTTCTCGGCGTCGCGCTCGCCGTGGCCGCGGTGCCGGAAGGACTGCCGGCGGTCGTCACGGCCGTCCTATCGCTCGGCATGCAGCGCATGGCGCGCAGCAGAGCGATCATTCGCCGCCTCTCCGCAGTAGAGACGCTAGGCTCCGCGACCGTCATTGCTTCGGACAAGACCGGCACTCTGACCAAGAACGAGATGACGGTGCGCCGGATCATAACGGCGAGCGGCTGCGCCAACCTTTCAGGAACCGGATATGCGCCAAATGGCCAGGTCGAGCTCCGCGAGGCGGAGCCTTCCGACGGCCTCCTTCAATTTGAGATCCTGCGCGCGCTGACGGCTGCCGAGCGTGCAAACAACGCGTTGCTCAGTGAGCGCGAGGAGGGCTGGGTCGTGCACGGCGACCCGACGGAGGTGGCGCTCATCGTCGCCGCGCGCAAGGCCGGCCTGCTGACGGAGGCGCTCGATGCGCGCTTCGGTCGGGTCGGGGAGGTGCCATTCTCGTCCGAACGCAAGCTGATGAGCACGATCCACCGCGATGCGGAGCGGCCCGAACGCCTCGTCCTGGTGACCAAGGGGGCTCCCGACGTGTTGCTCGTCCACTGCACTCACGAACTCGTTGGGCAGGACGCCGTACCGCTCACCGATGCGCGCCGGATCGAGATCATGACCAGCAACGAAGCGCTCGCCGAAGAAGCGCTGCGTACGCTCGGCGTCGCCTTCCGCTCGCTGCCCGCAAAGCTTTCCGAGGGCGGCCAGTTCGAGGAGGCGATGGAGCGCGAGCTCGTCTTCATCGGCCTGATCGGCATGATCGATCCGCCACGGCTCGAGGCGCGCGAAGCTGTGGGGCGGGCGAAGGCTGCGGGCATCCGCTGCCTCATGATCACCGGAGACCATCCCAAAACCGCGAGCGTCATCGCGCGCGAGCTCGGCATTTCCATGGACGACGAGGTGGTCGCGGGCGCCGAAATCCAGGCCATGACGGACGAAGAGCTCGACCGTACGGTGAGAAAGGTCTCCGTCTACGCGCGCGTCAATCCCGAGCACAAGCTGCGGATCGTGCAGGCTCTTCAGCGGACGGGAGAAACGGTCGCTATGACCGGCGACGGCGTCAACGACGCGCCGGCGCTGAAAGCAGCCGACATAGGCATCGCGATGGGGGTCACCGGCACCAACGTCTCCAAGGAGGCAGCGGACATGGTTCTGGCGGACGACAATTTCGCGACCATTGTCGCCGCGGTCGAAGAGGGGCGAGCGATCTTCGCCAACATTCGGAAATTTCTGCGCTACCTGCTCTCGTCGAACATCGGCGAAGTCATGACGATGTTCTTTGGCATTCTCCTCGCCGGCACGATCGGCCTCAGCGGAGCCGGCATCGGCGGTCTTGCATTGCCGCTTTTGGCGACCCAGCTTCTCTGGATCAATTTCGTCACCGACGGCGCGCCTGCGCTCGCCATCGGCGTCGACCCTGCCGACGACGACGTTATGAGCCAGCCGCCGCGACCGCTCGACGAAGGGGTAATGACCGGCCGGATGTGGGTGGGAATCGTTTTTGTCGGCGTCGTCATGGCAACTGGAACGCTGCTCGTCCTCGATGGAGCCCTTCCTGGCGGGCTGATCGAGGGCTCGGGTACGATCGCCTACGGGCAGACGATGGCGTTCACCACCTTGGTGATGTTCCAGCTCTTCAACGTCTTCAATGCGCGCTCAGACGAGCTCAGTGCCTTTCAGCGGCCGTTCCGAAACCGCTGGCTTTGGCTCTCGGTCGCATTGTCGCTGATGCTGCATGCCGGGGCGATCTATATGCCGTTTCTGCAGAAGGCGTTCTCCACAGTCTCCTTGAGCATCAGCGACTGGCTGCTCTGCATCGCTGTCGCGAGCTCGGTGCTGTGGCTGCGCGAAATCGAAAAGGTGGTAATGCGCCGCCTGGATCCGGGCGATGCCGGCGCCGGCTCGCTGGATCTCGATCCGGATCACGTTGACGCGTCGTAGCTGCGTAGACCGTCACGAGGGCACTCAGAGCAGCGACCTGGCTATCGCGAAGCATCTTTGGCCCAGCCAGCGCCCCCGACAGAACTCAAAGCACGACCACGCCGAGCAGAGGGGCAATTGATCTTGGGAAAAGAACAGCGAGCGCCTATTCAAGACCCATCCGATATCGGCGGCCGATCATGATCCCACGCCCAGTCGTGCCTCGTTCAGATCGATCTCCCGCACCAGTTTGCGGGTGATCTCGTCCGGTAGTCTGCGTGCGCGAGCCTCGGCATAGACGGCATCGCGCTCTGCTCTGAGGGCGTTCATCCAAAGCTGGTTGTCGATGTCACGAGCACGACGACGGCTTTCCAGCTCATCGGCCTCTGCCGCGGAATAGGCTGAGATGCGCTGCCGATAGAACTCTACGAGATGTGCGGCGCCCGAGGCGTAGAGATCAGCATCTGCGCGGTTGGCCGCGAGGCCAGCCTGTACGTTCTCAACGGCACGTATGGCCGCTTCGGCGGCTGCGATACGCGCTCGATCTTCTGCGACCTGATCATGAGACTCGGGTGGCAGCTTCACCCCCTTCAACAGAATTGGCAGACCGATGCTCGCGCCGATCAGGGAGACGATGATGACGCCGGCGGCGAGAAAGATAGCGAGATCGCGCGTCGGGAACGGCGAGCCGTCTTCGAGCAGGAGCGGAAGCGTCAGGATGCCGGCCAGCGTGATGGCGCCGCGGACGCCCGCGAGCGAGGTCGCGGCAATTAGTCGCCAGCTCGGAGTTTCCTGTTTTTGCCCTCTACGTGTCGCCCGGTACATGGTGAATCTCAACGATACCCAGACCCACAAGAACCGCAGCGCCAAAAGAGCAAGATTGATTGCAAGGACATAGACGATGAGCCAGGCAGGCTCATGGTGACCTGTCTCGCGCACCACGTCCGCAGCACCCGCCGCGATCCGGGGAAGCTGCTCGCCCAGCAGGACGAACATCGCGCCGTTTAGAGCGAATTGGGCCGTGTCCCATACCCCGGAGCGGCGGATACGGGTGGTCGCAAGAGCCTGCCCGGTCTGTTCCGAATAGCTCATGACCAGACCCGCCGTCACTGCCGCGAGGATCCCGGATGCGCGTAGGTGCTCGGCAATCAGGTAGGCTGCGAAGGGAATGACGAGGCTGATGAGAATTTGCGAGCCGGTATCCTCGCCGAGCTTGCGCGATACCCAGTTCTTGAGGCGGGAAACGCTCCAGGTCACGCCGGCTCCGCCCGCGATGCCTCCTGCAGCCAGCCATAAAAAGCTAAGCGAGGCCTCGACGAGCGAAAAAGACCCCGACAGCGCAGCGATAACGGCAAATCGCATGCAGACGAGGCCGGAGGCGTCATTGAGAAGCGATTCGCCTTCCAGGATGTGCATGAGCCGCTTGGGGATCGGTACGCGCGCGGCGATCGAGGAAACAGCAACGGGGTCCGTCGGAGAGACGATTGCCGCCAGAGCGAATGCCACAGCAAGCGGCATTGACGGGATCATCGAGTTTATGAGGAAGCCGAGGCCGACGACGGTGAAGATGACAAGCCCCAACGCCAGCTCGATGATGATCCCCTTGTCGCGAAGCAATCCTTCCTTCGGAATACGCCAACCGTCCAAGAACAGGAGCGGAGGGATGAACAGGAGGAAGAAGATCTTGGGATCGAGTGTGACCCCGAGATTGGCAACCAACGCGATGGCAGCGCCGAAGGCGACCTGAACAAGCGGCAAGGGCACAGGAAATGGAAGCATTCGCGATATGACGCCGCTGATGATCACGGCGATCATCAAGATCATGACAATCGAGATCGCTTCCATTTCAGTTCCCCGATCGCGGTCCGCCGATCGTCATCATGCACCGGATTCTTCGGAGTGAGCTGCCGCGTGGCCGAGTCGCCTCTTCGCGTCGAGCTCGTAGAGGATCGGCACGACGAAGACGGTGAGTGCGGTAGAGACCACCGTGCCGAAAATCAGCGAGATGGCCAAGCCGCCGAAAACGGGGTCCGTCACCATGATCGCCGAGCCCAGAATAATGGCCAGCGTGGTCAGCAGGATCGGACGCAGCCGCACGGCGCCGGCCTGCCTGGTCGCGACGTCGAGCGCCATGCCGTGTTTCAGGTTGTCCTGAATGAAGTCGATGATCAGCAAAGAGTTGCGGATCACGACACCGGAGAGCGCGATGATGCCGACCATCGAGGTGGCCGAGAAATCCGCCCCAACAAGCCAGTGGCCCGGGAAGATACCGATGACACCGAGAGGCACTGACGACATCGCGATCATCGGGACCAGAAAGGAGCGATAGTAGGCGACGAGCAGAAAATACACCGCGAGCAGGGCGCCGCCGAGCGCGATGCCCATGTCGCGATAGACATCGAGCGTCATTCTCATCTCGCCGCCCCATAGCAATTGGTAGCCGTCGATGGTGTCGGGCGCGTCCTCGTTGAAACCGAGATTACCGGTTCTCAGCGGCCGGCCATCTGGAGCTGTGATGCCATTCAGCCGCTTCTGAAGATCCAGCACGGCGTAGAACGGCACGGAGTTCGAGAGTTCCGCTCCGACGAAAGTCACCTTCTCATTGTCGCGGTGAAGGACCGGCCTGTCCGCAGCGGCAGGAAGGATCGCGACGAGCTCCGAAAGCGGGACAGGCTTTCCGTCGGCGTTGCCGACGAACACCCTGTCCAGACGCGTCGGATCGACCGCGAAGCGGCGCGGCACGAAACCTCGGACGTCGACCGCGTTCTTCTCGTCGGGCAGGTGCGCTCGGCTCAAGGTCTTGCCGCCAAAGACGAGCGAAAGAGCCTCGGCGATCTGGGCCGTTGAGACCTTGGACAGAGCGGCCTTCTCCTTGTCGGGCACGATACGATGCTCGGCCACGTCGGCCGGTTCCGTATCCGTGAGGTCGACGACGTCGTGGGTTTTCTCGAATGCTTGGCGGACCTCGGCGGACAGGATCCGCAGTCCCTCGGAATCCGGGCCGTAGAGCTCGGCGAGCACGGTCGAGCGCAGCGGTGGCCCCGGCGGGTCCTCGACAAGAGCGACCTTCGCGCCGGGGTAGGAGCGACGGAGCGCGTCGACCTTCGGTCTCAGCTCCCGCACGATGTCGATGGAGCTTTTCTTCCTGTCGTGCTTGTCAGTCAGGTTTACGCGGATTTCCGCCACGTGATTGCCGGTGCGCCCCGCAGTGCCCTTGAACAGGCCGTTAAAATCCTCGACACCTGCTTGCCCGATCCAGCTCTGGTGGTTGAGGACGTGCTTTTCCGAGGCAAGCAGCGTCGCCACCTCGCGCACGAAACGGTCGGTGGCTTCCACCGGCGTGGTTTCCGGCATCGAGACCACGATGTTGAACGTGTTCTTGTTGTCCTTGGGCAAGAAGCCGACGGCGACGCCGAGCGGCGAGACCGCTCCTCCCACACCGGCGGGCCGGACGAACTGCCAAGCTCCCTGCATGACGGACGCGGTCATTAGGGCGAGTACCATCGCTCCGAAGGCAAGGCGTGCGCTGCGGTTCTGCTGCAAGGGCGCGATGAGGTGAAGATAGAGGCGCTCCATCCTTCCCGGTTGGCCATGGCTGGCCTCTTGCGCGTGCTCGTCTTCCTCGTGGACCTGGTGGCGGTGCAGCCAGCGATTGGCCGCCCACGGCGTGACGATGTAGGCCACGACGACCGAGGCCGCCATGGCGATCGGGACGTTGAAGGCGATAGGATAGAAATAGTCGCCCGCCATCCCGGTGACGAGAAACAGCGCGGCGAAGACGAGCATTACCGCGAAGGTCGCGAGATTGGTGGCGTTGCCGATCTCGTTGGTCGCCCGGACGGTCACGGCCTCCTTGCTGGCGTGGAAGCGCGCGGCTCCGTAGTGGCGATGGATGTTCTCGATCACGACGATCGCCGCGTCCACCAGTAGGCCCAGCGCTAGGATCAGCGCGAACAGGGTTACCCGGTTTATGGTCACCCCGCCGAGCAGATCGGCGAGAAGCGTGATCGACAGGATCAACGGCACCGTGACCATGACGATCATTGCCTCGCGCCAGCCGAGGAAGAAAATCAGCACCAGTCCTACGGTGCCGAGCGCGACGAGGAGGTGTTCCAGCAGCAGGTTTACTGCCGCGTCGGCCTTTTCACCGTCATTGCGGGTAACGATAGCCTGCACGCCCTTCGGCACGAAGGCAGTCTGCATGCGCTCGATCCGGTCGATCACCGCATTGGCCACGACCACGGCGTTAGCGCCTTTCTTCTTGGCGACGGCGATGGTCACCGCCGGCATATCCGTCGTGTCCCCCTTGCCGAAGCGAGGATCGCCGGGTCCGAAGGAGAAGCGGCTGAAGGCGGTCACTTCCGAGGGCGGCCCGTCGGTGACCGTCGCTACGTCGCGCACATAGACCGGCCGCCCCTCATGGATGCCGACGATCTGGTTGCGGACGTCGTCGGCCGACATGAAGGAGGCAGATAGTTTGATGGCTTCGACCCTGCCGTCGCGCACGGCCGGCTGCAGCGGCATGGACAGATTGCTCGCGGTGAAAGCGGCATAGGCCTGACTCAACGTGACGCCGAAGGCCTGGAGCCGGTCTGGATCGAGCTCGATGGCGATTTCCCGCCCCCTGCCGCCCTTGATGCCAACCACCGAGACGTTTTCGGTGCTGCGCAGGCGCTCAGCCATGCGCTCGGCCACCCGTCTCAGGGCGTAGTCGTCATACTTCGCCGAGGCGAGCGTAACGGTGACAATGGGAACATCGTCGGCATCGATGCTTTGCACGAGCGGCGTTCCGGCATC
>JARYGW010000224.1:0-9975 GCA_033792295.1 Allobosea sp.
GGCCTTCGCCGCAGCCTCGCCGAAATGGGCGGCATGGCCGAGCGTATGCTGGGCGACTCGACCGTGGCGCTGGTGCGCCGCGACACGACGCTGGCCCAGAAGATCATCAGCGCGGACCAGCGCCTCGACAACCTCCAGCGCGAGGTCGAGGAGAAGGCGGTGCTGACCATCGCCCGGCGCCAGCCGCTCGCCAACGACCTGCGCGAGCTGATCTCGGCCATCCGCATCGCGGCCGACATCGAGCGCGTCGGCGATCTCGCCAAGAATATCGCCAAGCGCGCCGTTGCCATCTCCGGGCAGTTCCAGCCGCCGCATCGCGCCGTTGTCGGGCTGGAGCACATCAGCCGCCTCGTTCAGGCCCAGCTCAAGGACGTGCTCGACGCCTATGCCGCCGGCAACGAGCAGAAGGCGCTCGAGGTCTGGCGCCGCGACGACGAGATCGACGCGCTCTACACCTCGCTGTTCCGCGAGCTCCTGACCTATATGATGGAGGATCCGCGCAACATCACCTTCTGCACGCATCTGCTGTTCTGCGCGAAGAACATCGAGCGCATCGGCGACCACACCACCAATATTGCCGAGACGATTCACTACCTCATCACGGGCGATTCGCTCGACGTGAACCGGCCGAAGCTCGACACCACGAATATCGAGGTCGAGGCGGTCACGGGGAGCTGAGCCTGCCGGGAGCCGGCGTGTCATTCCCGGGCAAGGCGCAATGCCTGCCCGGAGATGACAGGAGGGCGCCGGTCCGGAGATGGTCGGGCCAAACCGGCCATGACGAGCCCAGGAACGGAAGCAAGAGATGGCGGCACGCATTCTGATCGTCGAGGACGAGGAGCCTCTCACCCTGCTGTTGCGCTATAACCTGGAAGCCGAGGGCTTCGAGGTCGACAGCGTGGCGCGCGGTGACGATGCCGAACTGCATCTGCGCGACCACACGCCCGATCTCGTCCTGCTCGACTGGATGCTGCCGGGGCTGTCCGGCATCGAGCTTTGCCGCCGGCTGCGCTCGCGGCGCGACACCGAGCGTGTGCCGATCATCATGCTGACGGCGCGCGGTGAGGAGACCGAGCGGGTGCGCGGCCTCGCCACCGGCGCCGACGACTATGTCGTGAAGCCTTTCTCCCTGCCGGAGCTGACGGCGCGTATCCAGGCGCTGCTGCGCCGGGCGAAGCCGGGCCATGTGGCGGGGCTTCTCTCGGCTGGCGATCTTGAACTCGACCGCACCACGCGGCGTGTGCGCCGGGCCGGAAGCGAGCTGCATCTCGGGCCGACAGAGTTCCGCCTGCTGGAGTTCCTGATGCAGGCGCCGGGCCGCGTCTACTCCCGCGCCCAACTCCTCGACGCTGTCTGGGGCCGCGACGTCTATATCGACGAGCGCACGGTCGACGTCCATGTCGGGCGCCTGCGCAAGGCGATCACCCCTGCCAACGCCAAGGATCCGCTCAGGACCGTGCGAGGCGCGGGCTACGCCTTCGACGAGACCTTTGCCCGCAGCTGACGCGCGGCGTCACCGCCGGTGGAAGAGCCGGCGCAGGCTGTGCTTGGCGGCCTCCAGAGTGCTGCGCCGTTCCTCGGGCAGGTTCCGGCCGGCGCGGTTGATATAGAAGCTCAGCATCGACATGGCCGAGCGGTAGGGACTCGATTTCCGCCGCTGGCTGCGTTCGGCCGAGCGCTTCAGCGAGCGGGCGATGCGGCGTGGATCGCCCTGCTTGAAGACCTCGCTCTGAAGGTCGAGGGCATCGCTCCTGCGGGAGACCTCGGCCGACCATTTGCGCTTGCTGGCGGGCATGGGCGCCTCCGTATCATCAGGCGTTGGGACCGCCTTCGATGTCGGCGGCCCAGGCGAGGGCGGCTTCGCGCTCGGCTGGTGGGAAGGTGCGGATCTGCACGAAGGGGATCACCGGGGCGAAGAGTCGGGCCGTGCGCTCCAGCCAACCTTCCTCGATGATGATCGCCTCCTTCGGAAAGCGCTTGAGTTCCCAGAGCTTGCTGAAGCCGTAGCGCGCATCCGTCCAGGCGGCGGCGAGCGTCATGTCGTTGAAGGCGGTGAGGTCGGCGAGGATCGAGACCTTCTCGTGCCGGCTCAGCCGCTCTTCCAGATCGGCTGCGACGCGTTCGATGTCGGCCGGCTCGATCGTGCCGCTGAGCGCGATGGCGAGGACATGATCGGGCGCGGGGAGAAAAGTGATCATGACGGCTCCTCCTGTGCCGTATCAACGCATGGCGGGCGAGGAGGTTGCGATGCTCAGGCCGCTCGGGTCACCGTATCGAAGGTTGCAGCCTCGGCCTTCAACCAGGCGATGAAATCGTCGAGGCCGGGGCGGGAGGGCAGGTCGAGGCTGCGGAGCAGCCAGCAGCCCGTGACGCTGGTGAAACCGATATCGAGCGGATTGACCAAGGCGCCGGAGGCCAGCTCCTCGGCGACGTAGCAGCGCGGTGCCAGCGCGACGCCGAGCCCTGCGACGGCTGCACGGATGATGACCGAATAATAGCCGTAGCGGACGGTATGGGCAGGCACCGCGCCGCGCAGGCCATGGGCTTCGGTGAACTCCGCCCAGAAGGCCGGCATCTGGAAATGCTGCAGCAGGGTCATCTTCTGGATGTCGGCGGCGCGGCGGAAGCCGCCCATGCGCTCCAGCAATTCCGGCGCTGCGACGAGGGCGACGTCCCGGCCGAAGAGGTAATGCGCCTCCTTGCCGGGCCAGGGCGGCGTGCCATGGTTGATTTCGATATCGGGCTCCTCCGTCTCACTCTCGCTGACATAATTGGTGAACTGGACGTCGACGCCGGGATGAGCCTCGGCGAAGACGGGGAAGCACTCCATCAGCCAGCGCTCGCCGGCGATGGCGACCATGTGCAGCCGGATCGGCCGGGCGATGGCGGCGCGCTCGGCCAGCCGCATCGCGCCGCGCTCCATCTGCTCCAGCGCAGCCTCGGCATAGGGCAGGTAGATCGCCCCAGCCTCGGTCAGCTTCAGGCCGAGCGGCTGGCGCTCGAACAGCGCGACACCGAGATGATGCTCAAGCGACAGGATCTGCTTGGAGACCGCGCTCTGCGTCAGGTTGACCGCGCCGGCGGCGCGTGCGGTCGAGCCCAACCGGGCGACGGTGACGAAGGCGCGCATGGCGGTCGAGGAGGGCGGAAGCCGCGGGGCCATGGGTATTCCATTCCGGACTAGGTCGCCGGAGATCGTTTCGTTTGCTGGCTGCGGGGTCAAGAGGCCATTCTTATCCTGGGGAGGAGGACCCGGATGAACCAGACGACACGCCTGTGGGGTGGCCGCTTCCGCAAGCCGCCGGATCCGCGATTGATGAAGCTTTCCAGCGCGGCGGGCGAGCACGCCCGGCTGGTGCCGCAGGACGTCGCGGGCGGCAAGGCCCATGCGGCGGCGCTGGAGCAGGCCGGCCTGCTGACCCGGCAGGAGCTGGACATCATCCCGAAGGCTCTCGACGGCATCGCCAGCGACGCCGCGGCGGGGCGGATCGTGCCGACGGAGGCCGATGAGGACGTCCATACGTTCATCGAGCGCGTGCTGACCGAGCGCATCGGCCAGACCGGCGCCAAGCTCCGGGCGGGGCGCTCGCGCAACGACCAGGCGGCGAACAACCTCAAGCTTTATCTGCGGCAGAAATCACGCTCGATCGGCGCGATGCTGGCCGAATTGCTGGCCGCCATTGCAGATCAGGCCGAGCAGCATGCGGCTTCCGTCTGCCCCGGCTTCACCCATCTGCAGAACGCCCAGCCCGCCACCTTCGGCCACTGGCTGATGGCGCATGGCCAGGTGCTGCTGCGCGACGCCTCGCGCCTGCAGGACTGGGAGAAGCGTTCCGGCCAGTCGCCGCTCGGCGCTGCCGCCTTCGCCGGTTCGGCGATCACGCTCGATCCGGCCGCGAGCGCGGCGGCGCTCGGCTATGAGGCGCCGTTCGAGAACTCCGTCGATGCCGTGGCGGCGCGCGACCATGTCGCGGAATTCCTCTTCGTCGCGGCGCTGATGCTGGCCGATCTGTCGCGGCTGGCGGAAGAGGTGACGCTGTGGACTTCACGCCAGTTCGGCTGGGTGACGCTCGACGACGGCTTCGCCACCGGCTCCTCGATCATGCCGCAGAAGAAGAACCCCGACATCGCGGAAATCTCGCGGGGGCGGGCTGCGCGGCTCGCCGGTGACGTGGTGACGATGCTGGGGGCGTTGAAGGGGCTGCCGCTCTCCTATAATCGCGACCTCGCGGAGGACAAGCGCACGGCCTTCGACGCGGTCGATGTGCTGGAAGAGGTGCTGCCGGCCTTCGCCGGGCTGATCGCCAGCATGGAGGTCCATCCGGCGCCGATGCGAGCGCAGGCGGGCCTGGGCTTCACGCTGGCGACGGAAGTCGCGGACTACCTCGCGCGGCAGGGCGTGCCCTTCGCCGAGGCGCATGAGATCACGGGGGCGCTGGTGCGCTATTGCGAGGAGATGGGGCGCGAGCTTGAATCGCTCGACGCCGTCGACCTCAGGGCGGTCGATCCGCGGCTCGATGCCGGCGTGCTCGATTGCCTGACGCTCGACGCCGCCGTCGCCGCGCGCAGCGGCCATGGCGGCACCGCGCCGGAGCGCGTGCGCGAGCAGATCGAGCGCTTCCGGACCGCACTGTCCGGCCTCGAGGGCTGGACGCAGGAGAGGCGCCGATGAGCGACACCAACTCGCCGATCGTGAGCCGCGAGCTCGCCGCGATTGCGCAGCTCAGGATCGTGCCCAAGCGCTTCTACGGGCGCTGGGTCGCGGCTGCCGCGATCCTCGCGATCCTCGCCTGGCTGGTGGCGGCCTTCGTGCAGGGCGATATCGCCTGGCCGGTGGTCGGGCAGTTCTTCACGGCGCCGGCGATCCTAGCGGGCCTCGGCAACACGCTGATCATGACGGTCTGCGCCATGGCGCTCGGCGTCGTGCTCGGTGTCGTCTTCGCGATCATGTACATGTCGCCGAACCCGGTGCTACGCAGCGTGGCGCTGTTCTACATCTGGTTCTTCCGCGGCACGCCGCTGCTGCTGCAGCTCCTGATCTGGTTCAACCTCGCGCTGGTCTTCCCGACCATCGGCATCCCCGGCCTGTTCTCCTGGCGTACCATCGACGTGATCGGGCCGTTCATGGCGACCCTGCTCGGGCTCGGCATGAACCAGGGCGCCTATACCGCCGAGGTGGTGCGCGGCGGCATCCTCTCCGTCGATACCGGGCAGACCGAGGCGGCCAAGGCGATCGGCATGACGCGGCTGACGACGCTCAGGCGGATCGTGCTGCCGCAGGCGATGCGCGTCATCATCCCGCCCGTCGGCAACGAGGTCATCAGCATGGTCAAGCTGACCTCGGTGGCGAGCGTCATCCAGTATGCCGAGATCCTGCGCAACGCGCAGACGATCTACTACGCCAATGCCCGTGTCATCGAGTTGCTGATTGTCGCCGCCGGCTGGTACCTGCTGGTGGTGACGCTGCTGCAGATCGGCCAGTATTTCCTCGAGCGCCATTTCTCGAAGGGCCGGGGCGACCGACGCACGCAGAGGGCCGCCACGACCGAGGAGGAGCCCGCATGAGCGCGGCGCAGAGTCAGGCGGGCAACGACACCGCCATCGTCACCGTCGCCAATGTCAGCAAGTTCTTCGGGCCGTTCCAGGCGTTGAAGGACGTCTCACTGTCGATCCAGCCCGGCGTGGTCCAGTGCATCATCGGGCCGTCGGGCTCGGGCAAGTCGACGCTGCTGCGCTGTATCAACCAGCTCGAGAAGATCGACAAGGGCGCGATCCGCGTCGATGGCGAGCTGATCGGCTATCGCCGCGTCGGCGACGAATTGCACGAATTGACCGATGTCGAGATCGCGCGCCAGCGCCTCACCACCGGCATGGTCTTCCAGCGCTTCAACCTGTTCAACCATATGACGGCGCTGCAGAACATCATCGAGGGGCCGCTCACGGTGCTGAGGCAGCCGCGCAAGCAGATCGTCGCCGAGGCGATGGCGCTGCTGGAGCGCGTCGGCCTCGCCGACAAGCGCGATTCCTATCCGAGCGAGCTGTCCGGCGGCCAGCAGCAGCGCGTCGCCATCGCGCGGGCGCTCGCGATGAAGCCGAAGATCATGCTGTTCGACGAGCCAACCTCGGCGCTCGACCCGGAACTCGTCGGCGAGGTGCTCAACGTGATGCGCGACCTCGCCGCTTCCGGCATGACGATGATCGTCGTTACGCATGAGCTCGGCTTTGCGCGCGAGGTCGCCAACGATGTCGTCTTCATGGCGCGCGGCGAAATCATCGAACGCGGTGCGCCAGACGTCGTCCTGGTCGCGCCGGCGCAGACGCGCACCCGCGAGTTCATCGCTGCCGTGCTCAAGTGAGCGACGGCAGTCAAGTTTACAACAGGGAGAGGTACCATGCTTCGTTTGACATTGACGGCGGCGCTGCTCGCCGCGACCGCGCTGGCCGCACAGGCCCAGAGCGTGCCCGACCGGATCAAGAGCGCGGGCAAGCTGGTCATCGCGACCCAGCCGAACTATCCGCCGATCGCCCTGAAGGACCCGGCGACCAACCAGCTCACAGGCTTCGACATCGAGCTGGGCGAGGCGATCGCCAAGGAGCTCGGCCTCAAGGCGGAGTGGCAGGAGACGGCTTTCGCCCAGATGCTGCCTTCGATCCAGACCGGCCGCGTCGACATGGCGATGGCCGGCATGAGCGATCTGCCGGCCCGGCGCGAATCCTTCGACTTCGTCGACTACATGATGTCCGGCGCGCAGTTCTACACGGTCACGGCCTTCAAGGACACGATCAAGACTCCCGAGGACCTCTGCGGCAAGAGCGTCGGCGCCAGCCGTTCGACCAACTGGCCCCAGCAGATCGGCGATTGGAGCAAGGCCAATTGCGTCGACAAGGGCAAGCCGGCGATCAATGTGGTGGGCACCGAGGGCTCGGTCGATGCCCGCACCCAGCTCAAGACCCAGCGCTTACAGGGCGGCGTGCAAGGCAGCGAGACGATGGGCCATTTCCAAAAGCTCGAGCCCAACACCTATATCGCGCTCGGCAAGCCATTTACGACGACGCTGGTCGGCATTCCCTTCGCGAAGACCGCTGAAGGCACGCAACTGCGCGATGCCGTGAAGGCCGCACTCGAGAAGCTGCAGACGAACGGCAGCTATGACGCGCTGATCACGAAGTACGGGCTCGTCGACAACCCGCTGAAGCCGATCTCGATCAACAAGGGCGAGTGAGCTTCGGCGACCCCGCTCCAGCTATTTATGTCATCCCGGCCGGTTCCCCCGCGCCGGGATGATGCGTTTCGGGCCCCTGCCATCCGCCCGGCCGGGCAGGGCAGACTTGCGATGGGGGCCGGGCTGCCGTAACCCGGAGGTCCCTTTCCGCGAGCCGCCGTTCTCCAGCCGACATGCCAGCCTCGATCACCGACCGCTACGCCGCCCTGGTCGAGGCGGGCGCCATCGAGCGCGATCCGGCCCAGGTCGCCGCGGTGAAGAAGCTCGAGGCGCTGACCGCCACGCTGGCCGCCCGTCGCCTCGCCCGCAAGGGTAGCGCGCTCGGCTGGCTCTTCGGCAAGAAGCCGGAGACGAGCGAGGCGCCGAAGGGGCTCTACATCTGGGGCTCGGTCGGCCGTGGCAAGACCATGCTGATGGACATGTTCTTCGAGGCCGCGCCGGTGAAGCGCAAGCTCCGGGTGCATTTCCACGAGTTCCTGGCCGATGTGCATGGCCGCATCAACGCCTATCGCCGCAAGATCAAGGCGGGCGAGGTCAAGGATGGCGACCCGATCGCACCCGTCGCGGCAGAGCTGGCGGAAGAGGCCTATCTGCTCTGCTTCGACGAGTTCACCGTGACCGACATCGCCGATGCGATGATCCTGGGGCGGCTGTTCACGGCGCTCTTCGCCGCCGGCGTCGTCGTCGTGGCGACCTCCAATGTCGAGCCGTCGCGCCTTTATGAGGGCGGGCTCAACCGGGCGCTATTCCTGCCCTTCATCCAGCTGCTGCAGACCAAGGTCGAAGTGCTGAAGCTCGACTCACGCACCGATTTCCGGCTGGAGAAGCTCGGTGGCGCGCCGGTCTACCATGTCCCGGCCAACGACAAGGCGAGGGCCGCGCTCGATGCGGCCTTCAAGGCGCTTTCCGGCGTGGCGCAGGGGCCGCGCACCGTGCTCACCGTACAGGGGCACGAGCTCGTCCTGCCGCAGGCGGCCGGCGGCGTGGCGCGGGCGAGCTTCGCCGATCTCTGCGCGCAAGCCTATGGCGCTTCGGACTACATCGCTCTGGCTCAGCGCTTCCATACGCTGGTGCTCGACGACATCCCGATGCTCGACTACGACCGGCGCAACGAAGCCAAACGGTTCATTATCCTGATCGATACGCTTTACGAGCATCATGTGAAGCTCGTCGCCTCGGCGGCGGCCGAGCCGCACGAGCTCTACCATGCCCGGCAAGGGCGCGAAGCCTTCGAGTTCGACCGCACCGTCTCACGCCTGATCGAGATGCGTTCCGAGGATTATCTCGCGCTCCCGCATGGCCGGCCGGATTCGGCGGCGAGCGGCGACACGACGGGGTTGGTGGAGACCTGAGCGATGCCCCAGCGCGAACCGAGCGAGACACGCATCCTCACGGTCGCCAGCGAGCATCTGCGCAAATTCGGGCTGAAGCGCTTCACCGTCGTCGCCGTGGCGGAAGAGGCGGGCATGACCCATGCCAATGTCTACCGCTACTTCCCCTCGCGCGTGGCGCTGATCGACGTGGTGGTCGATGTCTGGCTCAAGGCGACGGAGCGTAAGCTCGCCGACATCGCCGACGGGCCGGACCCCGCCGACGACAAGCTGGAGCGGCTGATCCTCGGCCTTGCCAAGGCCAATCGCGACCTGCTGAGCGAGGACCCGCATCTCTTCGCCGCGCTCTCGCTCGCCGTCGCCAAGCGCCATGCCGTCAGCCGCCGCAACCGGACGCGGGTCAGGGCCTTGTTCGAACGGGTCGTCGACGAGGGAATAGCGACCGGAGTCTTCGAGCCGCGCGACCGTGACCGGGCAATCGCCTTCGTCATCGATGCCACGCACCGCTTCATCCATCCGGCCTCGCTCGCGCTTGAAGCCGATGTGCCGCAGGCCTCCGTCGATACACGGCTCTCGACGCTGATCCGCGTCATCCTGCGCGTGCTCGGTAGCGGGATCGTGTGAAAAAATCTGGTGACTAATTACAATTTCTGTAAATCGTAATTAGCCAATTCCGGGGCTGGAATGGTGCGCATGGCACGGTTGTGTTCTTGCAAGCCATTGAAAAACCAAGGCTGGGCTGTTTCGAGCCGAATGCGTGACCGCGTCTGCCCCGCAAAAGCCGCTTTTCCGACGAGGGTTGCGGCAAAAGGCCGGTTTGGGCCAAAGGAACCCACGGTTTGGCCGGCCTGCCGGCCTTTCGGAGCGCCAAGGTTTTTGGCTAGGCATTCAGACGGTCGAAATCGGCGATGGCCGGCGTCGAGCGAAGCGCCAGAAGAAAAGGACTAGGCTATGGCCCGCAAGAAGATTGCCCTCATCGGTTCAGGCCAGATCGGCGGCACGCTCGCCCACCTCGCCGGCCTGAAAGAACTCGGGGACGTTGTCCTCTTCGACATCGCCGAGGGCACCCCGCAGGGCAAGGGCCTCGATATCGCCGAATCCTCGCCGGTCGACGGCTTCGACGCCGGCTACAAGGGCACGAACAGCTACGAGGACATCAAGGGCGCCGACGTCATCATCGTCACCGCCGGCGTGCCGCGTAAGCCCGGCATGAGTCGCGACGACCTGATCGGCATCAATCTCAAGGTGATGAAGTCGGTCGGCGAAGGCATCAAGCAGTATGCCCCGAAGGCCTTCGTGATCTGCATCACCAACCCGCTCGACGCGATGGTCTGGGCTCTCCAGAAGTTCTCGGGCCTGAAGCCGAACATGATCTGCGGCATGGCCGGCGTGCTCGACTCCGCCCGCTTCCGCTATTTCCT
>JARYGW010000225.1:0-9954 GCA_033792295.1 Allobosea sp.
CTCGGCGTGCCCGATCCGGTCTGGGGCGAGATCGGCATCGCGGTCTGCGTCGCGCGGACCGGTCAGAGCGCGACGGAAAACGAGATCGCAGATTTCCTCAACGCCAAGATTCCCCGCTACAAGATGCCGAAGCGCTTCCTGTTCTGGGAGGCGCTGCCGAAATCGGGCTATGGCAAGGTGCCGAAGCGCCTGGTCAAGGACGAGCTGGAGAAGCGCGGCGAGCTCGATTTCCTGAAGGGGAAGGCGTTGTGAGGCGGATCGAGCAGCCCGGCACAGGTACGCCGGAACGCATCCAGTGGGTCCAATGCGCCGGGCGCGCCTTCTCGCTGACGCTCCCGGCCAGTGTGCCGCTGCTGGAAGCGGTGCGGAAGGGCTTCGCGGCAGCAGGCTTTGCCTCGGGGGTGGTGAAGCTCGACGGACTGAGGCTCTCACCTTTCGCCTATGTGATGCCGGCGCTGTCCAAGACGCCTGAGCATGCGGCCTTCTACAGCGAGACGTTCAGGCCGGAGGGTGGGGCGGGCATCGATGTCGGGGCGATGACCTTCGGCCGGCGCGACGGAGCGCCGTTCTTTCACGCGCATGCGCTGTGGGTCGAGGGCGATGGCAAACGCAGCGGCGGGCATATCCTGCCGGACGAGACCACCGTCGCAGAGACGATTACCCTGGAAGCGGTCGGGCTCGATGGTACGGTGTTCGTCGCCGAGCGGGACAGCGAGACGAATTTCAAGCTGTTCGGACCCGTGCCGGCCGCGGTGTCGAACGGCACGGGCGAGAGACGGTTCTTCGCGCTGCGCGTGAAGCCGAACGTCGACTTCTGCGAGACGCTGGAAGCGTTTTGTGTCGAGCACGGCATTCGTGAGGCGGTGATCCGTGGCGGCGTCGGCTCGACCGTCGGGGCGCGCTTCGCGGATGGCGGCGTTGTCGAGAATTTCGCGACCGAAGTGGCCGTCACCGAAGGGCGGATCGCGCCGGGAGAGGATGGCCCCGCTTCGGAAATCGACGTTGCCCTGGTCGATTACCGCGGAAAACTGGCGAGCGGCCGGCTGGTGCGCGGCGACAATCCCGTGCTGATGACCTTCGAGCTGGTGCTCGAAGCGGCATAGACCGTCTCACGCGGGCTGCGGCGCGGCTTCCCTGACGAGCGCGAGCCAGGCGCGCGCCGCATGGGAGAGATAGGCGCCGCGCCGCCAGATGATCGCGATCGCCCATTCCGTCGAGGGCTCGTCGAGCACGATCCGTCGAACAGCCGCTTCGCCGTGCCGTCCCGCGATCAGGCGCGGCAGGAAGGCGATGCCGAGACCGGCGCCAGCCAGCTCGACGAGGAAGTCGATCTGGCTGCTGCGCGCGGCGACAGCCGGATCGAAGCCCTCGCGCCGGCAGGCCTCCAGCACGATGCGGTTGATGGCGAAGCCTGTTTCGAAGAGCAGCAAGGGCTCGCCGCGCAGGTCGGACAGATTCAGCCGGTCGCGTCCGGCGAGGGGGTGTTTCTCGGCCAGGATCGCGACCAGCGGCTCCCGGCGCACCCCTTGCCATTCGAAATCCTCGGAAACTGGCAGCAGCGAGGCGGCGAGGTCGATCTCGCCGGCGCGCAGGATTTCCTCGAGCCGGTCGCTGCCGTGTTCGGTGAGCTTGATGTCGACGCGCGGATGGCGCTGGCGATAGGCGGCGAAGAGCGGCGCGAAGAGCGTGCTGGAGCCGACGGGCGGCAGTCCGAGACGCAAGGTACCGCGACGCAGCCCGCGCAGATCCTCCAGCTCTGCCAGCATGCTGTCGCGCTCGCCCAGCAGGCGGATCGCCCTGCGATAGACCACTTCCCCTGCCGTGGTGAGCGTGCTGCGGTGGCCGCTGCGGTCCAGCAGGGGTGTGCCGAGCTCGGTCTCGAGCTGTTTCACCGCCTTCGAAACGGTGGACTGCGTCGCGAATACGGTTTCGGCGGCCCGTGAGAAGCCGCCCTGGCGCACGACCTCGACAAAGGCGCGGAGGTTCCTGATTTCCATGACTATTCGATAACGGAATTCTGATTAGTCCGACAAGTCATTTTGAGAATGCTGCGATGCAGCATAGATTAGGGCGGTCGTCGAATCCGGTCGCCCTCATGTCCAGCCTCTCCATTCCCCTCCGCCGCCTCGTTCACCAGAGCCGCCTCGCCCAGATCGGACTCCTCGTCTGTCTCTGGCTGGCTGGGGAGGCGATCGTGCGTGTCACGGGGCTTGGGCTGCCCGGCGGCATCGTTGGGCTGGCGCTGGCGCTCGTGCTCCTGGCCTCGGGGCGGGTCAGCCCCTTCAGCCTGCGCCGTGGCGCGAGCTGGCTGCTGGCGGAGATGTTGCTGTTCTTCGTGCCGGCGGTGCTGGCCGTGGTCGACCATCGCGAATTCCTCGGACCGCTCGGCCTGAAGATCATGGCCGTCGTCGTGCTCGGTACGGTGGCGGTGATGCTGGTGACCGCCCTGACGGTCGATCTCTGCTACCGCTGGAGCGCGAAGTCGTGACCCTCTCCGGCCTCTGGGCCATGCCGGTCCTTCATGCGCTGTTCTGGTCGGTGTTGACGATCGGGTTCTACGCGCTGGCGCGGGTGATGCACCGACGCTGGCCGCGCAACTGGCTGATGCCGATCGCCGTCGCGCCGGTTCTCGTCGGCCTCGTGCTGGTGGCGCTCCACGGCAATTATCGTGACTACATCCATAGCACGGGCTGGCTCGTCGCCATGCTAGGGCCCGCGACCGTGGCCGTCGCCGTTCCGATCTGGGAGCAGCGCGCGCTGATCCGGCGTTACTGGCCCATCCTGCTCGCGGGCATGATGATGGGCACCGGCACGGCCGTGCTGACGAGCTGGCTCCTGGCGACATTGCTCGGTCTCGATGGAGCCCTGAGGTTGAGCCTGCTGCCGCGCTCGCTCAGCACGCCCTTCGCCATGGCGGTTTCAAGTGATATCGGCGGCATTCCCGACCTCACCGCGGTCTTCGTGGTGCTGACGGGCATTTCCGGGGCGATGCTGGGCGAGGTGTTCCTGGCGCGGATCCCGCTCAAGTCGTCGCTTGCCAAGGGCGCGCTGTTCGGCGTCGCGGCCCATGGCGCGGGTACCGCCAAGGCGCATCAGGTCGGCCAGACGGAAGGGGCCGTCGCCGGTCTCGTCATGGTGCTGGTGGGGCTGCTGAACGTGCTCGCCGCGCCGCTGCTCGTCCACCTGCTGTAAGGCGCCTCGCGAGACTCGCATGCGCGGGTTTTCCGGCCGCGCAGGTCCTCGCGCATCATCCTGCCGGTCGCGGTCAGCGGCAGCCCGGTGACGAGCCCGACCGCGCAACGCGTCCAAGCAGGCGCTACCGTATTGAAGGCTCGGGGATGCGCAGGGCGAAGCGGCGCAATTTGTCGTCATAAGTCGTGCCGCTTTCGAGCAAGGGCCTTCCCCCTCTTTTCGTATGTTGAGACCGATCCCGCCCATCCCACTAGGAGGCTGGCAAGGCTGGCGGCCGCAGCTTACGGTCTAAGCGGCCGGCTGTGCCGGTGAAAGGGAACGGCGTTCGATGAGCCTGAGAGACGAATTGCTAGACCGCTTTTTTCGCTACGTGGCGATCGAGAGCCAGAGCGACGCGGCCGCGAAGACGCTGCCGAGCACGACGGGCCAGCGGGTTTTGGCGGAATTGCTCGCTGAGGAGCTGCGCGTGCTTGGGCTGGAGAACGTCGTCATCGACGACCACGCCACGGTAACGGCGCTGAAGCGCGGCACGAAGCAGGGCGCGCCGCGCATCGGCTTCATCGCTCATCTCGACACGGTCGATGTCGGTCTGTCGCCGGTGATCAAGCCGCAGGTGCTGCGTTTCGCGGGCGAGGATCTCCGCCTCAACGCGGAGAAGGAGATCTGGCTGCGGGTCGGCGAGCATCCGGAGATCCAGCCCTGGAAGGGGCACGACATCGTCTTCAGTGACGGAACCAGCGTGCTCGGCGCTGACAACAAGGCCGCGGTCGCGATCGTGATGACGCTGCTCGCGCGCCTGAAGGAGGAGGATGGGCACGGCGATATCCATGTCGCCTTCGTGCCGGACGAGGAGATCGGCCTGCGCGGCGCCAAGGCGCTCGATCTCGTCCGCTTCCCCTGCGACTTCGCCTATACGATCGACAGCTGCGAGGTCGGCGAGGTCGTCTACGAAAACTTCAACGCCGCCGCGGCCGAGATCGTCTTCACCGGCGTCACCGCCCATCCGATGTCGGCCAAGGGCGTATTGGTCAACCCGATCCTGATGGCGCAGGATTTCATGGCCGCCTTCGACAGGGCACAGACGCCCGAGAACACCGAAGGGCGCGAAGGCTATGTCTGGTTCACCGAGCTTTCCGGCAATGCGGCGCAGGCGGTGCTCAAGGCCAATATCCGCGATTTCGACCGCAGCTCCTTCGAAGCGCGCAAGCGCAGGATCGGCGAGGTCGCGCAGGAGATCGCCGGACGCTATCCGACCGGCAGGGTCGCGGCGAAAGTGAGCGATACCTATGGCAATATCAGCGACAGCCTTGGCGATGACCGCCGTTCTGTCGACCTGTTGATGACGGCATTGAAGGAGTTGCAGATAGCGCCGAAGGTCATCCCGATGCGCGGCGGCACGGATGGTGCGGCGCTGTCGGCGCGCGGCTTGCCGACGCCGAACTTCTTCACCGGCGGGCTGAACTTCCATTCCCGCTTCGAGTTCCTGCCGGTACCGGCCTTCGAGACATCCTATGAGGTGGCACGGCGGATCTGCCTTCTGGCGGGGCAGGGCGGCGCTTCGGCCTAGAGCCGTTCCGCAATTCTCCCAACCGCGGAACGGCTCTAGGTTCTCGTATTATCGCATTTTCTTCACGCGAACCGGTGTCCACTTCGCTCGAAAATACTCTGGAGGCAGCGACGGCTGCCCGCATGTCGCATTGGCTTCGGGCGCGCCGCTGCCTACATGGTCGGGACAGGAACAGCGAAAGCCCAAGGCCGATGTCCGAACGCGATAGCGAAGCCAACCGTTTCTCCGCCCGCGCGGCGCGCTATGCCCGTGTGGGCGCGAATGTCGGCGGGGTGGCGGCGCGGATGGCGGGCGCGCGGCTCTTCGGCATGGAGGGACGCGATGCCTCCAATGCCGAGGCGCTGGCCAAGGCACTGGGCGGGCTAAAAGGTCCGATCATGAAGGTGGCGCAGCTCGTCGCCACCATTCCCGATGTCGTTCCGCCGGAATATGCCGCCGAACTGCAGAAATTGCAGTCGCAGGCGCCGCCGATGGGCGCGGCCTTCGTCAGGCGGCGGATGATGGCGGAACTCGGCGCGAACTGGCGCGAGCGCTTCGGCGAATTCGATCTCAAGCCGGCTGCGGCGGCCTCGCTGGGGCAGGTGCATCGCGCGACGACGCTGGAAGGCATCCCGCTCGCCTGCAAGCTGCAATATCCCGACATGGAATCGGCGGTCGAGGCCGATATCGCCCAGCTCGAGGTGCTGTTCTCATTGCATCGGCGCATGGGCGCGGTGATCGATACGAGTGAGATCGCCAAGGAGATCGGGGCCCGCGTCCGCGAGGAGCTCGACTATCGCCGCGAGGCCAAGCATGTGGCGCTCTATCAGGCGATCCTGGCGGACACGCCCGAGGTGCGTGTTCCAGCGCTGGAGCCTTCGCTCTCGACCAAACGGCTGCTCAGCATGCACTGGCTCGATGGCAGCCCGATCCTTTCGCACAAGCAGGACGGGCAAGAGGTGCGTGACCGCATCTCGACCGCGATGTTCAAGGCCTGGTGGCGGCCCTTCAGCCATCATGGCGTCATCCACGGCGACCCGCATCTCGGGAACTACACGGTGTTCTCGGAAGGCGGCGAGCCGCAGGGCATCAACCTGCTCGACTATGGCTGTATCCGCATCTTCCCGCCGAGCTTTGTCGGAGGGGTGGTCGATCTCTATCGCGGCCTGCAGCAGGGCGACGACGCCCGCGTGGTCCATGCCTATGAAACCTGGGGCTTCAAGGGGCTGACCAAGGACCTGGTCGACACGCTCAACATCTGGGCGCGCTTCATCTACGGGCCGCTGCTCGAGGACCGCGTCAGGCGGATTGCCGAAGATGTCAGTCCTTCGGAATACGGCCGCAAACAGGCCTTCCAGGTGCATCAGGCGCTGAAGAAGCGCGGGCCGGTGACGGTGCCGCGCGAGTTCGTCTTCATGGATCGCGCCGCGATCGGGCTCGGCGGCGTCTTCCTGCATCTCGACGCCGAACTGAACTTCCATCGGCTGTTCGAGGCGGAGATCGAAGGCTTCTCGATCGAGGGCGTCACCCGGAAGCAGGCCGAGGCACTGACCGGCGCGGGGCTTTAGCCCGCGCCGTCTTGGTTGTCGGCTTGGGACGCGGGGCCTAGAGCGGGCCCCAGTGGATCCAGACACCGACGATCAGCGAGACCACCGAGATCACGAACCAGACGCCGACCAGCGGCAGCACGAAGCGGACCCAGCGGCCATAAGCGATGCCGGAGGTCGCGAGCACGGCCATCAGCACGCCCGAGGTCGGGTTGATGCAGTTCATGATGCCTTCGCCGAGCAGCACCGACTGGACCGTGACCTGGCGGGTCAGGTGCAACGCGTCGCCGAGCGGCGCGAAGATCGGGATCAGCGCGGCGGATTCGCCAGAACCCGAGGAAATCGCGACATGCATCGCGGCGGCGCTGATGAACATGCCGACGGCGGCGACCATGGGCGAGAGCGGCTCGAGCAGGCTCGACAGGGCGTTGACGATCGGGTCGAGGATCTTGCCGTCGGCGAGGACGATCGAGATCGCGCGGGCGAGGCCGACGATGAAGGCGCCGGGGACGAGCTTGCCGCTACCGCGCAGGAACTCGTCGGCGATCTCGCTCGGGCTCATCCGGCAGATCAGTCCGCCGCCGATGGCGATGATCAGGAACATCGCGGTCATTTCCGGCTCGCCCCATTTCCAGCGCAGCGTGCCGATGATGAAGACGATGAGCGACACGGCGGCGAGGCCGAGCGCGAGCCATTGCGCACCGGACATCGTCGCCTGCGAGCGGGCGGCCTTCTCTGAGACGGCGCGCTGCTCCTCGGTCATGGTCGCGCCGATGTTCCGGGCGCGGCAGCGGCGAGCGTAGAGGGCGAGGAAGGCGATCGTCGCCAGGAGGAAGCCGAGGCCGACGACAGCGCGCAACTCCATACCGGAGAACAGCGGCAATTCGGCGAGGCGTTGCGACAGGCCGGTCGTCAGCGGGCTCAACACTGCCGAATTGAAGCCGGAATAAGCGCCGAGATAGATCAGGCCGACGCCGAACTCGACCGGCAGGTTCATCGAGCTCGCGATCAGCAGCCCGAGCGGCACGAAGGCGACGACGGAGTTCGCGACGATGCCGAGCGTGCCGAGCAGCGAGAAGATCGCGCAGACGATGACGATCACGGTCAGGTCACCGGAACGCGAGGCGCCGCTCAGCCGATGCAGGGCGCCGGCGACGGTGCCGGTTTTCTCCAGCACCGCCAGCGTGCCGCCGGTGAACAGGATCAGGAAGATGATCGAGGCCGA
This sequence comes from Allobosea sp., assembly GCA_033792295.1. Classification (GTDB taxonomy): domain Bacteria; phylum Pseudomonadota; class Alphaproteobacteria; order Rhizobiales; family Beijerinckiaceae; genus Allobosea. Next base: position 7,511 of record JARYGW010000225.1, read on the forward strand.
GTTGACGACGCCGGTGGCGATCGCGGTGAAGATGCGGCCGGGGAGCACGCCCTGCTGGGGGACGGCGTGCAGGCTGCCCGGAACGACGAAGCTGACGCCGTCCTTCATGACGCGCTGGAACTCGCCGGCGGGGATGATCCAGGTGGCGAGGGCGGCGATGACGAGAATGCAGAACAGCAGGACGTAAGGGCTCGTCGGCTTCTTGCTTTTGCCGGCGCTCGCCGTGGCCGCGGACGGTTTCTGGAAATCTGCAACTGTCATGTTCGTGTCCTGAAGGCGGGCAGATCATGGATGGAGCGGCGAAGGTCATCCTTCGCGCGCGCGGCCCGCAGTGTTTTCGATGTTGAGCGCCGCCATGCATCGGCGGCAGGGCCGAAGCCCGATAGCGATGACGGGTAGACCTCGAAAGTGCCGCTTTCAACACTGCAGGGCTCATGGCCGGGGTGCAGCTTTGGCGGGACGGCGGAGCCAATGGCTGCTCTCCGTTGCCGACCGCGCGCGCCTGCGTTAAACGGCTTCTGGAAACCGTTTCTCGTCAGGATCAGACCATGGCCGACCACGCCCATCACGCCGATGCCCCCTCGATGGACTATCCGGAACATGAGCGGACTTATGCCGGCTTCGTGCACCTGGCCGAGGTCGGCACGGTGGTCGGCCTCGCGATCGTGGCCGCGCTTGCCGTCGGCGGCGTGAAGCACGCCTGGGGCACTGCGCTGATCGGCACGCTGCTTGCCGTGATCGGGGCCGGCGTGGGCATCGCCTCCGAGAAGATTTCCTGGCGTGCGCCGATCGTGGCGCTGGTGCTGATGCTGCTGGCGCTGCTGCTCTACTGATCGGCGCGCCGTAGCTGCCGGCGCACGGCTCTAGGCTATTCAAACAGAAAAGGCCGGCGTGAGCCGGCCTTTTCTTCGTCTGGATCGGGATGCTTCCGAGCGTTCTCAGCTTCGGAAGAGACCTCCACCCCCGCCGCCGAGGCGCGACTGGCCGGCGCGGGCCTGGGCGTTGTTGCCGTCGAGGCCGAGCGCGCGTTGATAGGATTGCTGGGCCTCGGATTTCTGGCCGAGCTTCTCCTGGGCGAAACCGCGGCCGGCCCAGGCGTCGGCGCTGCGGTTGTCGACGTTGAGGGCGGCGGTGAAGTCTTCCAGTGCCGCATCGTACTTGCCGAGCGCGTTCAGGCTCTGGCCGCGCGCGATATAGGGCGGGGCGGTATAGGGGTTGCGGTCGATCACCGAGTCGAAATCGGTGACGGCGTTCTGGTTCTGGCCTTCCTTCTGATAGACGAGGCCGCGCGAGTGGAACGCTTCGGGCGATTCGGGATTGAGCCGGATCGCGGTGTTGAGGTCGGACAGGGCCTGCTGCAGGTTGCCCTGCTGGCGCAGCAGATTGGCGCGGGCGACATAGGCCGGCGCATAGTTCGGATTGGCCGTGGTGGCCTTGTTGAAATCGGCCATCGCCGCATCGTTGCGGCCGCTCTGGCGCAGCGCCAGGCCACGATTCGTATAGGCCGAGGCAAGGTTGGGGTCGAGCTGGACCGCCTTGGTGAAGTCGCCGATCGCGTCGGAGTAGCGGCCGACGCGGGCATAGGCCGCGCCGCGGGTATTATAGGCTCCCGGATCGTTCGGGTTGCGGCTGATGACCTCGCTCAGCGAGCCGATATTGACGCTGGCATCGGCGCTGGTGCTGGTGTCGAGCACGGCGACGGACGGCTGGGAAGAGATGCCGGACACGCTGTCGCATCCTGCCAGCGCCACGGCCATGCCGGCGGCCGCCAGCCAATAACTGCCTCGGATCATGCTTCGCCTCATCGATCTCGGCCTCGTCAGTCCTATGTTTCCGCCTGCCACGGTGCCGGAAGCCTCGAATCCGGCTCGTCGCAGCGTGATCGTGCTGCCCAGATCGCCATCCGTCCTCTCGGACGCAGGGAAGGTGATCTGCGAATGTGTTACCGCATCGGATTCTTCCGGAAAGTGGCCTCCACTTCCCGGTCCGGTGCCATAGCCGAACAGCGTCCGGTCAGAGAAAACGCCCGAAATCCGCCAAAACTTGGTTAACATGGCTGAAAAACAAGAGCGCCCGGAGCGGACTCCAGGCGCCTGTCATTCTCGGACCCGTCAAGGGCCGCGGGAGAGCGGCCCGGCAAGGATCAGGGGCGCTTCGGCTTGGCCGGAGCCGGCAGCAGGCCTTCGCGCTGCAGCTTCTTGCGGACGAGCTTGCGGGCGCGGCGAACGGCCTCGGCCTTCTCGCGCGCCTTCTTCTCGGAGGGCTTCTCGTAATGGCCCCGGAGCTTCATCTCACGGAAAATGCCCTCGCGCTGCATCTTCTTCTTGAGGGCGCGGAGAGCCTGATCGACATTGTTGTCGCGAACGAGAACCTGCACGTGAGTGTCCGTCTTTAAACGAGTTGATCCAAAGATTCGGGCCGGCGACACCGCTATGCGGATCGCG
>JARYGW010000226.1:0-9951 GCA_033792295.1 Allobosea sp.
CTTGCGTTCATCACGTGGAACGGGCTTCCTGATCCCAACGAACGGCGCGCAGTCGCCGGAACCGACAGGTCAGGTGCAATATGGTGCGTTCGCTTTCTTCCCGGCGGCTCCTCGCCGCCTCGGCATTCACGACTGTTTTCCTGCTCGGCGCAGGCGCGGCGCAGGCAGGCGGTTGCCGCGGTTCAGCCTGCTACAACCTCGTGACGTCGCCGCCGGTCTACGGCACCATCGACGAGACCTATCAGGTCCAGCCATCCCAGGTGCAGCGCCGGGTCATTCCGGCCGAATATGAGAGCGTCACCGAGAATGTGATGATCGCTCCCGCCCGCCAGATCCCGCATCATCGCGCCGCGGTCTACGAGACCGTCACCGAGAAGGTGCTGATCTCGCCGGCCACGCGTCGCTGGGAGGTCTCCCGCGATGCCTGGGGCAACACGGTCGGCTGCTGGGTCGATGTCCCGGCGCAGTACGGCTACCAGAGCCGCCGGGTCGAGGTTTCGCCGGCGACCGTCGAATACGAAACGGTTCCGGCCGTCTACACGCAGCGTCAGCGCAAGGTGATGGTGCGTCCCACCCAGGTCGTGCGGGAAGAGATCCCCGCCGTCTACGAGACGCGGCAGCGTCAGGTTCTGGTCAGCCCCGGTTCGCAATACTGGTCCCGCGCCCGCTACTGAGCGCGGACATCCAAGGCACCGGCTTCGACCCATTTTCGGGCCGGCGCTTCAGAGAGTTTCACGTAGACCCTTTATCCACGGAACGACCACTTTTTACCCCGGCCTTGTGCCGGGGTTTTTTCTTGCCGCTTTCACGGAACGCTCATCGCGACGGCCGCTCAGACGTAACGTTCGCCGAGCAGCAGGACGCAGACACCGATGACGAAGGCGAGGAAACGCGCCGGCATGCCCACCAGCGTGCCGGGTGAACGGCCCGCGGCATAGCCGAACAGCACTTCGGCGAGACCCAGGCCCAGCAGCACGATGACGAAGGGTGGAAAGGCTCCGTCCCGCGCGACGAAGCCGGCCTTCGCGGCATAGGCGACGACTGCGCCGAGGATGGCGCCCAACGCAACGAAGAGAAGCTCGTTTCGCGAGAGGCGCATCGCTTGGATCAACGGCGGCGGAAGTTCTGGCGCGGCGGGCCGCCGGGGGCCGGACCGGCTGTCTTCTGGCGGAAATTGATGCGGCCGCGATCGAGGTCGTAAGGCGACATCTCGACGATGACACGGTCGCCCGCGATGGTGCGGATGCGGTTCTTCTTCATCTTGCCGGCCGCATAGGCCAGGATCACGTGATCGTTGTCGAGCTTGACCCGGTAGTTGCCGTCCGGGAGCACCTCGACCACGGTGCCGTCGAATTCAAGCAGTTCTTCTTTCGCCATCTGTCGTCCTTCGTGAGCCCTTAGGCGCGGGAGCGGACCGTCATTCGGCAAGGATGCCGTGGAGAGGCCCGCCCTGTTCTGGTCGATCGCGCGTCAGCGCGCGCGCCGCCGGGCGCCGTTGGTGCGTGGTTGCTGTGTTCTTTGCTGCAAGAACGCGACGCCGCCAAGCCCTTCTTTCGCGGAAACCGTTTCTTTTCGCTGCTGACCCTGCTCGGGACGCTGCGTACGCTCCGGGTTGCGCGGCCGGGGCTCGTGCCGGTCCGTCCGCTCGGGACGCGGAGCGCCACCGGCATGGTTGCGATGACCGCTCTGCTCGGAACGCTTGCCGTCCTGCCGCTTGGGCTGCTGGCCCTGCGGCCTGCCCTGCCCTTGCGGGCGGGCCTGCTGCTGGCCCCGGCCGCCGCGATTCTGCTGCGGCTTCTTCGGCGTGCGGCCATCCCAGTAGGGCACCTCGCCGATCGGCGTCGGCTTGACGCCCGTCAGCTTCTCGATGGCGGCGAGATCGCCACGCTCCTCCGGCGTGCAGAAGGCGATGGCGAGGCCGGCGGCGCCTGCACGAGCGGTACGGCCGATCCGATGGACATAGGTCTCCGGCACGTTCGGCAGGTCGTAGTTCACGACATGGCTGACACCGTCGACATCGATGCCGCGGGCGGCGATGTCGGTCGCGACGAGAATGCGCAGGCTGCCATTGCGGAAGGCGCCGAGCGCCCGCTCGCGCTGCCCCTGGCTCTTGTTGCCGTGGATGGCGGCCGCCTCGATGCCGGACTGGCCGAGCTGACGCACGACGCGGTCGGCGCCGTGCTTGGTGCGGGTGAAGACGATGGCGCGCTCGAGCTCGGGCACGTTCAGCGTCTTCGCCAGCAGCGCCGGCTTGTCGTTCTGTTCGGTGAAGATGACGCGCTGCTCGATCTTCTCCGCCGTGGTCGCGACCGGAGTCACCGCGACCTCGACCGGGTCGGTGAGATAGGCGGAGGCGATATCGCGGATCGGCTTGGGCATCGTCGCCGAGAAGAGCAGCGTCTGGCGCTCCTTCGGGATCAGCGTGGCGATGCGACGCAGCGCGTGGATGAAGCCGAGATCCAGCATCTGGTCGGCCTCATCGAGAACGAGGAACTCGATCTCGCGCAGCGAGACGGCGCGCTGATCGACGAGGTCGAGCAGGCGGCCGGGCGTGGCGACGAGGATGTCGATCTTGTCGCCGAGCGCGCGGATCTGCTTGCCGACAGGCACGCCACCGAAGATCACGGTCGATTTCAGCGTCGTGAACTGCGCATAGGCTCGGGTGGACGCCTCGATTTGCGCGGCCAGCTCCCGCGTCGGCGACAGCACCAGAACGCGTACGGCGCGCGGGGCCGGCCGCTTAGGCGAGCCCAGCAGCTTGTGCAGCATCGGCAAGGTGAAGGCAGCGGTCTTGCCGGTGCCGGTCTGAGCCGCGCCGAGCAGGTCGCGGCCCTGCAGAATGTGGGGGATCGCCTGCGCCTGGATCGGCGTGGGCGTTTCATAGCCCTCGGCCGCGAGCGCCTTGAGAAGCGGCTCGGCGAGGCCGAGATCGGTGAACCTGGTCAAGAAAGGTCTTTCTGGGCGCCGTGATGACGGGGGGCGCATGTGGTTTCGGCTGCGCCGCCGGCCCGTATCCGGCCTGGATATCGAAGAATCGGTCTTGCCGGCGAACCGCTAGCCACAGCGCCGGCAAGTTTGTCGTAGAACCGAGCGGCTATGGGCACGCCCGGTCGATGGGTCAGATCACTCGGCGACGAGGTTGCCGGCCGAGGTCTTGCCGGTCTTGCGGTCGGCGACCATCTCGAAGGAGACGACCTGGCCTTCGCGCAGCTCGCGCAGCCCGGCGCGCTCGACGGCGGAGATATGGACGAAAACGTCCTGGCCGCCGTTCTCAGGGGTGATGAAGCCGTAGCCCTTGGTGGCGTTGAACCACTTCACGGTGCCCTTGTTCATGGCAATAGTCCTTGCATTCAGATCCCGCGTCTATCGTGATGACACAACGGGACGCGCGGACGCCTCGCCATGGCCTTGTAGCGATGTGTGGTGGATCTGATTCATGCCCACAAGCCGGAGGAACCAGCAAGCGGAGGAGTGGCCAGAACCCGGCCGCATCTCGTCTTACATCGGTGTGGGTAGCACAAAATGCAAGGAGGGTCCAGTAACGCGCCGATGAGCGGTTGGAACAGGCTGCACCAACCCGTGTTTGACCTGCAGATGGAGGCCAGATCATGCCGATTATGCTCAAGGGCTCTTGCCGCTGCGGAGCCGTTCACTTCTCCGTCGAGAGCCACGCTCCCGTCCCCTATCAGCTCTGCTATTGCTCGATCTGCCGCAAGACCGCAGGCGGGGGAGGCTTCGCGATCAATCTGTCGGCCGAGGCCGCGACGCTGCGCGTCGAGGGTGAGGACGCCATAGGCTGCTTCAGTGCCGAGATCCGCGACGATCACGGCCATTGCGAGCGATCGCAGGCGCAACGCCGCTTCTGTTCGCATTGCGGAACCGCCCTATGGCTGTTCGATCCGCGCTGGCCGGAACTGCTGCACCCTTTCGCCTCGGCGATCGACAGCCATCTGCCCCGAGCCCCCGAGAAGACGCATGTCATGCTGCGTTTCAAGGCCGGCTGGGTCGAGCCGGCCATGGGGCCGAACGACCAGAGCTTCGAAGGTTATCCGGAGGAATCGATCGAGGACTGGCACCGCAGACATGGCCTTTGGGTCGATTGAGTCCACCACCGGCCACCGCGCCGCTACGGGCAGATTATCGAACGAGGCATTGTGCCCACGTGCTGGGCGCATCAATCCCGCGCCCGGAACTCCGTGGCGAAATAGGCCAGCGCCAGCAGCGGCATCGCCGCGCCGAGCGCGCCCGCGAGCGGCCAGCCGCCATGCGCGAAGGCCCAGCCCCCGAGCGCCGAGCCGAGCGCACCGCCCATGAAGAAGCTCGCGATGAAAAGACCGTTCAGGCGGCTGCGCTGTTCCTGTCCAAGCGCGAAGATGGCGCGCTGCCCGAGCACGAGGCCCGTCGTCACGCCATAATCGAGCAGGATCGCGGCGATGGTCAGCAAGGTCAGCGCCGCCGTCGAGCCCGGCTCGGCAAGGAAGGTCAAGGCGAAGGACCCTGCCGCGAGGATCAGGGCGAAAGCGGTCGCTGGGCGCGTCCAACCCGCATCGGCGAGGCGACCGGCAATCGGCGAAGCGATCGTGCCCGCGACACCTGCCAATGCGAACAGCGCGACGCCGCGCTGGGTCAGGCCGAACTGCGGACCAGTGAGATAAAGCGGTGTCACCGTCCAGAACAGGCTGAAGGCGGCAAACAGGCAGGCCTGATAACCGGCGCGGCGGCGCAGGACCGGCGTGCTCGTCACCAGCGCCCCCATGGACGCGATCAGCCCGCCATAGCCCAGCCGGGTATAGGGTCGGCGCTGCGGCAGGCGGAACCACAGGAAAGCCGCCAGAGCAAACATCGCCACCGCCGACAGGACGAAGACGGCATGCCAGGAAGCTGCGTCCGCGATCAGGCTCGCCACCGGCCGCGCCAGCATGATGCCGAACAGCAGCCCGCTCACGACATTGCCGACGACCCGGCCGCGAATCTGCTCGGGCGCCATATGGGCCGCAAGCGGCACGAGGACCTGTGCGGCGACGCAGGTCATGCCGATCAGGAGCGAGGCGGCAAGGAAGACAGTCGCGCTGGCAGCCAGCGCGGCAATGCCAAGCGAAACGGCCGCCAGGACGACGAGCGTTACGATCAGCAACCGGTTCTCGACGAGATCCCCGAGCGGGACCAGAAAGACCAGCCCCAACCCGTAACCGATCTGCGTCAGGGTGACGATCAGGCCGGTCAGCTCCGCCGACATGCCGAGCGTCGCGCCGATGGGTCCGGCCAGGGGCTGCGCATAATAGAGATTGGCGACGATCAGGCCGCAGGCTGCGGCCAGGACAATGGTCAACCCCGCCCCGATTGTCGGAGCGTCGGAAGTCGTCTCGTTCATGATGATGGACCGACAGCCCGGACAACCGGGCGGAGGAGCGCATTATGGCACTCCGCCCGTCATGCTGCGATGCAGCAAATTGCATAACACCCGTGCAGGGGCGCCATGCCCGGCAACGGCGATCCGGCTCTCAGCCGTCTTTCGGCTTGATCGCGCCGAGCGCGGCCTGCGCCGCAGCCAGCCGTGCGATCGGCACGCGGAAGGGCGAGCAGGAAACGTAGTCGAGGCCGACGCTCTCGCAGAAGCCGATCGAGGCCGGATCGCCGCCATGCTCGCCGCAGATGCCGAGCTTGATGCCGGAGCGGGTCTTGCGGCCGCGCTCGGCGGCGAGCTTCACCAGCTCGCCGACGCCGTCCTGGTCGATGGTGACGAAGGGATCGGCGTCCAGCAGGCCCTTGGCGGTGTAGGAACCGAGGAAGGAGGAGGCGTCGTCGCGGCTGATACCGAGCGTCGTCTGGGTCAAGTCGTTGGTGCCGAAGGAGAAGAACTCGGCGCTCTCCGCGATCTCGGCAGCGCGCAAAGCGGCGCGCGGCAGTTCGATCATCGTGCCGACCTGATAGTCGATCCTGGTGCCGCTCTCCTCGATCACGGCCTTGGCCATGGCGTCGATGCGGCCCTTGACCAGATCGAGCTCGGGCTTGCCCATGACGAGCGGCACCATCACCTCGGGGATCACCGGCTTGCCGGTTTCCTTGGCGGCGATCACCGCCGCCTCGAAGATGGCGCGGGCCTGCATCTCGGCGATCTCCGGGAAGGCCACCGCCAGGCGGCAGCCACGGAAGCCGAGCATCGGGTTGAACTCGTGCAGCTCGGCCGCGCGCTGGCGCAGCGCATCGGAAGAGACGCCGAGCGCCGCAGCGACCTCGGCGATCTCCTTCTCGCCATTCGGCAGGAACTCGTGCAGCGGCGGGTCGAGCAGGCGGATGGTCACCGGCAGCCCGCTCATGATGGTGAAGAGCTGGACGAAGTCCTGACGCTGCACCGGCAGGAGCTTGGCGAGCGCCGCGCGACGGCCCTTGTCGTCCTGGGCGAGGATCATCTCGCGGACGGCCTGAATGCGGTTCTCGTCGAAGAACATGTGCTCGGTGCGGCAGAGCCCGATGCCCTCGGCGCCGAACTCGCGCGCGGTCTTGGCGTCTTCCGGCGTCTCGGCATTGGCGCGGACCTTGAGGCGGCGGACTTTGTCGGCCCAGCCCATCAGAGTCGCGAATTCGCCGGAGAGCTCCGGCTTCTGCATCTTGACCTCGCCGAGCAGCACCTGGCCGTTACCGCCGTCGATGGTCAGGAAATCGCCGGCCTTCAGCGTGTTAGCGCCGACCGAAAGCGTGCCCTTGGCGTAGTCGACGCGGATCTGGCCGGCGCCAGAAACGCAGGGCTTGCCCATGCCGCGCGCCACGACCGCGGCATGCGAGGTCATGCCGCCGCGGGTGGTCAGGATGCCTTCGGCAGCGTGCATGCCGTGGATGTCCTCAGGCGAGGTCTCGACGCGCACGAGGATGACCTTCCTGCCGGCCTTCTTGGCGGCCTCGGCATCGTCCGAATTGAAGACGATCTCGCCGGCGGCGGCGCCGGGCGAAGCCGGCAGGCCGGTGGTCAGCACACGGCGCTCGGCCTTGGGGTCGATGGTCGGATGCAGGAGCTGGTCGAGGGCCGAAGGCTCGACGCGGCCGACGGCCTCTTCCTCCGAGATCAGCCCTTCGCTGGCGAGATCGACCGCAATCCGCAGCGCCGCCTTGGCGGTGCGCTTGCCGGAGCGGGTCTGCAACATCCAGAGCTTGCCCTCCTGGATGGTGAACTCCATGTCCTGCATGTCGCGGTAATGCTTTTCGAGGATGCCGTAGATGCGGACGAGTTCCGCATAGGCCTCCGGCATCGCCATCTCCATCGACGGCTTGTCGGAACCGGCCTCCTTCTTCGCCTTCTCGGTGATGTCCTGCGGCGTGCGGATGCCGGCGACGACGTCCTCGCCCTGGGCGTTGATCAGGAACTCGCCATAGAGCGCGTTCTCGCCGGTCGAAGGGTTGCGGGTGAAAGCGACGCCGGTCGCGGAGGTGTCGCCCATATTGCCGAACACCATCGACTGGACGTTGACCGCCGTGCCCCAGGAAGCCGGGATGCTGTTGAGCTCGCGGTACTTGATGGCGCGGGCGTTCATCCAGGAGGAGAAGACGGCGCCGACGGCGCCCCAGAGCTGCTGCTGCGGATCCTGCGGGAAATCGGAGCCGAGCGCCTTCTTCACGATCTCCTTGTACTTGCCGACCAGCACCTTCCAGTCATCGGCCTTGAGATCGGTATCGAGATGGAGGCCCTTGCGCTCCTTGTAATCCTCCAGCGCCTCCTCGAAGAGACCGTGGTCGATGTCGAGCACGACGTTGGAATACATGGTGATGAAGCGGCGATAGCTGTCCCAGGCGAAGCGGGCATCGCCCGAAGCCTTCGCCACCGCCTCGACCGTCTCGTCGTTGAGGCCGAGGTTGAGGACGGTGTCCATCATGCCCGGCATGGAGGCGCGCGCGCCGGAGCGGACCGAGACGAGGAGCGGGTTCGCCGCATCGCCGAAGGTCTTGCCGGTGAGCCTGGCCATGCCGGCGAGCGCTGCCTTGACCTGCGCGTCGAGATCGGCAGGGAACTGCTTGCCGTGATCGTAGTAGTAGGTGCAGACCTCGGTGGTGATGGTAAAGCCGGGAGGGACGGGCAGGCCCAAATTGCTCATCTCGGCCAGGTTCGCGCCCTTGCCGCCGAGCAGGTTCTTCATTCCCGCCTCACCTTCGGCCTTGCCATCGCCGAAGGTGTAGACCCACTTCCCACCTGCCATCACTTCAACCTCTTCGTTTGCAGCCGGACGCCAACAAACGCCACGGCGATGCGAAAGTTTCGTGTGCGAGCCACCAGTGTCCTATGGGCACAGGCAGCGGGACCGCGCGGTCATGCCCAAAACGACATGAACAATCAATGAGCAGGTGCAACAAACTTTCCGCACACGCACAAATGGCGACGCGTCATGTCGCGGACCGGCTGCGCGCAGCCCGCGGCCAGCGCAGGGGCCAGGCGACGATACGCTCGGCCACCTCGTCCTCCGAGACCTCGTCCTCATTGGCGAAGACGCGATCACGCACCGAGATTCCGGCCGCGACGACCGTTTCGGGATCGCCCGAGACCAGCGGGTGCCACCAGGGCAGATCCTTGCCCTCCGCGACGAGGCGGTAGGCGCAGGTCGGCGGCAGCCAGGGCAGCGTGCGCACCTCCTCCGGCGTCAGCGTGATGCAATCGGGAACCTCGCGGGAGCGGTTCGCATAATCGCGGCAGCGGCAAGTGCCGGCATCGAACAGGCGGCAGCCGATATCCGTGGCATAGAGGCGGCCGGTGTCCTCATCCTCCAGTTTGACCAGGCAGCAGCGCCCGCAGCCGTCGCAGAGCGACTCCCACTGCACGGTGTCCATCGCCTCCAGCGGCGTGGTCCGCCAGAATGGCTCGTCTGTCGCTGCTTTCGACCTCATGGCTGGCTTATGCGCCGATGCGCCGGAAGATGGAAGAGCCGCATGTCCGCGAGCGCTCCTGTCCCGCTCCGGCACAGATCGGATGGCCCCTCTCCTGCTGTTTGGAAAGAATTCTGCGCATGCTGCCCTTATAGCAAGGCGGTTCGTGATTATGTGACGACTCTCAGGCGCTCTCCTGTTGCCAAGGCGGCGATCGCGCGGCAGGACTGTGTCGGGGGCCATTCAGGAAGCCTGGAACGGCCATGGAGTTCAGGAAGGCAGGCTGGAAGACGCGGCTGAAGCGCTCTGCGCTCGCCGTCGATTCATGGCTCGATGCCGGCCTGTGGGGCGCAGGCCGCCGTGCCGGCGAAATCTATGAGCGCATCCGCAGCTATGCCGACCGCCTGACCGTCACCGGTGGCAAGCGCGTCGCGGCCGAACTCGCCAGCGAGGGCCTGAATATCGGCATCGTCGGCGCGTTGTTCATGCTGATGCTGGCGCTTCCGGCCTTTCGCATCGGCAATGAGGAGGCGCTGAAGAGCCAAGTGCTCGCCGTCTCCTTCCTCGACCGCTATGGCAATCCGATCGGCCATCGCGGCGCCCGCCACGACGACTCGCTCAAGCTCGAAGAGATGCCGGACCATCTGCTGAAGGCCGTGATCGCGACCGAGGACCGGCGCTTCTACGACCATTTCGGCATCGACGTGATCGGTACCTTCCGGGCCGTCACGGTCAATGCGCGCGCTTCGGGCGTGGTCCAGGGCGGCTCCTCGCTGACGCAGCAGCTCGCCAAGAACCTGTTCCTCTCCAACGAGCGGTCGCTCGACCGCAAGATCAAGGAAGCCTTCCTGGCACTGTGGCTCGAAGCGCGGCTGAGCAAGAACGAGATCCTCAAGCTCTATCTCGACCGCGCCTATATGGGCGGGGGCACGTTCGGCGTCGCGGCGGCGGCGGAGTATTACTTCGGCAAGTCGGTAAAGGACGTTTCGCTGGCGGAAGCGGCGATGCTCGCCGGCCTGTTCAAGGCGCCGACGAAATACGCGCCGCACGTCAACTTGCCCGCCGCCCGCGCGCGGGCCAACGACGTGCTCAACGCCATGGTCG
>JARYGW010000227.1:0-9941 GCA_033792295.1 Allobosea sp.
CGACAGCTTCGGCGCGCGCGGGATCAAGGCGCTCTGCAACGAACGCGAGCGCGCGCTGACGCCGGCAGACCGTACCCGCGACGCCTTCGCGGCGGTCGACTGGCTCGCGCGGCAGAGCTTCGCGACGACCGATCGCATCAGCCTGATCGGATGGTCCAATGGCGGCTCGACCGCGCTGCGCGTCGCGACCGCCCCTGAAGCGAAGCGCCTGCGCCACGTCATCGCCTTCTATCCCGGCTGCCGCGTGCTGCTGAAACGCGACTGGCGCGCGCAGACCGATACGGCGATCTTCCAGGGCCTGGCCGATGACTGGACGCCTGCGGCGCCCTGCGAGGAGATCGCTCAGCGCGGCGGGGCGCGCTTCGTCGGCTTTGCTGGCGCCTATCACGATTTCGACCACCCGGACCTGCCGCTGCGCGAGCGACGCGCCGCCTTTTCGCAGCGGCCGGACGGCAAGGTCACCATCGGCACGAGCGCCAAGGCGCGTATCGAGGCGATCTCGGCCGTGATGGCGATCCTGAAAGCGCCCTGACCGTCTCAGTTGCTCGCGGTCGTCGGCGCAGCCGGCGGATTCCCCGCCGCCGTCATCGGCACCGCTGCGGGACGCGGTTGCGGCGTGGCGATCGCCTTCGGCTTCGGCTTGCGGGCCTGGATCGTCGAGGTGACGATGCCCTGCGGCGTGTCGAGCCCGTAGATGTCGTCGCGGAACTGCACCTGCCCATCGGCGCCCTGCCAGCCGGTCAGATAGACCCAGGCGACCGGCACGGACTTCTTGAGCGGGATATTCTTGCGCTCGCCCTTGGCGATCTCGTCCTCGATCGCCTGCCGGTTCCATTCCGTGCCTTCGAGCAGCCAGGCGGCGAGATCGCGAACGCCCTCGATGCGGGCGCAACCCGACGAATTGAAGCGCACATCGTTGCGGAACAGCGTCTTCTTCGGCGTGTCGTGCATATAGACCGCATCGCCGTTGGGCATGTCGATCTTGAGCTGGCCGAGCGAATTGGTCGGACCGGGTTCCTGCCGGACGTAGAAATAGGGATTGTTGATCGTCGCCCAGTTCACGCTCGCCGGATCGATCTCCTTGTTCTCGGCGCCGAGCAGCTTCATGTTCGACTTCGCGATGAAGCTCGGATCCTTGCGCATATGCGGGATGACGTCGGCCTTCACGATCGACATCGGCACCGTCCAGTAGGGATTGAGGTTGACCGAGGTGATATTGGCCTGGATCACCGGCGAGGGCCTGTCCGGCCGGCCGACGATGGCGAGATGACGCTCGCGTACCTGCCCGTCTTCGACCGCCTCGACGCTGGCGCCGGGAATGTTCACCACGACATAGCGATGGGCGAAGTTGAAGCCATTGCCCTTGAGCCGCTCCAGCGTCGCGGTGAGCTGGTTGAGACGGATCTCGACCGACGTGTTCATCGCCTTCAGCGTCAGGCGGCCGACGGTACCGAGATCGGACAGGCCGTGACGGCGCTGGAAATGCTTCACGGCCTCGATGACGGCCGCATCATAGACATCGCCCGGCAAGGCATCGGGCGGCAGGTCGCCGCTGGCGATGAGGCGCTGCTTCAGAGCGACGACGTCGGGCCCCTGCGAATCCGGCTTCAGCGCGGTGGCCCCGGCCGGCACTTTCGGCCAGCCACCATGGCTGGCGACCTCCTCATGCGCCACCAGCGCCTGAAGGGTGCGATCATAGGTGTTCGGGCCATAGCTCGGCTCGTTGGCGCGCGCTGCGAGCGCGGAGACGGCGACGAAGCCGACAGCCGCCGTGACGAGGATGCAGGTACGCGCGAACATAAAACGAACCCCCGAGCCGCAGAGAGAGCGGCACGGGGGCGATCATTATCCGACATAGTCAAGGAAAGCTTAAGAGCGGAGCGGTGCTCTTCACCATGCTGACGGATGCCGTCAGGACAGCCGAGGCGCCTACTCCGCCGCCGCCTTGACGGGAGCCGGCTTCTCCCATTTCAGCACGGGCTGGCGGGCGGCGCGGGTCTCGTCGAGGCGTCGGATCGGAGCATGATGCGGCGCGCCGGTGAAGCGCTCCTTGTCATTGCCCTTGGCCGCCATGGCGAGATCGCGCAGCGTCGCGATGAAGAGGTCGAGCGCAGCCTTCGATTCCGATTCGGTCGGTTCGATCAGCATGGCGCCATGGACGACGAGCGGGAAATACACCGTCATAGGATGGTAGCCCTCGTCGATCATCGCCTTGGCGAAATCGAGGGTCGAGACACCCGAGCCCTTGAGCCATTCGTCGTCGAACAGCACCTCGTGCATCGACGGATGGTCCGGGAAGGGCAGCGACATCAGGTCGGCGAGCCCGGCGCGGATGTAGTTCGCGTTAAGAACCGCATCCTCGGAGGCCTGGCGCATGCCGTCCGAGCCGTGGCTCAGCATATAGGCGAGCGCGCGGACATACATGCCCATCTGGCCGTGGAAGGCCGTAATGCGACCGAAGGGCTTGTTGCCCGCAGGCGCTTCCTCGCGCGTCTCGATCAGATGCGGCTTGCCGTTCTCGACATGGATGAAGGGCACGGGCGCGAAGGGCGCCAGACGCTCGGAAAGCACGACCGGGCCGGCACCGGGACCGCCGCCGCCATGCGGCGTCGAGAAGGTCTTGTGCAGGTTGATGTGCATGGCGTCGACGCCGAGATCACCCGGGCGGGCCTTGCCGACGATGGCGTTGAAGTTGGCGCCGTCGCAGTAGAAATAGGCGCCGGCCTCATGCATCGCCGCGGCGATCTCGACGATCTGCGGCTCGAAGATGCCGCAGGTGTTCGGGTTGGTCAGCATGATCGCGGCAATGTCCGGCCCGAGCAGGGCCTTGACGTCCTCGACCGCGACCGTGCCGTCCGGACGGGCCGGAACCGCCTTCACCGAGAAGCCGATCAGGGCCGCCGTCGCCGGATTGGTGCCGTGAGCCGATTCAGGAACGAGCACGACATTGCGGGTCGCGCCCTCGCCCTTGGCGGCGATCGCTGCCTTGATCGCCATCATGCCGCAGGCCTCGCCATGGGCGCCGGCCTTCGGCGAGAGAGCCACGGCCGGCATGCCGGTCAGCGTCATCAGGTAGCGGGCGAGCTCCAGCATCAGGTCGAGCGCGCCAGGCACGGTCGAGAGCGGCTGAAGCGGATGCACGTCGGAGAAGCCCGGCAGCCGCGCCATCTTCTCGTTGAGGCGGGCATTGTGCTTCATCGTGCAGGAGCCGAGCGGGAAGAGCCCGGTGTCGATGCCGTAGTTCTTCTGGCTGAGGCGGACATAGTGGCGCATCGTCTCGGGCTCGGAGAGGCCGGGCAGGCCGATCTCGCCCTGCCGCGCATGCTTGCCCAGCCGCGACTTGAAGGGCGCCGGCTTGTCGATGTCGACGCCGGTCGCCTCATGATGGCCGATCTCGAAGATCAGCGGCTCGATCTGCTGGAGAGCCTTGTTGCCGGTGAAGGTAAGGTGCTCTTCATGCGAGGCCTCACCGGCCTGGGTGGGACGTCCCTGACGATTCAGCATCACAGCACCTCCACGAGCGCCTTGGCAAAGGCCGCCCGGTCATCATCTGTATTCACTTCGGTGGACGCGACGAGCAGCAGATCGTCGAGCCCGGCACCCGGCATCAGGCGCGAGACCGGCACGCCGGCCAGGATGCCCTTCTCGGCGAGCGCCTCGACCACTTCGGCCGCAGGCTTCGGCAGCTTCACCGTGAACTCGTTGAAGAAGCTCTCGTTGAGCACCGAGACGCCCTTCACGCCGGCGAGCAGATCGGCGAGCTTCACGGCATTGGCGTGGTTCACCTCGGCGAGGCGGGTGAAGCCTGCCTGCCCCAGCAGCGTCATGTGGATCGTGAAGGCCAGCACGCAGAGGCCGGAATTGGTGCAGATGTTCGAGGTCGCCTTGTCGCGTCGGATATGCTGCTCGCGTGTCGAAAGCGTCAGCACGAAGCCACGCTGGCCCTGGCTGTCGACCGTCTCGCCACAGAGCCGGCCCGGCATCTGGCGGATATATTTCGACTTGGCCGCGAAGAGGCCGACATAGGGGCCACCGAAGTTCAGCGCGTTGCCGATCGACTGACCTTCGCCGACGACGATATCGGCATCCTGCGCGCCCGGAGGCACGACCGCGCCGAGCGAGACGACCTCGGTGAAGACCGCGATCAGCAGCGCGCCATGGGCGTGCGCCTTCTCGGCGATCGGCTTGAGGTCGCGCAAATTGCCGAAGACGTCGGGCGACTGGACGACGACGCAGGAAACGCTGTCGTCGATCTGCGAAAGAATGTCCTCGCTGGCGGAGACGTCGGGCTTCAGGGCCACGACCTCGTCATTGGCCATCTCGGAAAGCGTGTTCACCACCGCGGCGTAGTGCGGGTGCAGGCCACCGGAGAGCACGGCCTTGCGGCGCTTGGTGACGCGATGCGCCATCAGCACGGCCTCAGCCGTGCCGGTCGAGCCGTCATACATCGAGGCGTTGGCGACCTCCATGCCGGTCAGCGCAGCGATCTGGGTCTGGAACTCGAAGAGATATTGCAGCGTGCCCTGCGCGATCTCGGGCTGGTAGGGCGTGTAGCTGGTCAGGAACTCCGAGCGCTGGATCAGGTGATCCACCGTCGCCGGGACATGGTGCTTGTAGGCGCCGGCGCCGACGAAGAAGGGCACGGCCGAGGCCGCGGTGTTCTTGCCGGCCATGCGCCCAAGGATGCGCTCGACCTCGAGCTCCCCCTTGGCGCGGGGCAGATCGACCGGGGCCTTCAGCAGCTTGCCGGCCGGCACGTCGCTGAACAGCGCGTCGATGTCGGAGACGCCGATCCGCGCGAGCATGTCCTCGCGGTCGGTATCGGTAAGCGGGAGATAGCGCATGGGGTGTTTCCGTTTGAGGTGTTATCCCATGCGCGCTGCGGCATGAAATGCTGCGGCACAGACACGGGATCGTGCGACGAAAAGGCGCCTTTATCCGATGAGGGTCCCGCATCTGCGCAGCAGCACTGCGGTCTGCGGCGCGTGCGGGAGGACGTCCATCAGAGCGTCTTGACGTAGTTCTGGTACTCGGCCTCGTTCATCAAGGCGTCGAGTTCGGCCGCATCCTTGATCTTGATCTTGAGGAACCAGCCCTTGCCGGCCGGGTCTTCGTTGACGGTGCCCGGCGCGGCTTCGAGCTCGCCATTGACCTCGACGACCTCGCCCGAAACCGGGGCATAGACCTCGGAGGCGGCCTTGACGCTCTCGACCACCGCGGCTTCGCCGCCCTTCGTCAGCGCCTTGCCGACCGATGGCAGCTCGACGAAGACGACGTCGCCGAGCTGGGACTGGGCGTAGTCGGAGATGCCGACGGTGCCGACATCACCTTCGATGCGGATATATTCGTGGTCCTTGCTGTAACGGGTCTCGGCCATGGTGTCCTCCTGGCGTCAGATGTCTGGAAAAAGGTTCAGCGCTTGTAGCGGTTGGGCACGAAGGGCATCGGCGCGACGACGGCCGGCAGCGGCTTGCCGCGCACGATCAGATTGAGCTGCGTTCCCGGCGCGGAATGGGCCTTGGCGACATAGCCCATGGCGCAGGGACCGTTCAGCGTCGGGCCGAAGCCGCCCGAGGTCACGACGCCGATCACTTCGCCCTCGGGCGTCGCGATCTCGGTGCCCTCGCGGGCCGGCGCCCGACCTTCCGGCTTCAAGCCGACGCGGATGCGCGAGACGCCCTCGGCCAACTCGCGCTGAATGCGTGCGGCGCCGGGGAAGCCGCCCTCCTCGCGGCGGCGCTTCTGGATCGACCAATTGAGCGCAGCCTCGATCGGCGAGGTGGTGGTGTCGATATCATGGCCGTAGAGGCAGAGGCCCGCCTCCAGCCGCAGCGAATCACGAGCGCCGAGGCCAATCGGCTTGACCGTGGCGTCGAGCAGCAGCGTGTCCCAGATCTCGCCAATCTTGTTGGCCGCAGCCGAGATCTCGTAGCCGTCCTCGCCGGTGTAGCCAGAGCGGCTGACATTGGCCTTGATGCCCGCGACCTTCATGGTGCGGGAGGTCATGAAGCCCATCTCGGCGGCTTCTGGCGCGATCTTCGCGAGCGCAGCCTCGGCGCCCGGCCCCTGGAGGGCGATCAGGCCGCGATGATCGGCCTTGACCAGCTTCACATTGGCCGGCAGGCGCGCCTCGATATGGGCGTAGTCGGTATCCTTGCACGCGGCGTTGACGACGAGATAGAGCGCGCCGTCCTCATCGGGGTCGATAGAGCGCGTCACCATCAGGTCATCCAGAATCCCGCCCTCCTCGTTGAGGAGCTGCGAATAGCGCTGCTTGCCGGGGGCCAGGTTGACGATATCGGCGGGAATCAGCGCTTCGAGCGCCTTGGCCGTGGTCTCGTGATCGGGGCCGACGAGAAAACACTGGCCCATATGCGAGACGTCGAAGAGCCCGGCCTTCTCGCGCGTCCAGTTATGCTCGGCCAGGATGCCCGTCGGGTACTGCACCGGCATGTCGTAACCCGCGAAGGGCACCATCCGGGCGCCGAGCGCGACATGGCGGGCATGGAGCGGCGTCTTCAGCGGCGCGGCAGCGCCCGAGGCTTCGTTGCTAGCGTCAGCGGCTTCGGCAGCCATGGCGGCCCCTTCCAGAATCGAGCGCAAGCGCCGGACGGATGTCCGGAGCGCGCCCCCTCTGTCTCGGAACCTGAGAGATTTCCCCGGCCGACCACAGGATCGGACGAGTTACACCCGTCGGTGGGCGGACATCGCTGTCCGCCGCTTTCCAGAGCGCCAAGTCCCCAAGCGGTCCTTTTGCCTGAGCGTTTCCGGGGCGGTTGCGCCTTCGGCGCCGGCCCTGACGGATCAGGCCCGGTCTCTCCCGCGGGGATATGCGGCTGGGGCAGAGATACAGAAGGCGCCGGCCCAGTCAATCGGGGCGGCGCCTTCTTTCAAGGCAAAGCTGCATCAAGATGCGGATTCACCGATCGGACCGGGGCAACCCGGTCGAGCGACCCGCCTCAACGGCGGCGATGGCGTGCCGGAGAGACCGCCCCACCCTGGCCCAGCCCGACGATGATCTCGACATCGCTCTGGCCCGGCGGCACGACGATACCGTCCTCGACATGGCTGAAATCGGTCCCACCCTGGCCGCCGGGGATCGTCCCGCCGACCCGCGCAGCGCGGCGCGCGACGACACTGGTCCCGCGCGTCACGGTCGTCGTCAGCGTGGCGCCATAGCTGCCGGCGCCGCCGGCCGGGCCGAGCAGCACGCGGCCCTCGACGCCGACCTTGAGCCGGAAGCCGCCATTGCCGGTCGGCGTGCACTCGCGCGCAACGTTGGTGATCGAGATCTGGTAGCGCAGGCCGCTCGAATCCTGTCCGGCCTGGGCGCGGAGCGCCGCGCCGCCATCGGCGACGATGACCTCCGGGCAAACGACGGTCATGTCGTCCTCATCCTTCGGCAACTGGTCCGGAGGCGGCGGCGTGGTCGACTGGAACATCAGCACGTTGCCGATCTTCTGCGCCGTGGTCGGCCCTCCCGAGGAGGAGGACGAGCTGCAACCGGCGAGGCCGAGGCAGATCAGCGGCAGGGCGAGCCAGCGGCCCGCGGTCAAAGTCTGGTCGATCACGGCAACGCCTCCACGCCCGGGCCGAAGCCGTTGAGTGAGACGGGCACGCCCACCCCCTCCTCCGGCGTCTGGAATACGATGAATGTCGCGCTCTTGCCGCTCTTGAGCTGATTGAGCAGCGTGTCGTCCATCACGACCTCGGCGACGCAGCCAGTGGTCAGGCAGCGGACGAAGCCGGCCCGGCCGATATCCTTGTCGTCGATCTTGAGGCCGAGCCCGGAAGGCAGCAGCACGCCGAGCGGGGCGACGACCCGCAGCAGCCGACTCTTCTGGTCGGCCGTCTTCAGCACGATGACGAGCAGCGTGAGATTCGGGCGATCTTCCGCCGCAACGTTCTGGACGAGCGCGCATTGCTCGGTCTTGGCACCGGGCGGCACTTCGCAGCGCATCTGCCAGTCGCCATGTGTCGAGCGCACGGTCCCCTGCGCGAAAGCGGAGCCGGCAGCGAGACTCGCTGCCATGAGCGCCAGCGCCAAGACGCCGAGCGCCCCCAGGATCCTCTTCATCCCTGCCGTCCTCCAAACCGCTTCATACGTCACGAACCGCAGCAGATACGCAGAATTCAGGCAAAAGCCCGGCTGCCCCGCGGAATCCCGCCGCCATCAACATGAAATGCGTTCCGACCATGCAGGCCCGGCCCTGTCAAGGCGGCCCGCGTCCGCGCCCCGCACTTCAATCACAGCTTCGCGTGATTATGCCGCACGACATGTTGCGCTCTCGGCATTGCCCCTCTGGCGTAAGCGTGATCTTTGATTTATCGCAATCCCGAAGAGCAGGGTGACCTCGCGGTCGCCCCTTCGTGCGTGGACCTGAGCTCCGGCTCCCACGCAGGTCGATTGAGGAGCTATGTCGGACCAATGCGATTTCTGAGCAGGACCCTTGCAACCGCCGCCATCGCGGCCCTTGCTGCCATCGCGCTGGCGACCGCACCGGCTCTCGCCGGCACCGGCATGCCCTCCCCCTGGCAGATGAACCTGCAGGGTGCCGCGACGCCGGTGGCGGATTTCATCCACTGGTTCCACGACTGGCTGAACATCATCATCTTCGCGGTGACGCTCTTCGTGCTCGCCCTGCTGGTGTATGTGATCTTCCGTTTCAACGAGAAGGCGAACCCGGTCCCGTCCAAGACCACGCACAACGCCCTGCTCGAGGTGTGCTGGACCGTGGTGCCGGTCCTGATCCTGGTCGTGATCGCGATCCCCTCCTTCCGCCTGCTCAAGCTGCAGCTCGAGGTGCCGAAGGCCGACATGACCATCAAGGTCACCGGAAAGCAGTGGTACTGGTCCTATGAGTACGCGCAGGACAAGGGCAATTTCGGCTTCGATTCGCTGATGCTGGACGAGAAGGCCCGCGCCGAGGCGATTGCCTCCAACAAGATCGCCGCCGCCGAGGCGCCCCGCCTGCTCGCCGTCGACAACGAGGCCGTCGTGCCGGTCGGCAAGATCGTCCGCATTCAGGTGACCGGCGCCGACGTCATCCACAAGTTCACGGTGCCGTCCTTCGGCATCAAGATCGACGCCATTCCCGGCCGCCTGAACGAAACCTGGTTCCAGGCCGAGCGCGAAGGCATCTATTACGGCCAGTGCTCCTTCATCTGCGGCCAGAACCACGCCTTCATGCCGATCGCCTTCCGCGTCGTCAGCCAGGAGCGCTATGCCGCCTGGCTGAACGAGGCGAAGCAGAAATTCGCCAATGCCGAAGACGCTGGCAGCAAGTTTGCTGCCGCGTCCAAGTAAGTCGCCGAGGAGAAAAACGATGGCAACAGCGGCTCAGCACGCTCCCGGCCATGACGAGGCCCACCACGACCATCCCACCGGATGGCGGCGCTGGCTTCTGTCGACCAACCACAAGGATATCGGGACTCTCTACCTGATCTTCTCGATCGTTGCGGGCTTCGTCGGCGGCTTCCTGTCGATCATGATGCGCATCGAGCTCATGTATCCGGGGCTGCAGATCTTCTCGAACGGCCAGACCTACAACGTCTTCGTCACCGGCCATGGCCTGATCATGATCTTCTTCATGGTCATGCCCGCGGTGATCGGCGGCTTCGGCAACTGGTTCGTGCCGCTGATGATCGGCGCGCCGGACATGGCCTTCCCGCGCATGAACAACATCTCGTTCTGGCTCACCGTCGCGGCCTTCGTGCTGATGGTGATCTCGATGTTCGTCCCCGGCGCGCCGGGCGTGAACGGCGTCGGCACGGGCTGGACGGTCTATCCGCCCTTCTCCTCCATGGGCCATCCCGGTCCGTCGGTCGATTTCGGCATCCTGTCGCTGCACCTTGCGGGCGCGGCCTCGATCCTGGGTGCGATCAACTTCATCACCACGATCCTGAACATGCGCGCGCCCAGCATGACCATGCACAAGATG
>JARYGW010000228.1:0-9896 GCA_033792295.1 Allobosea sp.
CGGTCTCGCCGCGGCGAATGGTCAGGCTGACATCCTTGAGCACCGGGAAGGCGCCGAAGGCCTTCTCGACCCCTTCGACGACGACGACGGGCTCGCCGAGTTGATGCTTGGCGACCATGGTCATCCCTTCACGTTGAAGCGACGTTCGAGCGCCATGGTGAGGCGCGCTATCGGATAGCAATAGGCGAAGAACATCAGCAGGAGCAGCAGGTACATCGGCAACATCAGCTCCGGCCTGCTCTCGGCAACGAGGGCGGCGCGCGTGATGGTGAGCCCGTCCTGGATGCCGACGACCGAGATCAGCGTCGTCGCCATCGTCAGGATGGCGTAGAGGTTCATCCAGGGCGGCAGCATCCGTTTGACGGCCTGCGGCAGGATGATCATCCACATCGTCTGGCGGCGGGTGAAGGCGAGCGCCTCGGCCGATTCCCATTGGCCCGAGGGAATCGAGCGGATGCCGCCGCGCACGATCTCGGAGACATTGGCCGCGACCGGCAACGCGAGGCCGATGATCGCCTTGACCCAGGCCGGAAAGGCAATGGTGACCGGGCCGAGCCTGAGCTCGAAAGGCAACAGGAACATCGCGTAGAACAGCAGGACGAGCCAGGGCGCGTTGCGGAAGAACTGCGTCGCCGCCCAGGACGGCTGGCGCAGCACGGCCGAGGGCGAGACCTGGCCGATACCAAACAGCACACCAGCCGCCGTGCCGAGCGCCATGGAGAGGACGCTGATCAGCAGGTTGAACAGGAAGCCCTGGAAGATCAGCGGCGCCCAGCGCAGCAGGATGGTGACGGCGCCATCGCGCGATACCGGCCCCGTCACCTGTGCCACGGCCAGCGAAGCGGCGAAGACGACGGCGACGCCCGCGACGAGGCCGGTGCTGAGGAGGACCGGCGCGGCAAGCCCGCTCGGCGCGATCGGTAGGGCTCGAAACGGCTTCAGGACCGGGAGATCGGTTGCTGCGGTCTTCATGGCATGTAGCCCGGAATACGCATGGCCCGCTCCCAGCGATGCATCACCCAGACCAGCACTGCGACGAGCAGGACATAGACCACGAGCAGCACGTTCATCATCTCACGGACGTTGAAGACCTCGGACCAGATCTGCGAGGCGGCATAGAGCAGCTCGGGCACGCCGATGGCATAGGCGAGCGTCGTGGTCTTCACGAGATTGACGAGGTTGTTGTTGAGCGCCGGCAAGCAGATGCGGAAGGCGAGCGGCAGCATGATCTGCCGCCAGAGCTGAAAACGGGTGTAGCCGAGCGATTCCGCCGCCTCGACCATCGTCTCCGGCACAGCCTCGATCCCGGCGCGGAATATCTCGACGTTGAAGGCCCCGGCGAAGAGCGAAAAGGCAATGATCGCCCAGCCGGTGCCGCTGACCAGCGGCGACTGTCCTCCGAATCCGTCCGAGATCGTCGGCAGCAGGCCGCCGACGGCGAAGTAGAAGAAGGAAAGCTGCACCAGCGGCGGCGTGTTGCGGAAGAACTGGACATAAGCCCGCACCAGGGCCCGGCCGAGCCGTGAGTTGCCGCCAGCGATCCAGACACCGAGCAGCCCGATCGCGAGCGAAGCCAGGATCGAGACGACGCAGATATAGGTCGTGGTCCACAGCCCTGTCAGGAAGCGGGAGCGATCGAAGGCATCATAGAAGATCGAGAAGTTGAGGCCGTGAACTTCGTTCAGGCGCTCGAAGAAGGCTGCGATCATGTGCGGCATCTCGGGTGGGCGGAGTGCGCCACGGCCGGGGGCGCGCCCCGACCATCTCGGAAACCAGAATCCCCTGGTCACGAGATTCCCGGGCCGAGCCCGAGAATGACGCTCCGAGGCTTACGAGCCGCTCTTCAGCTTCTTGTTGGTCTCGATCAGATAGGGGCTCTGCTTGATGCCCCATTTGGTCTCGAGCGCGAGCAGCTTGCCGCTCTTGTGCCACTCGACCGACATGTCCTTGAGCAGCTTGCCGAAGGCGCCGTCGAGATCGTCGAGGCGCACGCCGATGGCCCAGAGCTGCGGGTCCTCCGAGGTCAGCGGCATCTCGTAATTCGCCCATTTCGGGTCGCCGCCCGCGAGTGTCGAAACAATCAGCGTGTCGTCGAAAAGGAAGGCGACGCAGTTATTGCCCTGCAGGGCGTTCAGCCCGTCCGGCACCGAGGGAAACACCACCAGCTCAGGCGAATACATCTGCGAGACGCGGCGATTGTAGTAGGCACCCTGCACGGCGCAGACCTTGCGGCCCTTCAGGTCTGCCCACTTCTTGAGGCCTGCGCTCTTGGGCGCGAG
Source organism: Allobosea sp. (assembly GCA_033792295.1). GTDB lineage: Bacteria > Pseudomonadota > Alphaproteobacteria > Rhizobiales > Beijerinckiaceae > Allobosea. The sequence goes on from JARYGW010000228.1 coordinate 2,280, forward strand.
CACATTGGTCGCGCCGGCATAATAGTTCGGCTCGATCATGCCGATCTGCTTGCGCCGGTCGGGCGTGTCGCCGAGCGTGGCCAGGATCATGTCGATCCGGCCCTGGCGCAGGAATTCGATGCGGTTGGCGGCGATGACGGGGACCATCTCCAACTTGACGCCGAGCTTGTCCGCGACCTCCTGGGCAAGATCGATTTCAAGACCGACGATCTTGCCCGACGGATCGAGGAAGCCCCAGGGCTTGTAATCGTTTTTCACGCCGACGGTGAGGACGCCCTTTTCCTTGATCTTGGCGAGGGTGTCCTGAGCGAGGGCCGGCAAGGCGGCGAGCGTGGCAGCGAATGCCAGCGCCAGAGCGGTCAGTCGTTTCATCGGTCGTGATCCCCTGTTTTTATTTGAAGCTCTAGACTTCCGGGGGATCGCCGCACGGATTTGATCCGTTGCGACGCTTTCTTGCCTGTCAGCGGCGATCAGGGCGAAGCTGCTGCAGTCTCTCGCCGCGCGGCGGATGTCCGAAGCGCTCGCGATAGCTGCGGGAGAAATGGCTGGCGCTGGCGAAGCCGCAGGCCAGAGCCGTTTCGAGAATCGAGAGACTGGTCTGCCGCAGCAGATCGCGGGCGCGGTCGAGGCGCAGTGCGAGGTAATGCTCGCCCAGCGAGCGGCCGAGATGCTGGCGGAAGAGGCGCTCGAGCTGGCGCAGCGAGACATTGGCGAGGCGTGCGAGATCCTCGCGCGGCTCGGGATGCTCGATGGTCTGCTCCATGCGCCCGATGACGCGCAGCAGCGGGGCATGCGCGATGCCCAGCCGCTCGCGCAAGGGCATGCGCTGCGGGCCGGCGCCTTCCCGGACATGGGTCTGCAGGAACCATTCGCTGACGGCCAGTGCCAGTTCGGTGCCGTGCTCACGCGCGATCACCGCATGCATCATGTCGAGCGGCGCCATGCCGCCGCTACAGGTCAGCCGATCGCGGTCGATCTCGTAGAGAGAGCGGCGCAGGTCGAGATCGGGATACTCCTCCATGAAAGCCGGCGCATGCTCCCAATGGATCGTGAAGCGATAGCCGGTCAACACATTGGCGCGCGCCAGCAGATATGGGCCACCGGAGACGCCGCCGATCCGGACGCCACGCCGCGCGAGCTGGCGCAGCCAGGCAAAGGTCGGCTGATGGTGGAAGAGGGCCGGATTACCCCCGGCGCAGACGAACAGGTAGTCGAGCCGCAGTTCGGTGCCGACGCTCGCATCCGCCGCGATGGCGACGCCGTTCGAGGCCGAGGCCGGTGCACCGTCGATCGAGACGTGGCTCCAGCGATAGAGCGGCCGGCCGGAAAGCCGGTTGGCGGCGCGCAACGGCTCGATCGCCGAGGCGTAGGGCAACAGCGCAAAATCGGGGATCAGCAGAAAGCCGACATGAGCCGGTGCGCTGTCGTCGCTTTTGGACAATCGCGTGTCGCTATCGAGCATGTCGCGCAGACTATGTCGGTCAATCTCCGAAAGACAAGACCGTCTGGACCCGCCAATGCGCTATTCCGTTTTCTCGCTGCTCGCCCAGACCCTGAAGGGTCACAAGGGCTGGACGCCGGCCTGGCGCGATCCGGCACCGAAGGCCGAATACGACGTCGTCATTATCGGCGGCGGCGGGCATGGCCTCGCAACGGCGCATTACCTCGCCAGCCGGCACAACATCACCAATGTCGCGGTGCTGGAAAAGGGCTATCTCGGCTCCGGCAATGTCGGCCGCAACACGACGATCATCCGCTCGAACTATCTGCTGCCGGGCAACACGCCGTTCTATGAGCTCTCGATGAAGCTCTGGGAGGGGCTGGAGCAGGACCTGAACTACAACGCCATGGTCAGCCAGCGCGGCGTGATCAATCTCTATCACTCGGACGCCCAGCGCGACGCCTTCGCCCGGCGCGGCAACGCCATGCGGCTAGCCGGTGTCGATGCCGAACTGCTCGGCCGCGAGCAGGTGCGGGCGATGGCGCCCTTCCTCGATTTCGACAATGCCCGCTTCCCGATCCATGGCGGGCTGCTCCAGCGGCGCGGCGGCACAGCTCGGCACGACGCCGTTGCCTGGGGCTATGCGCGCGCCGCGGACGGCCGCGGCGTCGACATGATCCAGAATTGCGAGGTCACCGGCATCACCGTGGCCGGCGGCCGCGCCGTCGGTGTCGAGACGTCGCGGGGGCCGATTCGGGCGAAGAAGATCGCCATGGCGGTGGCCGGCAACTCGTCACGAGTGGGGGCGATGGCCGGTTTGCGCCTGCCGATCGAGACCCATGTTCTCCAGGCCTTCGTCTCGGAGGGGCTGAAGCCCCTGATCGACACCGTCGTCACCTTCGGCGCCGGGCATTTCTACATCAGCCAGTCGGACAAGGGCGGGCTGGTCTTCGGCGGCGATATCGACGGCTACAATTCCTACGCCCAGCGCGGCAACCTGCCGGTCATCGAGGACGTGATGGAATCGGCCATGGCGCTCTGGCCGGGCCTCGGCCGGGTGCGCATGCTGCGCCATTGGGGCGGCGTCATGGACATGTCGATGGACGGGTCGCCTATCATCGACCTGACACCGGTCGAAGGACTCTATCTCAATTCCGGCTGGTGCTATGGCGGCTTCAAGGCGACGCCGGCTTCCGGTTTCTGCTTCGCGCATCTGATCGCGACGGGCCAGCCGCATCCGGTTGCCGCGGCCTCCCGGCTCGACCGCTTCGCCACCGGGCGAGTCATCGACGAATAGGGCGCCGGCGCCCAGCCCAACCTGCACTGACCGCGCGCTGCCGAGGACATCCCATGCGCATTAACTGCCCCCATTGCGGCGCGCGCGACGCCCAGGAATTCAGCTATCTCGGCGCGGCCGGTCTGCAACGCCCCGACGGACTCGCGGCAACCGAGTCGACGATGGCCGACTATGTCTATCTGCGTGACAATCCGGCCGGCACGCATCGCGAACTCTGGTATCACGGCGCCGGCTGCCATGCCTGGCTGGTCGTGACCCGCGACACCCGCACCCATGCGATTGCGGCAGTCGAGACGGCAAAGACGCGCAAGGCGGGAGCGGCGGCATGAGCGGGCAGTCCTTCCGTCTCGCCTCCGGCGGCCTGGTCGATCGCGGCCGGGCGCTGAGCTTCAGCTTCGACGGCAAGCTGTATCAGGGTTATGCTGGCGACACGCTGGCCTCTGCGCTGCTCGCCAATGGCGTGAGGCTGGTGGGGCGTTCATTCAAATATCACCGCCCGCGCGGCATCCTCTCGGCCGGCCCGGAAGAGCCGAACGCGCTGGTGGAGCTGCGCTCGGGTGCGCGCCGGGAGCCGAACACCCGCGCCACGGTGGTCGAGCTGTTCGACGGGCTCGACGCCACGAGCCAGAACCGCTGGCCCTCGCTCGCCTTCGATCTGCTCTCGGTCAACGGTCTGGTCTCGCCGGCTCTGGTCGCCGGCTTCTACTACAAGACCTTCATGTGGCCGGCGGCGCTCTGGGAAAAGCTCTACGAGCCGCTGATCCGGCGTGCCGCGGGCCTCGGCCGAGCGGCTGGGACCGAGGATCCCGACCACTACGAAAAGGCCTTCGCCTTCTGCGATGTGCTGGTGATCGGCAGTGGCCCCGCCGGCCTCGCCGCGGCGCTGGCCGCTGGCCGGAGCGGCGCCCGCGTGATCCTCTGCGACGAAGACTTCCGCCTGGGCGGGCGCCTGCTGGCCGAGACGCGCGAGATCGACGGCAGGCCGGCCTCCGAATGGCTCGCCGCGACGCTGGCCGAACTCGAAAGCCTGCCCGAGGTGCGGATCATGTCGCGCACCACCGTGTTCGGCCTCTACGACCACGGCATCTACGGCGCTGTCGAGCGCGTCGGAGATCACCTGCCCGAGCCTGCGGCCCATCAGCCGCGCCAGCGCGGCTGGCGCATCCATGCCAAGCGCGCGATCCTCGCCGCCGGTGCGCTGGAGCGGCCGATCGTTTTCCCGGGCAATGACAGGCCGGGCGTCATGCTGGCCGGCGCCGTGCGAACCTATATCAACCGCCATGGCGTCCTGCCCGGCCGCGAGAGCGTGCTCTTCACCGCTGGCGACGATGGCTGGACGACCGCCCGCGACATCGCTGCGGCAGGCGGCAAGATCGCCGCGATCGTCGATTCCCGCCCGGCGGAACCGGCACGCAAGGCACTCGCCGACAAGCTCGGCGCGCGGCTTTTCGTCGGCAGCGCCGTCATGGGCGCGCGGGGTGGACGGCAGCTCAGCGGCGTCACGATCCGCGATGCCTCGGGAGCGGTGACCGAGCTGGCCTGCGACCTGCTCGCCGTCTCCAACGGCTGGAACCCGACGCTGCACCTGACTTCGCATCAGAACGGCAAGCCGAGCTGGGACGACGGCCTGCAATGCTTCGTACCCGGCGCCCTGCCGCCGGGCCTCACCGTCGCCGGCAGTGCCGCCGGGCACTTCACGTTGGCGCAAGCACTGGAGGACGGTGCAAGGCTGGGCCGCGAGGCTGCCGCCGATGCAGGACAGACGCCTGCGGCGTCGGAGCCAGTGCCCGCGACCGATCCCGAGACGACCGCGCTGACGCCGGTCTGGCGGGTGACGGGCGTGAAGGGCAAGGCCTTCGTCGATTACCAAAACGACGTCACCGACAAGGATGTCGAACTCGCCGCCCGCGAGGGCTTCCGGCCCGTGGAGCATCTCAAGCGCTACACCACGCTCGGCATGGCGACCGACCAGGGCAAGACCTCGAATCTCGCCGGCCTCGCTATCATGGCCGAGCAGACCGGCCGGACGATCCCGCAGACCGGGACCACCACCTTCCGCCCGCCCTACACGCCGGTCGCGATCGGCGCCCTCGCCGGCCATCATCGTGGCAAGGACTTCAAGCCGGTCCGGCTGGCGCCAACCCATGACTGGTCGAAGGAGCAGGGCGCCGTCTTCGTCGAGGCCGGTCAGTGGCTGCGGGCGCAGTATTATCCGCGCCGGGGCGAAAGCGACTGGCTGACGACGGTCAACCGCGAGGTGAAGACCGTTCGCGCGAGCGTCGGCATCTGCGACGTCTCGACGCTCGGCAAGATCGACATCCAGGGTACGGATGCCGCCGAATTCCTGGAGCGGGTCTACATCAACGGCTGGAAGGCACTGCCGGTCGGCAAGGCGCGCTACGGGCTGATGCTGCGCGAGGACGGCTTCGTCATGGACGACGGCACCACCTCACGCCTGGGCGATCACCACTTCCTGATGACCACCACCACCGCCAATGCCGGCAAGGTGATGCAGCATCTGGAGTTCTGCCACCAGGCGCTGTGGCCGGAGCTCGACGTGCGCATGGTCTCGGTGTCCGAGCAATGGGCGCAAGTCGCCGTGGCCGGCCCGAAGGCGCGCGAGACCCTGCGCGGCGTCGTCGATCCCGAGCACGACATCTCGAACGAGGCCTTCCCCTATCTCGCGGCGGGCACCGTTACGGTCGGCGGCGGGATCCCCGCGCGGCTGTTCCGCATCTCCTTCTCGGGCGAGCAGGCCTATGAGCTGGCCGTGCCGGCGGATTACGGCGATGCGATGATGCGGGCGCTGATGCAAGCGGGCGCGCCTTTCGGCATCACGCCCTACGGCACCGAGGCGCTCGGCGTGATGCGCATCGAGAAGGGCCATGTCGCCGGCAACGAGCTCAACGGCCAGACCACGGCGCGCGATCTCGGCCTCGGCCGGATGATGTCGTCGAAGAAGGACTTCGTCGGCCGGTTGATGGCGGGCCGGCAGGCTCTGGTCGAAAAGGACAGGCCGTCCTTCGTCGGCTTCAAGCCGGTCGACCCGACTCAGCGCCTGCGTGCCGGCGCTCATTTCATCGGCATCGGCAAGGCGACGGTGATGGAGAACGACGAGGGCTACATGACCTCCGTCGCCTATTCCCCGCATCTCAGCCACTGGATGGGACTCGGGCTGATCAAGGGAGGCACCACCCGCATCGGCGAGCGCGTGCGCGCCTATGACCCCGTCCGCAATGGCGACATCGTCGTCGAGATCTGCTCGCCCGTCTTCGTCGACCCCGAAGGAGCCCGCCTCCATGGCTGAGACAGCAATCTCACGGACGGCGGTCTCCTGGACGCCGCGCGGCGCCTGGGCCGGCATCGCACAGGCGGGCCAGATTGGCGCGGCCGGACCAGCCGGTGTCACCGCGACCTTGCTCGACGGCTTCGGCCTGGCGACGCTGATCGCCGCGCCGGGCGGAACTGCAGCCTTGTCGGGCCTCGTCGAAAGCCGGGCCGGCATCGCCCTGCCGGCGACGCCGAAGATCGCCTCGGGCGCGTCCCACGACGCGATCTGGTCAGGCCCCGAGCAGTGGCTGCTGCGCGCCACCGCGCGCGACGGCTTCGCCGGTCTTCTGGAAGCGCTGTCGACTCAGGCCGCCGTCAGCGATCAAAGCGACGCACGCGCCGCCGTGCGGCTATCCGGCTCGTGTGTCCGCAACGTGCTGGCCAAGGGGGTGATGCTCGATCTCCACCCATCGGCCTTCGCGGTCGGCGATGTCGCGTTGACCAGCATCGCCCATGTCGGCGTGCATCTCTGGCGGCTCGCCGATGGGCCGGAAGGCTCCGTGTTCGAGATCATGGTCGCGCGCAGCATGGCTGGAAGCTTCTGGTCCTGGTTCGCCGCCTCGGCGGCCGAATTCGGCTGCCGGGTCTCCACCGGCCGAGGTTGACGGCGGCGCGCCGTTCCTTCCGCCGAGCTTTCCCAATTCTCCATGTTCCAGGGACCCGCGTGAGCGGGCCGATCTGTTCCATGTCCGATTCCCCGATGATCCTCGCCTTGTCCTGCCCCAACCGGCCGGGCATCGTCGCCGCCGTCTCGACGCTGCTGTTCGAAGCCGGCTGCAATATCAGCGACGCGCAGCAATTCGACGACGTCGAAACCGGCCGCTTCTTCATGCGCGTGGTGTTCGATCGGCTGGAAGGCGCTCGCAGCGCAGCCGAGATCCACAGCCTCGCCGACGAGCTCGCGGCACGCTTCAAGATGACCATCTCCTTGCGCGACGCGACCGTCCGCAAGCGTGTCCTGCTGCTGGTCTCCAAGTTCGACCATTGCCTGGCCGACCTGATTTATCGCTGGCGGATCGGCGAATTGCCGATGGAGATCACCGGCATCGTCTCGAACCATGCCCGCGAGCACATCGCCTCGACCGATCTCGGCGACTTGCCGTTCCACCACATGCCGGTGACGCGACAGAGCAAGATGGAGCAGGAGGCGGAGATCTGGCGCCTGATCCAGGAGACGAAGACCGACCTCGTCGTCCTCGCCCGCTACATGCAGATCCTGTCCGATGGATTTTCAGCCAAGCTCTCCGGCCGCTGCATCAATATTCATCACTCGTTCCTGCCGGGCTTCAAGGGCGCCAAGCCCTATCACCAGGCCCATGAGCGCGGGGTGAAGCTGATCGGCGCCACCGCGCACTACGTCACCCCCGATCTCGACGAAGGCCCGATCATCGAGCAGGACGTCGAGCGCATCAGCCATCGCGACACGCCCGACGACCTCGTCCGCAAGGGCCGCGATATCGAACGACGCGTACTGGCCCGCGCGGTCCTCCACCATCTCGAGGACCGGGTGCTACTCAATGGGCAGAAAACGGTCGTCTTCACCGATTGA
>JARYGW010000229.1:0-9881 GCA_033792295.1 Allobosea sp.
AACGGCGAGCAGCTTGAGCTCCGCATCGCCACGCCCTTCGACGGCGCCGCGCATGGTCTGCGGATAGGCATGGACAGTGAGGAAGGTGACCCCGAGCTTGGTCAGCGAGTCGACGCCTTCGGTCACGGTGTTGCCGATGTCGTGCAGCTTGAGATCGAGGAAGACCTTCTTGCCCTCGGCGACAAGCTGACGCGCGAGGTCGAGCCCGCCGGCAAAGGCGAGGCGATAGCCGATCTTGTAGAAAGTCACGCCGTCTCCGAGCGTCGAGACGAGGCGGTAGGCATCCCAGACGGTCGGGACATCGAGGGCGACGATCAGGCGGTCGCGGACATCGTTGATCTTCTGGTTCATCAACCGGCTCCCTGAGTTTCGAGGGAAGGCGCACGATTCGAGGCGGGATGCAAGGGCAAGGCCGATTGCGGCAACGAGGAGAACGATCTCCTACACATTGGCGCTCTTCCGAGAAACATATTCCACCTGCCCGGCCGATCCTCTAGGCGTCTGGCTCCGCTTTCTGGAGACCCGCCGACGATGTCCTGGACCGCGCTGACAGGTTTCCTGCTGCTGACGGGCATCGCGGCCTATGCCCAGACGCTGACCGGCTTCGCCTTCGGCCTCGTCACCATGGGCGGCGTCGGCCTGACCGGCCTCTTGTCCCTGCCCGACGCGGCGATGCTTGTCAGCCTGCTGACGCTGGTCAATGCGACGCAGATGCTGATGAAGGGCTGGCGCGACGTCGACTGGTCCAAATTCCGGCTGGTGATGCTGTCGAGCCTGCCCTTCCTGCTCGTCGGCTTCCTGCTGCTGAGCTGGCTCGCCGGCAGCCGCGCCGACTGGCTCAGGCTGGCGCTCGGCTTCACCATCATCATCTCCAGCTTCCAGCTTGCGCGGAAGCCCCAGCCGCTGAACCGGCCGTCGGGGCCGCTGAGCTTCCTGTTCTTCGGCAGCATCGCGGGCGTGATGGGCGGAATGTTCTCCACCTCCGGTCCGCCAGTGGTCTATCACCTCTATCGCCAGCCCCTGCCCCATGTCGTGGTGCGCGAAACGCTCGTGACGATCTTCGCGGTGAACGCCGTCTTCCGGACCGGGCTCGTCGTCGCCTCGGGCCAGATTCCGGCGGCCTCGACGCTTTCCGGCCTCCTGGCCATACCGGTCGTGATGGCGGCGACGCATCTCGCCCGGCGCTATCCGCCGCCGCTGACGCAGCGCGCCATGCGGCAGATCGTGTTCGTGCTGCTGTTCCTGTCGGGGGTGTCGCTCGGCGCTCCGGCCGTTATTCGCCTTGTCGGGCAGGCGATCTGACGGCCCGGCTCAGAACTGCGGCATCTCCGGCTGCTGGGTCGCCAGAACCTGCTGGAAAACCTGATCCCAGACATCCGGCGGCTGCGCGCCCGAGACGGCGAGCTTGCCGTCGATGATGAAGAAGGGCACTCCGGTGACACCGACCTCGCGGGCATGGTTCTCCAGGCCGATCACCGTCTCGCGTAATTCGTCATTGGCGAGCTCGTCGCGGGCGGCCTGCTCGTCGAAACCCTGCTCGACGGCGATCTGGATCAGCGTCTCGAGGTCTCCGACATCGCGCCCCTCTTGCCAATAGGCCTTGAACAGGGCGGACGTCATGTCGCCGCCGCGCTGCACGGTCGAGGCGGCAGCGACCAGCATATGCGCCATCCGGGTGTTGACGCTCTTCGTCACCTTCGCCCAGTTGAAGGTGACGCCGCTCTCCAGCGCCGCCTCGGACAGGCGAAGCTCGATCTCCTTACGCTTGCCGGGGCCGAACTTGCTGTCGAGATATTGCGTGCGGTCCATGCCCTGCTCGGGCATCTCCGGATTCAGTTCATAGGGCAGCCAGGTGATGGCGAAGCGCTCGGAAAGCCCTCTGCGCGCCAGCGCCGTTTCCAGCCGCGTCTTGCCGATGAAGCACCAGGGGCAGGCGATGTCGGAGACGATCGCGAGCGGCATCTTGTCCTGCATATCGATGTCCTTATGCTCGTTGCGGCATCGGCTTTCTCCGAAAACCACATTCCACTTTTCGGGCCGATGCCTCAGGCCGGCGGGTAGAGATGCCGGCCGCCTTGCCGGTCTTCGGCGATCGCCTCCGCACCGGGCGTCTCGCAACCGGAGAGGAAAGACGGGCCGACCGGAATCTTGCCGGCTCCGCCAGGGATGTCGAGGATATAGGTCGGCTGGCACAGCCCCGAAAGGTTGCCGCGCAGGCTTTTGACGAGTGCCTGCCCCTCCTCCAGCGTCAGTCGAAAATGCGAGGTGCCGGGCGCGAGATCGGGATGGTGCAGGTAATAGGGCTTGATGCGGTTCTCGACGAAGGCACGCATCAGCGCGCCCAGCGTCGCAACATCCGCATTGATGCCCCTGAGCAGCACGGACTGGCTCAGCAGCACATGGCCTGCATCGGCGAGCGTCGCGATAGCAGCGCGGGCGGCATCGGTGAATTCGCGCGGATGGTTGGCGTGGATCGCGATATAGCTCGCCTTGCCGGGGATGCGCAGCGCCCTCGCATAATCCGGCGTGATCCGCTCCGGATCGACGACCGGCACGCGCGTGTGCCAACGCGTGACCTTGATATGCGGGATCGCTGCGAGACGCTTCGCAACCTCGCGCATGCGGCGGGCGGAGAGGATGAAGGGATCGCCGCCCGTCATGATCACCTCCCAGATCTCGGGATGGGAGGCAAGATAGGCGAGCGCGGCGTCCAGCTTGGCGCCGGTCAGCGCATCGCCGCCCGGGCCGACCATCTCGCGCCGGAAGCAGAAGCGGCAATAGACCGGGCAGGCATGGACCAGCTTGAGCAGCGCGCGGTCGGGATAGCGATGGACCACGCCCTCGACCGGCGAATGGGTCTCGTCGCCGATCGGATCGGCCAGCTCCTGCGGCAGCGTGACCAGCTCGGCCGCATCCGGGATGAACTGGCGCGCGATCGGATCTGCCGGATCGGCCGGGTCGATCAATCCCGCGACGGCCGGCGTCACCGAGACGGCATAGCGCTCCGCCACCTTCTGCAACGCCTCGCGGCGCGCGGGCGCGGCGAGGCCGGCCTCGACGAGCGCGTCGATGCTGCGCAGCGGCTGGCCTCCGGGGGGCTGATGAACGGTCATGCCTTTCCCCTGCCCGGTTCCGCGACCGGCGTCCAGAGCACGTCCTCGATCCGGCGCGCGCCCACGCAGAGCATGACAAGCCGGTCGAAGCCGAGCGCGATGCCGGATGCCGCCGGCATCAGCGCCAGCGCCGACAGGAAATCTTCGTCGATCGGATAGCGCTCGCCATAGATGCGCTCCTTCTCCTCCATATCGGCCTCGAAACGGCGGCGCTGCTCGGCCGGGTCAGTGAGCTCGCCGAAGGCATTGGCGAGCTCGACGCCGCAGGCATAGAGCTCGAAGCGCTCTGCCACGCGCGGATCGCCGGGCTTGGGCCGGGCGAGCGCGGCCTCGCTGATCGGATATTCGCAGAGGACCGTGGCACGGCCCCGGCCGAGATGCGGCTCGATACGCTCGGAGAGCACCCGGCTGAAGATGTCGGACCAGCTATCGTCCTCGGCCAGACGGATGCCGGCCGTGACGGCCTGCCCGGCGAGCGCGGCGCGATCGGTCGCGCCATCGGCAGAGACGGTCGAGAGCAGGTCGATGCCGGCATAGCGGGCGAAGGCGTCGTGCAGCGTCAGCCGCTCCGGCTCGGCGAAGGGGTCGGCCTGCATCTCGCGCCAGCGCAGCATGCTGGCGCCGGCGGCACGGGCCGCCTCGGCCAGCAGCGCCGCGCTGTCCTGCATCAGCACCTCGTAATCCTCGCCGGCGCGATACCATTCCAGCATCGTGAATTCGGGATGATGCAGGGCCGTGCGCTCGCGATTGCGGAAGACGCGGGCAAAGTCGAAGATGCGTGTCTCGCCTGCCGCCAGCAGCTTCTTGGCTGCGAATTCCGGCGAGGTGTGCAGGTAATAGGGATGCGGGTCGGCGGCGTCGTCGATCAATGTCGTCGCGAAGCCGTGCAGATGCGTCTCGTTGCCGGGCGAGGTCTGCAGGATTGCCGCCTCGACCTCGGTGAAACCTCGCGTCTCGAACCAGCGGCGCAGCGCAGCCTTGATCCGCCCGCGGGCGAGCAAGGCCGGGCGGCGGTCGGCATGGATGTCGGGCCGCCAGAACGGCGTCGGGGACGAACTCATCGAATCTCGTGTCGGAATCGTCGTGAAGCTTCCGTTTCGCACGCGAATGCGTTAGTTGCGCGGCGACAGAATTCGCATAGAGCATTGCGCGAAAAAGTGGGAACCGGTTTTTCGCAAGAGCAGCGCTCTAAGTTATAGGTTTCGCGCGGGAGCGCCGCGCACCAGAAGGACATTCACGTGGTCAAGGTCATCGCCTCTTCCGTCCGCAAGGGCAACGTCCTCGAAGTCGACGGTCATCTCTGCTCGGTGCTCTCGGCCGAGAGCTTCTTCCCCGGCAAGGGCACGCCAACGACGCAGATCGACATGCGCCGCATCGCCGACGGCGTGAAGGTCACGCAGCGCTACAAGACGACCGAGCAGGTCGAGCGCGCCTATGTCGAGGACCGCGACTTCACTTATCTCTACCAGGACGGCGAGCAGTATGTCTTCATGAACCCGGAGACCTACGACCAGATCCATGTCGACAAGGACGTGGTCGGCGATTCGGCGCCCTATCTCCAGGAAGGCATGAAGGTCTCGCTCTCGGTGTTCGAGGACAAGGCGGTCGCGATCGAGCTGCCCCAGCGCGTCACGCTCGAGGTCGTCGAGACCGAGCCGGTAACCAAGGGCCAGACGGCTTCCTCCTCCTACAAGCCGGCGATCCTCTCCAACGGCGTGCGCAGCGCCGTGCCGCCGCATGTCGGCGTCGGCACCCGCATCGTCGTGATGACGGCCGACGGCTCCTATGTCGAGCGCGCGAAGGATTGATCTCCGATACCGCTGTCGACGCTACTGCGGCGGTCGACTGACGGCGCTTTCTGCGCTTCCGGTGCTCACGTACTGACGTACGCTGCGCTCCGGTTCTCGAAAGCACCGCCATTCGTCTCCCCGCAGCGCGTAGCCAGCAATATCCTCCGCGCAGAGCGCGGTAGGAAATTCTCCTCTATAGCTTTCGCAGCGGGCCCTTTCCGGGCCCGTTGTCGTTTCCTGAGGATATCCATGACGCTCACAGTCAAGGCCGCCGCCCTTTCCGGCTTCGTGCAGACGCTCAAGGCGCTCGACGCCATTCTCGACAAGGCCGTGGAACAGGCCGAGGCCCGCAAGATCCAGCCGGAGGTTCTGCTGTCGGCCCGGCTCGCGCCCGATATGCTGGCGTTCACCCGTCAGATCCAGCTCTGCTGCGACTTCGCCAAGAATGCGGTAGCGCGCCTTTCGGGCGGCGAAAACCCGCGCTTCCCCGACGAGGAGAAGAGCTTCCCGGAGCTGAAGGAACGCATTGCCAGGACGCTCGCCTTCATCGACGCAGCCGATGGCGCGGCGCTCGATGCCGGCCTCTCCCGCGAGGTCACCTTCCCGCGCGGCCCTTCCGCTACCGTGACGATGACGGGCGAGGCCTATCTCACCCGCTTCGCCATCCCGAACTTCTATTTCCACGCCACCACCGCCTACGACATCCTGCGCGAGAACGGCTTCCAGATCGGCAAGCAGGACTTCCTCAAGGGCGTCTTCGACGCCTGAGCCACGAGGGCGGGATGCGCGCAGCCGCATCGATTACGATCGAACGCGCCTCTCCCCGGGATGCCGGGGAGATCGCGGCGCTCTATCTGGCTTCCCGCACCGAGGCACTGCCCTATCTGCGCCGCTGCCACAGCGACGACGAGGTGCGGGGCTGGATCTTGGCCGTGATGCTGGCGAGCGGCGAGACCTGGGTCGCGCGCGAGGCCGGACGCATTCTCGGTTTTGCGACGCTGAACTGCGAAGAACTCGACCAGCTCTATCTGTTGCCAGGGCATTTCAGGCGCAGCATCGGCTCGCTGCTGCTCGCCAAGGTGAAAGAGCGCAGCCGGAACGGCTCAGCCTGTTCACTTTCCAGCGGAACACCGGCGCCCGGGCCTTCTACGAGCGCCATGGTTTCCACCTCGTCGATCTCAACGACGGCAGCCGCAATGAAGAGGGCGAGCCGGACGCGCTTTACGCGTGGCGGAATTCTTTTGCGACCGGGGACTTGTAATCGGGGCAGGCCCTCCCCATCTCGGGCTCACGACGATGTCGAGGACGTTCCACAGTCCTCCGTCGCCGTTGAAGACGGCCATGAGCCGAACGTGTGACGCCGGATGTACGCGCACCGTTCCGCTGCATGGCCGTTGGCGTTTCTGGGCTTGCGGTTGCCCGGCTGAACACATCCCCATCAAGCGCAGAAGCGCCGGTACAACACCGCCATGATTTCGGTCACGGCCGGCTCCTTGATGAAGTAATTCAAGGTCCGGTGCTCACGCCGGAAATCCACGATGCCTTCGGCGCGCAGCTTGGCGAGATGCTGCGACATGGCGCTCTGGCCGATTCCCGTCACGCCGATCAGCTGCGAGACGCTCTTCTCCCCGTCCGACAAGGCGCAGAGCACAAGCAGTCGGTGCGGGTTGGCAAGGCCCTTGACGAAATCCGCCACAGCCTCGGCCTTGCCCGCCATATCCTGTGCCAGCTTCATTTCGTTCCCTTCACGCGTCTTGTCGCGGTTTACATTTCATAATTTTCTAATATCATAAAAATGTGAATTAAAAGGAAGCATCGTGATGGCTAAGGATTATCGCTCGCTCATCAAAGAGATTTCGTCCTACAGCGCCGAAATCCGCAAGCTCCAGCCCGAAGCCATGCAGAACTTCCACACGCTGGCCAAGGCCGCGGGAGCCGACGGCGTCCTCGACAAGAAGACGAAGGAGTTGATCGCGTTGGCGATCGGCATCACGCAGCGTTGCGACGGCTGCATCGGCTTCCATGCCAAGGCGCTACACGAACTCGGCGCCACTCGGCAGGAAATCGCGGAGACAGCTGTGATGTCGGTCTATATGGGAGGCGGCCCTGCGCTGATGTACGCCGCCGACGCACTGCGCGCCTACGACCAGTTCGCAGCCCCCGCCCCGTGAGCGACGGCGCGTCATCACCCCGGCTTATCCCTGCAGGAACGGGTTGTTCCGACGCTCCTCGCCCAGCGTGCTGGCGGGGCCATGACCCGGCAGGAACTGCACGTCGTCGCCAAGCGGCAGGAGCTTCTCCTTGATGCCGGAGATGAGCGTCTCGTGGCTGCCATAAGGGAGATCGGTGCGGCCGACCGAGCCGGCGAAGATCGTGTCGCCCGCCAGCAGGAAGCGCAGATCCTTCTGGAAGAAGGTGACATGGCCGGGCGAATGGCCAGGCACATGCGCCACCTCGAAGGTCAGATCGCCCAGCGAAACGGTGTCGCCGTCCTTCAGCCAGCGCGTCGGCGTGACCGCCCGCATCCCATGGATGTCGAAGCGCAGGCCCTGTTCCGGCAATCCGTCGAGCAGGAACTTGTCTCCCTCCTGCGGGCCGATGATCGGGATTGACAACGCTTCCGCCAATTCCGTCGCGCCGCCGGCATGGTCGAGATGGCCATGCGTCAGCCAGATCGCCACGGGTGTGACGCCGAGCTCCTTGATGGCCTCCCGCAAGCGCGGCACATCGCCTCCGGGATCGACGATCGCCGCCTGCTTCGTCTTCGTTTCCCAGACGATCGAGCAGTTCTGCTGGAACGGCGTCACCTGCAGGACAGCGATCTGGAGCGGCGGCTGCGGCTGGTCGGTCATGTCGGATCTTTCGGAGCGTGGAACGCGGGTGGCGCGGCCGAGCCGCCATTCTCGGACGGAGCCAAACGCAGAGCCCTGAGAATCTCCTTCACGAGACGCTCAGGTCAAGCCCGAGCACGACGAGGGTGATCATCAGCCGCAGCTACCGTCCGCCACAGCGATTGGCGATGAGCGCGCGATAATTCACCAGCTCGGAATCCATCTCGGCGACATTGCGCGCGCGTTCGCCGCCGCTCTGGCAGGTGGCGAAGACGGTACGGGACTTCTGCAGATAGCCGACATGTTCGCGATAGGCACGGCACTGTGTCGCCTGATCGGCACTGGCCACCTGCGCGAGCTTGGTCTGCTGCAGGCGGAAGCCGGCCTCGTTCTGGAACAGGTCGCGCGAGCAGGTCGCCGGCCGCTGCTGCTGGGCGAGAGCAGGCCCCGCCAGCAGCAGCACAAAGGCGAAGGAAAGCGTGCGCCTCATCCCAGATTGAGCTCCTTGAAGAAGTCGTTGCCCTTGTCGTCGATGACGATGAAGGCCGGGAAATTCTCGACCTCGATGCGCCAGACCGCCTCCATGCCGAGCTCCGGATATTCCAGCACCTCGACCTTGCGGATGCAGTCCTGCGCGAGCCGGGCCGCGGGGCCGCCGATCGAGCCGAGATAGAAGCCGCCATGGGCCTTGCAGGCCTCGCGCACCGCCGCCGAGCGGTTGCCCTTGGCGAGCATCACCATCGAGCCGCCGAAGGACTGGAACTGGTCGACGAAGGAGTCCATGCGCCCCGCCGTGGTCGGGCCGAAGGAGCCGGAAGCGAAGCCCTCGGGCGTCTTGGCCGGGCCGGCGTAGTAGACCGGATGGTTCTTGAAATAATCCGGCATGCCCTCGCCGCGCTCCAGCCGCTCGCGGATTTTCGCGTGGGCGGCGTCGCGCGCGACAATGATCGTGCCCGTCAGCGAGAGCCGCGTCTTCACCGGATACTGCGAGAGTGTGGCGAGAATCTCGCTCATCGGCCGGTTGAGATCGACCTCGACGACATCGCCACCGAGCTTGGCCTCGTCGACATCCGGCAGATACTTCGACGGATCGGTCTCCAGCGCCTCCAGGAAGATGCCGTCCTTCGTGATCTTCCCCTTGGCCTGCCGATCGGCCGAGCAGGAGACGCCGAGCCCGATCGGCAGCGAAGCGCCATGCCGCGGCAGGCGGATGACGCGCACGTCATGGCAGAAATACTTGCCGCCGAACTGCGCACCGACGCCGAGCGACTGCGTCAGCTTGTGGATCTCCTCCTCCATCTCCAGGTCGCGGAAGGCATGGCCGCTGGCCGAGCCTTGCGTCGGCAGCGCGTCGAGATATTTGGTCGAGGCGAGCTTGACGGTCTTGAGGTTCTGCTCGGCCGAGGTGCCGCCGATGACGATGGCGAGGTGGTAGGGCGGGCAGGCCGCCGTGCCGAGCGTCAGGATCTTCTCCTTCAGGAAGGCGATCATCCGATCCTTCGTCAGGAGCGAAGGCGTCGCCTGGAAGAGGAAGGTCTTGTTGGCCGAGCCGCCGCCCTTGGCGACGAAGAGGAATTTGTAGGCGGAGTCGTTAGGACCTTGCCCCTCGGCATAGATGTCGATCTGCGCCGGCAGGTTGGTCGCGGTGTTCTTCTCCTCGAACATCGAGAGTGGAGCGACCTGGGAATAGCGCAGATTGCGCTTGAGATAAGCGTCGTAGACACCCTCGCCCAAGGCCGCCTCGTCCTCGCCCTCCGTCCAGACCTTGCGGCCCTTCTTGCCCATGATGATCGCCGTACCGGTGTCCTGACACATCGGCAGCACGCCACCGGCGGCGATGTTGGCGTTCTTCAGGAGGTCATAGGCGACGAAACGGTCGTTGGCGGTCGCTTCGGGATCGTCGAGGATCTTGGCGAGCTGGGCGAGATGGGCCGGACGCAGCAGGTGGTTGATGTCGATGAAGGCCTGCTCGGAGAGCTTGCGGATGGCCTCGCGCGAAACGGTCAGAACCTCCCGGTCGCCGATTTTCTCGACACTGACCCCTTCACTGCCGAGCTTGCGATAAGGCGTCTTGTCCTCACCGAGAGGGAAGAGATCGACATGCGTATAGGCCATGGCCAGCGGCTCCGAAGCAGGATGCGTCGCGC
>JARYGW010000022.1:0-28273 GCA_033792295.1 Allobosea sp.
CAATCTCGGTGTCCACGAAACCGGCAGCAGGCCATGTCGCCGCTCTTGCTTTTAGTGATCACAACGGTGGAAACTAGCTTGATCGCGTGCTCGTCATTGAGTTTTTCAAGGAAGCTCTGAGCCTCCTCCGCCGTCTGGAGGTTCGGGAAAACCGTAGCGAAAAAGGCACTCATAGGGCGCTACCTTTCAGATGCTTCGTGAAGGAATGTCGTGTTTTCGAACATGCGTCGTATCCAGGCGAACACGACGCTAGATGCGCAAAGCATCTCAATCGAGATAATCCGCAGGATAGGTCTTCTGGCCGTACTTCTCGTTCAGAAGATCCAGCCTGGATAGAAGCTCCGGGGTCATCGCTATCGGTGGCGGGAATTCACCTTGCGAAACTGGCACCCCGAACTCTCTGAAAAAATCTTCGAGACCGGCTGGCAGGACAACGCAAAGTACGCGCGCTGTCTCGGTCGAGACGTTCTTGAAGCAGTGAACAGCGCCGCCGCGAGGGATGTAGACGAAACCTCCCTTCGTCACGGTCACCTTTCCGGCTTCCGTTTTGTATTCCAGTTCGCCCTCGATCACATAGAACCATTCCTGGATGCTGGAATGGGAATGGGGCGTCGGCCCGCCGCCCGGCGGGATCGTCATATCGAACACCGAGAACGAATTTGATGTGCCGGTCCCGTCAATGACCACCCTGTAGTTATCGCCAGCGACGCCCAGGAATTCGCCCTGTGATGCGTCGATCACCCTCACGCTGCTGTCCATGAGTTCCTCTCGCTTATTTCGTGATCGCTCTGTCTGCCCCGTCCGGATTCCGAAGAACACGGCAAAGCCGCTCCTAAACGATTAGGCGACCGAAAGTCGCAAAACGTCCTGAACAACAGGATCGGCATTAATGCGACTGAAGAACCGAGCGATGTTGGGATAAGCTTCCCAAGTTTTCGGTAGCTTGGCGCTCCACCTCGCCATGATATAGGCATAGGCGTCCGCGACGGTCCGGCGACCACGATAGACATGTTCGCCTTCGCCAATCAGGTGCTCCAGATGAAGCATCACGCGGTCGATGCGATCATGGGAAGCGACCCGCACGTTGTCGAGCGCCTGTTTCGTCTTGTCGGTCGTGAAGCGCTGCGGCGTAAAGAAGGGCCAGAACGCAGGATGAAAGTCGCCTGTTAGAAACGACATCGTTTCGCTGAATTCGAACCGCCCCTGACTGTCGTCGTCCGGCCCTAGTCGGGAGGCTGGATAGCGTTCGGCGATATAGGTCAGGATGGCGTCGGCTTGCGTCATCGCGCGGGAGCCGCCGATGTCGAGGGCGGGCACCATAGCCAGCGGGTTGACGCGCCGAAACTCCTCGGACGCGTAGTCCGCCTTGACCACGTCAAAGTCTGCATCAGCCCATTTCAGGGCGATCCAGCAGGCGACAGCGCAAGTTCCGGGCGCATAGTAGAGTTTCATTTGGCAAATCCTCCCAGCGACGCTGGTGCATCGTCAAGCCTGCAGGGCCGCGCCCAGGACCGTGACGATCTGGCTGCCTTCCGGCGTCGACCAGTCACCGGCAAGACCTGCGAGCAACTGGTTGGTGCCCAACAAAGTGGCGCCGGCCCGCTCCATCCTGCTCAAGGCCAACTCGTCCGCCGTCTTGCCGGGCGAACCGCCAGCGTCGGCCACGACAATCACCTCATAGCCGCGTTCGAGAAGAGTGAGCGTGGGGAACACGGTGCATACGTCATTGGTAACGCCGGCAACGATGAGCATCTTGCGGCCGGTCGCTTCGACCGCGGCCGCGAAGTTCTTGTCGTTCATGGCATTGACGATGCCGGCCCGCTTGATCCGCACGCCGAACTCGTGCGGCAGAGCTTCCTCGAGCTCGGGCATGAGCGGCCCCTGGGGATGGTCTTCCATGCTGGACGTGAGGATCACCGGCAGTTTCAGGATCTTGGCGGTTTTTGCCAGCATCACCGCATTGCGCTTCATCTCTTCGAGAGGGATCGATTTCACCCAGCCCATCGTGCCGACCTGATGATCGATCAGCAGCACGGCCGCGTCCCGCCATGACTTTTCTTTGCCGGCCATCGCATTCTCCCTGACTTAGATTGAACATGGACGCGCGGACGCTGTCCCAATCAAACTATACATTATCCCAATAATGGCATAAGTAAGAGAAAATGGAATTCACCATCCCGTTTATGGCGCAATGAAATGGACCATCTGAAAGACATGGGGCTTTTCGTCGAAGTCGCGCGGGCGAAGAGTTTTCGCCATGCGGCCGAAACCCTCGGCATGCCCAGCTCGACACTGTCGCGAAGAATCAACGCACTTGAACAATCAATCGGGCTTCGTCTTCTGCATCGTACGACGCGCCATGTAGACCTCACAGAGGCCGGGCAGGTCTATTTCGAGCGCTGCGCGCGGATCGTGGATGAGGCGCGACTCGCTCATGAGCAGCTAGCCGATTTGATCGCGCAACCGAGCGGAACCTTACGAGTATCCCTTCCGGTCGACTTTGCGATCACATTCCTGGCGCCTCATATGCCAGCATTTTGCCAGCGCTATCCAGGAATCAGCTTCGAGCTCGATCTGAGTCCACGTCGGGTCGATCTGGTCGTGGAACCTTTCGATGTGGCAATCCGCATGGGCGAACTTCCCGATTCCGGGCTCATTGCCCGCAAGCTGGCCGAAGTGCCGCGCTATCTCTATGCCTCCCGGCGCTATCTCGACGAGCGAGGTGAGCTAAGAGAACCATCGGACCTGGAGCGCCACGATTGCCTGCTTTTCCCGAAAGAAGGAAAATGGACACTAAAGCGAGGCGACCTCGCTCGCGAGATTCATGTCAACGGTAAATTTCGGCTCAACAATGTCGGGATGATGCACCGCCTCGCCGTGGAAGGGCTAGGCATTGCCATGCTGGCGCAAGAAAGCGTGACCCACGACCTTGATGAGGGACGGCTTTGCAGGGTGCTGCCGGATTGGCAGGCGATGCCAATTGCTGTTCACGCCATTTCAGAAACTCGCCTGTTGCCAGCCAAGACGCTCCGGTTCATCGAATATCTGGCAGAATGTCTGGAGCAATCCCGCAGAGATTTATAGGATTACCCAGTACACAAGGAATTGCGAATGAAATTGGTTTTAATGCTCGGCCTCGTCTTGATTGTGGCAGGATGTACAAATGCGGCTGATGAGGTCGGTAATGCGCAGATATCGAACCCGGCATCTGAGAACTGTATCAAGCTGGGAGGCCATCTGGAGTTTCGGAACGAAAAAGGCGGCAAGGTGGGATATTGTCATCTTCCAGATGGGCGCGTGATCGAGGAATGGGCCTTATTTCGAAGCGGAGCCGGCAATTCCAAGCATTGAATAGTTTCCCGATAATTTGAGGCGGGCCGTGTCTTGGCTCGCGCGCTCGCGATAGATTTAGAGGGCTATGGCGTAAACGTAGTTCTCATCTTCACCCGGTGCGGCGCGCCATCGATAGTCCCTCGATCATCCTCCAAGTGTCTGGCTTGCAAGCGGTTTTAACCGTTTGACCATGCTTGGAGTGTACCGCGTGGTAGACCAAAACGCGATTTATACCTTCACGAAGAGGGGCGTTTTTTACTTCTCGCGCCGGGTTCCAAAATCGCTCCGGCCTCGTTTCGACAAGCTCCGCATCATCGCCTGTCTGCACACGCGATCGGCTGCCCAGCCGCGTAAGAAGGACAAACCCATGCAAAGCCGAATGCCGATGCATCCGAGCCCGCGATGCTGCGCGCGAACTCGGCAGGGAACGTCTTGCCAATCGCCGGCCATGCCGAACGGCCGTTGTCGCATGCGCGGCGGAAAGAACCCCGCTGCGCCGAATGGTAATCAGCATGCGTTCAAGCATGGCCGGTTTACGGCGCAGGCCATCTGTGACCGGCGCATGATTTCGGCGCTGGTGCGGGGGAGGCGGATGGTTGCCGAGTTGGGGGAGTGATCCGTCGTCGTGACCTAGCCTGACAACCCCAGAGGCGCGAGGGCGCAGGTCACACTCCTGGAGGAAGCTTGGACCGCATCATGTCTTTGCGGTCGATCTTGCGGCCGTCCGTGATGAATGTACCGTCGCCCACGGCATGGAGCATGCGCTTCTCCTTGCGGGTGTCGTTGAAATAGGCGGCGAGGCCTTCGAGTATGACGATGCTGTGTCGCTCGACGATATCGACTACCCGGCACTCGATATTCGCTAGGCATTCCTTGATGAGGGGAGCCTGGACGAATTTGCCTCGCTGAGGGGTGAGGCCGAAGGTGCGGAACTTGTCCGTGTCCCGCCCGGAGCAAGTTCCGATCCCGACGACGGTATCGATCATGTCGATGGTGGGGATGGAGAGCACACATTCTCGCGATGCTTCGAGCGCGGCGTAGGAATAGTTCCAGGCGCCCGTGGTGATGGCGAATTCGGCCGAAAAGCTGAGCACCATCGTCCAAGTGATGGTCATCACATTATTCTTTGCGCCATCGCTCGTCGTCACCAGCACGACAGGCCCTCGCTCGATGAGGGTGAAGGCCTTTTCAAGTGGAAAGCTATGCATGGCTGACCGCTCCGGGCTTTCGTTTAAATCTGGAATGTCATCTGCGTGGCTATAACAGCAACCCTAGGGCCGTGAGGCATCGCCCCAACTTGAAAACAATCAACTACTATCAAGTCGTACCTGAACTCCGGGCACGCTTCCTTTCCCAAGCACGCATTGCCGCCTTGAGTGCGGTCAGTTCCCGGAAGCTGCTTCCATCCTGCACTGACAGGGCCTCAATACGTTTCCTTGCGATTTCATAGTCTTCAGCCGTTTCGATCGTGAACGATGGCGGATCGGAGCGGCAGGAATCCGGGCCGTGCTTGATCGTCGTTTTCATGGCGACCTCCGCAGACGTTTCGGTGAACAGAGGATAGCGCGACGGGATGGCGGCCCTTTGCGCCAGATCAATCCCCAGTTCACCCACAAGGCGCGGAGACGTTCAGAGAGTCACATGGCGGCTTCTTTGCCGTTTGGCTACTTGGAGCCGGCTCCCTCACAACGCTAGCCAGCGGCCATCTGTGAGTCAGGACATGATCTGAGCCCTTAAAACTAGAACGCTTCGCGTTGGAGTTTTGCGCGTCGTTTCCCTTGGGCCGGGAGAAGCGGAAGACGATGAAGGATTCGAGATTTTCGGACGCCCAGAGTCGCTTATCCTGAAGCAGGGCGCCGACGGGATTCCGGTGGTGGAGATCGGCCGGCGGGCGGGGGGCAGCCGAGCGGCCCATTTCAATTGGAAGAAGCAGTACGACGGGCCGCCGCCCGCCAGGATGCTCCGGCTGAAGCAGCTCGAGGACGAGGTCCCGGCTGGCCGCTGACACGGCCCGCGCCGCGACGTCAGACGAGATGAAGGGGCTGCGTCGCGAGGCGAGGGGCCTGAAGAACCTTGGCCGAGCTGACCCTGGAAAACCGCTTGCCCAACATAGCAAGCTGGCGACGGGGAAGACGATACACGAGATACCCTGCCTCCGAGAACGCCGGGATCATCCGCCTGGTCGAGGTCTTGCATTTGCCGGCGTGACGACAACGACACCATCCGCAGTCTCGCTAGCCATGCCTGTAGCGGAACGCCGCAGCCCAACCGGTGGCAGGAAAACCCTGGCCCATCTTCAGGAACGAAGAGAGGCGAGGCCCGGATAGCCAGTCGCGATCGGATCCTGGCACAGTCTCGCGATGATCCCGCCTCGCCGAGGGGGCGGGCAGGGCAATCGCCCATGATCAGGCGGCGGTCCGGATGTTCAGATCCGGCAGCCCCATCAGTGCCTGCGTCCGGTCGATCTCGGCCTGCAGCAGTCCGATGACCTCGACCACGCCGTCCTCTCCGCCAACCGCGAGGCCATAGAGGGCGGCGCGGCCGATCATCACGGCATCGGCGCCTGCGAGGCGTGCCTTGACGATATCCGCGCCGCGCCGGACCCCGCTGTCCAGCAGGATGGGCAGGCCCAGCAAGGCCACCTCCCGGAGCTGCGACAAGGGCGCCGGAGCGGCATCGAGCTGCCGGCCGCCATGGTTCGACAGCACGATGCCGTCGACGCCGATCTCGGCCGCACGGCGGATATCGTCGGGGTGGAGGATACCCTTGACCAGCAGCGGACGCGGCCAGCGGTCGCGCAGACGGGCGAGATCGTCCCAGGAAAAGCTCGCATCCATGTTGCGCGACAGCAGCGCCGCCTGGACGTTCGGATCCTGCGAGGCCGCACCGCCGAGATTGCCCATCGCCGGGGCGCCATGGCGCCCGACGTTCCAGAGCCAGCGCGGTTGGCTCGCGATATCGAGAAGCGTATCGGGGCGCAGCCGGAACGGCATGACGAAGCGATTGCGCAGGTCCCGCTCGCGCTTGCCGCCGACCGGGACATCGACCGTCAGGACGAGCTGGCTTGCGCCGGCCGCCAAGGCACGGTCCACCAGCTCGTCGGCCAGAGCGCGATGCATGACATAGAGCTGGAACCAGAATTCGGCGCCTGTGGCCGCCACCTGCTCGATCGATGCATTCGACGCCGTCGAGAGC
Organism: Allobosea sp.; assembly: GCA_033792295.1. Taxonomy (GTDB): domain Bacteria; phylum Pseudomonadota; class Alphaproteobacteria; order Rhizobiales; family Beijerinckiaceae; genus Allobosea. The sequence goes on from JARYGW010000022.1 coordinate 6,529, forward strand.
GTGAACGGAATCCCGAGACGCCGCGCCGCCCGCGCGAGCTTCAGATCGCCCTCATGCTGGAACAGGCCGTTGAGGCCGGTCGGTGCGATGACGATCGGGGTCGGCAGCTTTGTGCCAAGCCAGTCGACAGACTGATCGCGCCGTGCCACCGGGTTCAGCACGCGCGGCGTCAGGATCGTGTCCTCGAAGGCGGCGCGGTTGCGACGGAGCGCGATCTCGTCCTCCGCGCCGCCGTCGAGATAGTCGAAGACGAAGCGCGGCAGCCGCTTGCGGGCGGCTGCACGATAATCCTCGACATTGATGAGCGGCATCAGCGCGCGATCCGGATCTCGACCAAGGCCTGTCGTCGATGCAGCGTCACCTGCTCGATCGCAGCCCTGAGCGTTGCCGCCAGCTCGTCATGTGTCGCGACGCGCGCCGTCCAGGCCCGGCTCGCCTCGGCGACGCGGGTGAAGTCCGGCGTTGGTGACAGCGAAACCAGCGGCATCTCGTTGGCGGAGGCCGCGTAGCCCTGCGGATAGACGCCCGTCACCGACTGCCGCACCGCGCCCCATTCCTCGTTGTTCAGCACGAGGACGAGCAGCGGGATCTCCATAGCCTCGGCGATCTGGTGGCAGGCGACCGGGTTGGCGAACATATAGGAGCCGTCGCCCATCGTCGCGATCACCAGCCGCTCGGGCTGGGCGAGTTTGTAGCCCAACCCGGCCGGGAACGACCAGCCAAGCCCGCCTGAATGCGGCTCCTGATACCAGGAGCCGGGGTCGCGCAGGGTCAGCGGCTCGAGCGGCGCCCCGAGCTCGGACAGGATCGTCGCAGGCGTCTCGCCGAGCACCTCCGACAGGCATCGGCTGACGAAATCCTTGGTCATCAGCTCGCCACGCGGCGTGCGCGCGTTGCGAAGGACCTCTTCGCGCCGCCTGGCGGCGGCGGCGGAGACCTTTTTGCGACGAGCCTCGCGCTTCTCGCCCGTCCCCTCGCAGGCGGGACGCGCCGCCGCTTCGAGCGCCACGATGACCTCGCCGGTCTCGCCGGGCAGCGACAGATCAGCCCGGAAATTGCGGATCGGGAAGCGGGAATAGAGCGGATCCTGGCCGATATGCACGACCTTGCAGTCCGCCGGCAGTGAGTGGATATCGGGCGACCAGGGCGCGAGGCAGTCGATCACCAGCACGAGATCGGCCTCGGCCAGCCAAGGGCCAGGATCGACACCGACCGACATCGGATGGTCGGTCGCGATGCCGAGCTGGACCGCCCAGTACTGGCAGACCGGAATGCCCCAGTCCTGCGCCAGCCGCGAAAGCGCCGCAAAACCCTCCGCGTCCCCGACGCCGCGCTGCACGATGATCAGCGGCCGCTCAGCCTCCCGCAGCAGCGCGGCGGCCTGATCGATATCGGCCGCGCGAGGGGCCAGGGTTGCCGGGGCGATCCTGCTCGGCTTCTCCAGCTCGTTGGCCGGGCAGGGCTCGCACAGAACCTCTCGCGGCAGGCTTAGATAGACCGGGCCGCGCGGCAGCGACGTCGCGATGGCATGGGCGCGGTCGACCACGTCGACGGCCTGCTCGGGGAACTTCAGCTCGTAGTCCCATTTGGTGCATTCGCGGATCATCGCGGCCTGGTCGCGCATCTCCTGCCCCCAGCTGATCGGGACGGTGCGCGCGCCGAGGCGGCCCTGCTCGACCACCGGCGTCCTGCCCGAGAAGATCAGGACGGGGATGTGCTCGGTCGCCGCGTTGATCGCGCCGATCGCGCAGTTCGCCAGGCCGACATTGGTATGCGCCATCACCGCCTGGGCCCGGCCCGTCGCGAGGTAATAGCCATGCGCCATGCCCATCGCCGCGTTTTCGTGCGGGATGACGATCGCCGTCGGGAGGGGGATATGCTTGGCCTTGGCTTCCGCGAGCCCCTCGATGATCGGCGGGAAGTCCGTGCCGGAATTGGCGAAGATGTAGTCGACACCGACCGCCTTCAGGCGGGCGAGAATGGCGCCGCCTGCGGTGATGCCGGGTTTCTTGGTTTCGGTCTGCATGAACGGACTCTGGGTGGTGATCACATCTGGCTCGGAAGCCAGGTGGCGAGGATCGGAAAGGCGACGAGGATCGCTAGCCGGATAAGGTCGGTGACGATGAAAGGCGCGACGCCGCGGAAGATGGTCGAGAAGCTGAGGTCGCCGATGACGCTCTTGATGACAAAGACATTCATGCCGACCGGCGGATGGATCAGCCCGAGCTCGACCGTCATCACGATGATGACGCCGAACCAGATCGGATCGAAGCCGAGCGCGGTGACGACCGGGAAGATGATCGGCACCGTCAGGATGATCATCGCCATCGCGTCCATCAGGCAACCGAGGACGATGTACATCAGCAGGATCAGCAGCAGCACGCCATAGCGGCCGATGCCGAGCCCGGTCATGAATTCGGTGATTTTCTGCGGCGTGCCGGTGATGGTGAGGAAATAGCCGAAGATCAGCGCGCCGATCAGCACCGTGAACACCGCCGCGGCGGTACGCGTCGCCTGCAGCAGCGATTGGAGGATGGCCTCCCGCGAGAGCTTGCGGCGCGCCATGCCGATGATGAAGGCGCCGCCCGCGCCGACGCCGCCGGCCTCGGTCGGAGTGAACAAGCCGCCATAGAGGCCGCCGATCACGAAGACGAAGAGCAGAAGCGGCGCCCAGACCTCGCCCAGTGCGCGGGCGCGCTCGCGCAGCGGCAGCTTCGGCCCCGCCGGCAGCAGGCCCGGACGAGTGATTCCGATCAACGCGATCGTCACCATGTACATCAAGACCGCGATCAGGCCGGGGATGACGCCCGCCATGAACAGGCGCGAGATGTCCTGCTCGGTGATGATCCCGTAGACGACGAGCACGGTCGAGGGCGGGAACATCGCGCCCAGCGTACCGCCGGCGGCGATCGTGCCGGCGGCGAAGGACTTCGGATAGTTGTGCCGACGCATCTCCGGATAGGCGATGGTCGAGAAGGTCGCCGCTGTCGCGACCGAGGAGCCGGAGATCGCGGCGAAGCCGCCGCAGGCCGCGATCGTCGCGAAGCCGAGCCCGCCCCTGGCATGCCCGATCACGGCATTGGCCGCCCGGAACAGCTCCCGGCTCATCCCGGAATTGGAGACGAAGGCGCCCATCAGCAGGAACATCGGAATGACGCCGAAGGTGTAGTCGGTGACCGTACGCATCGAGGTCTGGCCGATGAGCTTCAGGGCCGGGCCGAAGCCGCTGATCAGCCCGAAGCCGACCACGCCGACGAGCCCCATCGCCATGCCCACGGGCACGCGAAGCAGCATGAGCGCGAAGAGGAGGACGAAGCCGCCGACGGCGACGAGATCTGGCGACATCGGTCTACTCGACAGGTTCGAGGGAATGCTCCTCGTTCACCCGCTCGGGGTGGAAGACGAGCCGGAAGGTGCGCACCGCGATCAGGATCACGGCCGAGACGTCGCCGAGCCAGGCGAGCGCGAAGAACGGCCAGGTCGGCAGTTGCAGGTCGTAGGTGAGGACGTTCTGCGCCTTGGTGGCCACGACCTTGTCGAAGAGCATGATCGTCTGCACCGTCACGACCAGCAGCAGGACCAGCGTGGCGAAGATATCGATCAGCCGCTTTGCCCGCGGCCCCGCCGAGTCCCAGATCAGGTCGACGGTGATGTGGGTCCCGCGATAGCTCGTCGCGGCGATGCCCCAGAAGATCAGGATGCCGAGGAACAGCCTGCCGAAATCATAGCCGTCGGGGATCGAGACCGAGAAGAAGTAGCGCAGCAGCACCGAGATGAAGATGTCGGCCGCGACGAGCCCGACGAAGCCGGCCGCGATCCACTCGATGCCTTCGATGAACCTGTCCATGGCGTTCTTCGGCGGCTGCGCCGCAGCGGGCGGCCGAATGCCGGCGTCGTCTGTCATGACGTCGCTCCTCTCGACAAAGGGGTGATGGCACGGCGCCGGTCGACGCCGTGCCGCGCTGTCAGAAGCTCGCCTGCGCTTCCGTCAGCCTGGCCTTGAGCTCACCCAGGATCGCCTCGGGATCGCCGCCGCCCTTCTTGACGGTCTCGGCCCAGCGCTCCTGGAGGGGTTTCACCGCCGTCCGCCAGGCATCGATCTGGGCGGCATCGAGCTTCACGACCTCATGACCGGGCGCGGCTTTCATCCGCTCACGGCCAGCGAACTCGAAATCGGTCCAGGGGGCCGAGAGCTTGGCGGCCCAGGCATTGTTGCAGTGGTCGTCGATAACCTTCTTCTGCGCCGGCGAGGCGTTGTCATAGGTCGCCTTGTTCATCGACCAGGTATAGGCCGTCGTGTAGAGCGGCACATCGAGGCTGAACTTGGTCACCTTCTCGATGCCGAACAGGAAGATCGAGTTCCACGGGAAGGTGATGGCGTCGGCCACGCCGCGCTCCAGCGCATCCCGCGATTCCGGCGCCGAGGCCTGAACGTTGGTGCCGCCGAGCGTCGTCACCATCTCGCCGACCGTGACCTGGGCCGGGCGGACCTTGAGGCCCTTAACGTCGCCGGGCAGGACGATCTTCTTCTTGGAGTGGAAGGTGCCGGGATCATGGACGAAGGCCAGGCAGAAATGCGTGTCGGCCATCTCCTTCGGCGCGTATTTCCGATACCAGGCATCAACCGCGAGCGAGCCGCCCTTGGCGTTGCTGACGGTAAAGGGGAGTTGCGCCGCATTGACGATTGGGAAGCGGCCGGGCTGGTAGCCGGGGCTGACATAGCCGACATCGGCGATGCCGTCGCGGACCATATCGTAGTGGTCGAAGGCCTTGCCGAGCTGCTCTGCCGGGAAGACCACGCCCTTGATCGTGCCGCCAGACTGCTTCTCCATATCGGCGGCCCAGTCCTTCGCCGCCTGGACCAGCGGATGCGCGGGTGGGACCCAGAGCGAGATCTTCAAGGTGATCGCCTTGTCCTGCGCCTTGACCGTCGGCGCTGCGGCGAGGCCCGCCCCGGCGAGAATGGTCCCGAGGGCCAGCGTCGCGGCACTGCGCGACAGCAATCGTCTCGTCGTCTTCATGAGGTTTCCTCCGTTTGCGTTTCCTCGGCGGTCCTTGCCACCTTTGTTTTCCCGTCTGCTGCGGGCTTGGGCCTTGGCGGTCGCATGTCAGGTCGATGGGCCGTTCTCGTCTCCGAGTTCCTCGGCGATGCGACGCAGGATCGCGATGAAATGCGCTTTGTCCGCGCCTACGATGGCGTCGAGCCTGGCGTCATGGGCGCGGGCGATGCGTCTCAGCTTCTCGAGCATGGCCTCGCCCTCAACGGTGAGCCGCACGCCGTAGCTGCGCTGGTCGGCGCGGTTGCGCCGGCGGGAGATGAGGCCGCGCGCGTTGAGAAGCTTCATCGTGCTGGTCAGCGTCGAGCGGTCGCGCCCGACAAGGCGGCTGATGTCGCTCGGTGGCAGGCCCGGATTCTCGGCGATGATGGTCAACAGCGTGTACCAGCCAGGCTTCAGATCCTCGGCGCTCGTACCCTTGCTGATCGCCTGGAATGACGCCTCCTGGGCGATGCGCAGATAGTAGCCGACCAGATCGCGGAAACTGTCGGGGATCTGGAGATCCTGACTCTCCGCGGCGCTGGTCCGTTCGGCTTTCTGGGCGAGCGGCGAGGGGGCCATGTTGCGCTTTCAGAAGGGATAGTGCTGAGGGCCTTCGATGGTGATCCATCGCAGGTCGGTGAACTCGGCAATGCCGGCCTTGCCGCCGAAGCGGCCATAGCCGGAGGCCTTGACGCCGCCGAACGGCATCTGGGCCTCATCCGCCACCGTCGGTCCGTTGATGTGGCAGATGCCCGTCTCCAGCCGGCGCGCCACCTCCATGGCCCGCCGGACGTCGCGTCCGAACACGGCTGAGGACAGTCCGTATTCGGTGTCGTTGGCGACGCGGATCGCCTCCTCTACGCCCCTGACCCGAATGACGCTCTTGGCCGGGCCGAAGGATTCCTCGCTGTAGATACGCATCTCTGGCGTGACGTGGTCGACGACGGTCGCGGTCACGATCGTGCCTTCGCGCGTGCCGCCGGCCCGGATCTCGGCACCCTTTGCCCTGGCATCGGCAACCAGCGCCTCGATCTTCTCAGCAGCCGCCTCGTTGACCAGGGAGCCGAGCGCCACCGGCCCGCGTGGGTCGCCGGCGGGCAGGGCAGCCGCCCGCGCCGCGAATTTTTCAACGAAAGTGTCGGCGATCGCTTCATCGACGATGATGCGTTCCGTCGACATGCAGATCTGGCCCTGGTTCAGGAAGGAACCGAAGATCGCGGCATCGACCGCCGCATCGAGATCGGCGTCATCAAGCACGATCAGCGGCGCCTTGCCGCCGAGCTCGAGCAGCACCGGCTTGAGATGGCGCGCCGCCGTCTCCGCGATGATGCGCCCGACGCGGGTGGAGCCCGTGAAGTTGATGCGCTTCACCGCGGGATGGACGATCAGCGCCTCGACTACGGCGGCAGCATCGGCCGGCGCATTGGTGACCACGTTGATGACGCCCTTCGGCAGGCCGGCGTCGCGCAAAACCTCCCCGATCATGCGCTGCGTCGCCGGGCAGAGCTCCGAAGCCTTGAGCACCACCGTGTTGCCGCAGGCCAGCGGCAGCGCAACGGCACGGGTGCCGAGGATCACCGGCGCGTTCCACGGTGCGATGCCGACGCAGACGCCAGCCGCCTGGCGGATCGCAAGCGAAAGACAGCCGGGCTTATCAGAGGGGATGACCTCACCGCCGATCTGCGTGGTCATCGCCGCCGCTTCGCGCAGCATATTGGCAGCCAGCGTCGCATTGAACCGGCCCCAGGGCGCGGTCGCGCCGGTCTCGCGCGTCATCGTCGCGGCGAAATCGTCGGCGCGTGCAGTCATCAGATCGGCCGCCTTGAGCAGCAGAGCACGACGGGCGGTAGGGGCAGTCTGCGACCATGCCGGGAAGGCTGCGGCCGCGGCCTCGACGGCGCGCACCGCATCCTCGACACCGCCGGCTGCTGCCCTCGAAGCGAGATCGCCGCGTACCGGATCTTCGCGCTCGAAGGTGCGACCGGCATGCGCCGGCACATCCTCATTATCAATGAGGAGCCCAATATCCATCGCGTTTCTCCCTTCGCCGGCGGCTTGGCCGCTTCGGCTGGCATCGAAGCCTCGTTACCGTGAACTAGCCACAGAAACGCGGCCGAGGCAAGGTAGTTTGGTGTCCAATCATTGGGTATCAAATTTTGCCTTGATCATCTCTGAGCCGACCTCCGCTGGAATCGGCCAGCCCGGCACCGCTGAGACGTTTGAGACGGTTCCGGTGTCTCAGGAACGGGGCTCCGGCTCATCTGAGCCAGGAGTCTGAACCACGCGCCCATGCTACCGAACGGCGCGCCGCAAGAGTGATCTGGGCGCTTAGCGGAGATAGTGGATACACGGCCTTTGATGATGCGGGGACGTCTCGACGCGGGCCTCGACCGAAAAGACATCCCGCAAGAGGGCTTCGGTGATCACGACGTCCGGGGCACCGGACGCCACGATCTTTCCGTGCTGCATGACGATGACCGCGTCGCAGAACATGGCGGCGTGATTGAGGTCGTGCAGGGCCACCACGCTTGTGATCGGCAGGTTCGCGACGAGCTTCAGCACGCCGATCTGATGCTGGATGTCGAGATGGTTCGTTGGTTCGTCCAAGATCAGCTCGGTCGGCGTCTGCGCGAGCGCTCTTGCGATATGCGTGCGCTGCTTCTCGCCGCCGGAGAGGCTCTGCCAGCGGTCGCTGCGCCGGTCCTGCAAGCCGGCCCGCAAGAGCGCCTCATCGACGGCGCTGTCGTCAGCATGGGTCCAGCGCGACAGCCAGGAGCGGTGCGGAAACCGGCCGAGGCGGACGATATCGGCGATCCGGAGATTAGTGCTGGTGGTTGCATGCTGTTCGACGAAGGCGACGCGGCGCGCCACGGCCCGAGCGCCCAGGGATGCGAGGTCGGATCCGTCCAGCAGCACGCGTCCCGATTGTGGACGCTTCAACCCAGCCAGCAGGCGCAGAAGCGAGGTTTTTCCGGAACCGTTGGGTCCGAGCAATCCGAGCATCCGGCCGGGCTCTGCGACGAAGGAGACGCGGTCGACAATCGTCTTGCTGCCTATCCGCCAGACCAGATTCTCTGCCGTGATGCTCATGAGGCGCGCTGCAAGCGGTAGAGGATGATCGAGAAGAACGGCACGCCGACGAGCGCGGTGACGACGCCGATCGGCAGCACCTGCTGCGGGATCAGCGCGCGCGAAGCCACGTCCGCAAGCACCATGAAGACCGCGCCGATCAGCATGCAGGCCGGCAGCAGCCGGACATGGAGAGGGCCGACCAGGGCACGCGCCGTGTGCGGCACGATCAGGCCGACGAAGCCGATGGAGCCGACCATGCTGACGATGGTCGCGGTCATCATCGCGGTGAGGGCGAAGAGCACGATGCGCGCCCGGTCGACATTGACCCCGAGGGAAGCTGCCGTCTCGTCGCCGAACGCGAAGGTATCGAGCGTCCTGGCATAGCAGAGGCAGGCGACGAGCCCGATGCTGACGACGACCGAGACCAGCATGAATTCCGGCCAGCGCACGCCGCCGAAGCTGCCGAGCAGCCAGAACATGACGTCGCGCGCCTGCTGGGCGTTGCCGGACGTCGTGACGATATAGGAGGTCGTTGCATTGAAGAGCTGCGAAGCCGCGACGCCGGCCAGGATCGTGCGATCGGCGCCGCCGCGCGTGCCGTTCGACAGCAACGCCACGAAGCAGAAGGCCGCGAAGGCGCCGAGGAAAGCGCCCCCGGAAAGGGACAGGGCACCGCCGCCCAGGCCCAGGATGATGATGGCCACCGCCCCAGTCGACGCTCCTGCGGAAATGCCGAGCACATAGGGCTCCGCCAGCGGGTTGCGCAGCAGCGACTGCATGATCGCGCCCGACAGGGCGAGCCCGGCACCGCAAAAGGCCGCAACCAGCGCACGGCTCAACCGGTAGTCCCAGATCACCGTCTCGTAGACGCGATCGATCTCGACCGAGGTCCAGCCGAGCCGGTTGGTGATCGCGGTGAAGGTCGTGCCGAGCGGGACCGGCAGGTCGCCGATGCCGACGCTGAGCCCGATGGCAAGGCCGATCGCCGCCAGCGATGCCAGCATCAGGCAGGCAAACAGGGCCTTGGTATCGAGGGCGCCGTTTTCTGGATTCACTTCAGCAGGCCGAGCGCTTTCAACTGCTGGGCGACATGCTCGGCGCCATAGAGCGTGCGCACGGTCGGGTTCATCGCTTGGCCGTCCATCACCACGATCGCCTTGTTCCTGACGGCAGCGAGCTGGCTGACGGCGGGGTCGGTCTTCAGGAACTTGATCTTGGCCTCCGGTTTATCGAGCTCCCAGCGGTTGCGATCGAGGCTGGCGACGACGATCACGTCTGGCTTGGCGGCGATGATGCTCTCCCAGCCCAGCGTCGGCCACTCGGCTTCGGCGCCGATCGCATTGCGGCCGCCGAGTAGGTTCGCGATGAAGCCGGACGCGCCGTTCTTCCCGCCGAGATAGGCGTCGGCGGAAGGGGAGGGGCTGGAGAACCAGAAGACATAGGAAAGCTTTTTGTCGCCTGGCGTCACGCTGGCGCGCAGCGCTGCCTCACGTGTCTTGAAATCGGCGATCAGGGCCTGGCCGCGATCCGCGACGTCGAAGATCCGCGAGAGCTCGTCGATCTCTCGGTAGAGCACCTCCATGCTCCAGAGCTGGGCGCGGTTGCCATAGGCGTCCTTGCTGCCTTTGGTCTCCAGGCAGGTGCCGGGCGAGAGATAGCTGGGAACGCCGACGCGCTCGAAATCGCCGCGCTTGGCGACCTTGCTGCTCGGCCCAAGCAGCGTAGGAAGCGCCGCTGCGACGAAATCGGGCCGCTCGGCCAGCATGCTCTCGAAGGTGGGGAATTCCACGGTCAGGAGCTTCACCTTGGCATTGGTCTCGGCGAGCTGCGGCAAGACTTTGCTCGGCCAGAAGGCCGTGCCCACCATCCTGTTCTGCAACCCGAGCAGCAGCATGATCTCGGCGCTGTTCTGGCCAAGCCCGATGGCGCGCTGCGGCGCCCTCTGGAAGGTGACCTTCGCCCCGCAATTATCGAGCGTCAGGGGGTAGCTCGTCGGAGCCGCGGCAAGCGGGGTCATGAATCCACCGGCAACGCAAAGCCCTGCCGCGATCAAAAGCGATTTGAAGATACCCACGAAGTTATTCCAAACGAACGCTGTCCTTGTGCGGTCCCTTAGCGATCAAGGGACGGAAGCGATAGTTGGTCGTCACAACATTATAAGTGTTCTAAATTATAAGTGTTCTAAATCTTTGGTGACTTGCTTTCTCCTGCACGGGCGGTGCTTTCGAGGCAGACTCAAGATGCAATGTCCGGCTTCGAGTGGGGCGCTGGAGGTGACTGTTAGCGCAATGCCAGGCTCAGAACTCATAGATCAAATCCAGAATGCGACGATTGCGGCGATGCAGATGGCTGAGAAGAAAGTGTAGGCGCATCGGTCTTAGCGAGCCGCGATGCGGCGCTGATCCTTGAGCCGGCTTAACATGCGCTCGATCTCGTGGCGCTGGCGGTAGAGCGCCTTGTCGTGCGGGATCGGGATTTTCCGGCCTTTCGACGAGGGAATGCAGGGCTCGATCCCCCTCTGGGCGAGCGCGGTACGGAACCCGTTGGAGTCGGAGGCCCGGTCGCAGAGCTGACCTTAGGCTGGTGGCGGGATCATGATGGCCCTCCAGGCGATCACTGGCGGATATTCGATGCGGACAGTGCAAATATCTGCCTTCCGGCTATGGTTCGACGTCAGCTTCCGGAGCGAACATGCCGGTTCGTAGTGTCCCATGGGCCGTTGCTTCGGCGTCGCTCTTGGCCGTCTATCAGGCGGAACGATCTCGAGGACCGTGTCCGGGACGCTATTGCGAGATGTTCGCGGCCGCGCTTCTTGGCAAGACGCGGCCAGTATCGTGCCGTGGTGGATCGAGCCACGCAAGTAAGAGGAAGCGGGGAAGTCGCGCCTACGACCACAGTCGCGCAATTCTCTTGCTGCCTGCAACGCCCGCGGGGCGCAGGGGACGCCTTGTGCGTGCGAGAGAGAACGGTCATTCCCCCCGCCTGCGAACCGAAAAGCCTCTCTGGCAGAGTGCTGCAGGATCGATCCGGCGAGCGCTTTCAGCCCGTTCGTCATGACGGTCATGCCGAGCAGGAACAGCCCAACGCCGCCCAGGATGGCAATTGCTGTCGACTTGTGCTTGCCGCCTATTCTTCCGCGATCAGTTCCTTGCGCGCCGCGGCAAGGTCCTTCATCTGTTCCGGCGAAGTTTTTGGATATTTGAGATCGAGCTTTTCAAGGGCTTCGACGATCACAGCCGCAACGACCAGACGCGTGAACCATTTGTTGTCGGCGGGCACGACAAACCACGGAGCCGCCTTGGAGGCCGTTGCGCGGATCGCTTCATCATAGACCCGCATGTAATCGTTCCAGTGCCGCCGCTCGCGAACGTCCGATGCGGAAAATTTCCAGTTTTTTTCGGGTCGGTCGAGGCGTTCGAGGAAGCGCTTCTTCTGTTCCTCGTAAGACAGGTTCAAATAGAACTTGAGGATCACAACGCCCTGCCGCGTGAGGTAGTCCTCGAACCGGGCGATGTCGGCGAGCCGATCGCTCCACACGTTCTCACCGACGAGCTGCGAGGGAATTTTTTGTGCCTCGAGCAGGTGTCGATGCACGCGCACAACGAGCGCTTCCTCGTAGTAGGAGCGGTTGAAAATGCCGATGCGGCCGCGCTGGGGGACCTTCATGGAATAGCGCCAGAGGAAATCATGCGAGATTTCCTCCTCCGAGGGTTGCTTGAACGAGACGACGTCGCAGCCCTGCGGATTGACGCGCGACATGACGTGCTTGATCGTTCCGTCCTTTCCGGCGGCGTCCATCGCCTGGAACACCAGCAGCAGGGACCAGGAATCCTGCGCATAGAGGACCTCCTGTTCCATCGCGAGCCATTCCGAACCGCTCTGGAGAAGCTCCGCGGCTTCCTTCTTGTCCATTTTGAGTCCCAACGTGTCGCCGGGATCGAAATCCGCCAGTCGGAAGCCATCCCCCTTTGTGACGCGGAACGGGTCCGTATATTTGCTCAGCGCGTCTATGATTTCTTTGCGAGGCATGGTTGCGTCTTCCTCAACGTTCATTTTGCACCATATGATACACAGACTTCGCCTGCCGAGACGAAGTCCTCTTCTTCGGCGGTGTCTATGCGGCTGTGGTCTTGTCTTTCCGTTTCGCCGTTGCCCTGAAGGGCTCCAGCGGGCAAGCTCGCTCCGCTTCGCAATGATCGCTTGCCGACGCGAAGCCCCGGGAATGTGTTGGTCGCTCTGGTTGCCGGCGCTCTGTGCCGCTTGCGGTTTCTTCCCTAGAGCACCAGCCAATCCGAGAGCCCGATCAGCACCAGGGGAATCGCAGCAAGCGCGAGCAGGGTTTGCGTGGCGGTGATTCCCGCCATCAATGGCGCATCGCCGCCGAGCTGGCGCGCCATGATATAGGCAGACGACGCCGTGGGCAGGACCTGGAAGAGGACTGCCGTCGTCAGGGCCGCGCCACTCAGGCCCGTGAGCATGGTGATCATGACCGTGGCGAGTGGCATTGCCAGGAACTTCATGATCGAGGATGTAACCACCGGTCCGACCCATTGCCGCGCGCTGCGAAACTCGAGCGCGGCTCCAATGCACAGCAAGCCGAGCGGTAGCGAAGCCGCGCCCAGCGCTTTCATGGCAGATTCGATTCCGGCTGGGATGGTGAGACCGAGCGCCTGGAACAGGATCCCTCCCAGCGATGCGACGACGAGAGGGTTGGTGACGAGCTGCTTGAGAATGCCGCGGCCGGACAGTTTGGCCGAGCCAAATCTGGCGAACACAAGGACGCAGAGAATGTTGACGGTCGGTACGATGGCGGCGTTGCAGATGGCCGCCAGGGCAATGCCCTTGGCGCCGAACAGGCCGGCAGCCAGAGTCACGCCCACGTAATTGTTGAAACGCACGCTACCTTGAAAAACCGAGGTAAATGCAGGTCCGTCCAATCGCATGAGCGGCTTCAGGATCACAACCAGAGCTGCGACCAGGATGGTCGACAGGATCAGCGTCAAAGCCAGCTCGCCGACCGGTAGCGATTGCAACTGCGCCATCGCCAGACCATCGAAGAACAGGCACGGCAGCAAGACGAAATAGCCCAGCCGTTCTGCCTGTCCCCAGAAGCTGTCGGCGAGAAAGCCGCGACGGCGTAGCACCATGCCCAGCCCGATCAGAATGACGATGGGGAGCAGTGCCAGGAGAACGGAACCGGTCATTTCGCTCTCTGGAAGGCCGTGGCGATGGTGGCGCCCAAGGCGAGGTGAGAGTCCGGCAGGGCGACGTGCATGCTCCGGCTCTAGCATTTCACTTCGACAAGCAAAAATTGCTAATCCTTGCCAGTTCGATGATTTTATCTCATTGGTGCGAGATGTCGTTGCGGGCCCTCAGAACATTGCAGGCCATCGCCCGCCATGGCTCATTCGCCAGGGCGGGTGAGGTTGTCGGCCTGACACAGTCGGCTGTCAGCTTGCAGATCAGGGCCCTGGAAGACGCGTTTGGAGCACAGCTTTTCGACAGATCGCGGCGGCTTCCACGGCTGACACCGGCGGGCCGGATCGTTGTCGAGAGGTCGGCGGAGGTGCTCGCGCTCTACGACCAGATCGCTTCTGACCTCGGGGACGAACGGTCTCTTGCGGGGCGGCTCAAGCTCGGTGCCATCCAAACCGCGCTGTCGGGAGCACTGCCGGATGCGCTCGTCACGCTGAACCGGGCACATCCGCGAATTCGTGTCCATGTCGTTGCGGGGATGTCTGCGGAACTGGCGATGCAGGTCGCGGCCGGCGAGCTCGACGCTGCAGTGACGACGGAACCCGTCCGGCCTCATCCGCAGGATCTTATCTGGACACCGCTTTACACCGATCGCTTCTGGCTGATTGCGCCGCAGCACTGCGAAAGTCGACATGTAAAGGATTTGCTGGGGCAGTTCCCATTCATCCGCTTTGATAGCCATGCCTGGGCAGGCCGCGTCATCGCACGTGAACTGAAACGGCAGCGGCTGGACGTCCAAGACGAAATGGTCCTCGACAGCCAGGAGGTCATTCTCCGCATGGTTGAGAAGGGGCTCGGCGTCGCCATCGTACCGTTGTCCGACGAAATCAGCTCCAGCTTGCAATTGACCAAATTGCCATTTGGAGACCCGCAGCTGGTTCGACAGGTCGTGCTGCTGGAGCGTTATGATCGGCGCGGCGGGCGTCTTGCGGCTGCACTTGCCCAGACAATTATCGAGACACAGCTCGGTGCTCGATTGGAGCCGTAAGGAAACCGGATCTCCCGCTGCGAAGCAGCCAGAAGCGGGTATGTCAAATGGTGCGTCAGCCACGTGCAGGTGAATTTCGCCGGCAAAGCGTCACAGGCCCGCATTCATAGTGCCGGTCCTGGGGGCGATTCTCCCATGTCTGGAAAGGCTGGGGTGACGGCGAGCCTCACCGTCACCCCCAATTCATGGTCGCATATCAGAAATAACGTACTTCCTCGGCCTCGACGCTGAGCGGGTCCTTGCCGCGCTTCGTCAGCCATGAATAAACCGGCGGCACACGATCGGCGATCGATTCGACATGGATGTCGATCAGGCACGGCCCGCCGGTGTAGGCGAAGGCCTCGGCCAGCGCCGCGTCGAGTTCCTCGGAGTTCGTGGCGGTCCATGCCTTCACATCGAAAGCCTCGGCGATGGCCTGCCCGCGGGGAGGCGTAAAGTCGACGCCGAAGCATTGGTTGTGGCCCTTCAGCCGATGCAGGCCCTTGATCCATCCGAAGGTGCCGTTGTTGAACAGCAGCAGGATGGCTGGGACCTGCAGGCGGACCAGTGTTTCCAGCTCGCCGACCGACATCCCGAACGAGCCATCGCCGAACATGCCGATGGGCCGACGCTCCTTGTCCGCGAACCAGGCACCGACCGTGGCGGGCAGAGCCGAGCCGAGGCCGCCGAAGGCGCGGGGGATGGCGAAGCGCGTCCCGCGATCCTTGAGCTTGAGAAAGCGCGTCATGTGAGGCGTCGGCGTACCTGCGTCGGAGTAGATGTGAGCTGGCTTGCCGTAAAGCTCCAGAGCCTCGTTGAAGCAGCGCACGGCTCGTTCCGGCCGCAGAGGCGTGGCTTCCGAACCTAGGAGCCTTTCGGCATTCGCCCAGAAGCGTGCGCGGAGGTCGTTGAGTTCATCCACCCATTCCTGGGTTCTACCGGCATCGTTATCGGTGGGAGCCATGTCGATCAGGCGCCGCAGCACAAGGCGGGCATCGCCCTGGACCGACACCACGTTCTGGTAGTTGTTCGCCATGATCTCCGGATCGATATCGATCTGGGCGACGCGCTTGTTCAACGTGATCTTCGGGAAGGTCCAGCCGATGGTGACGACCGACCCCATGCGGGAGCCGATAAAGAGCACGAAATCGGCATGTTCCAGCGCCCAATTGGCGTGGGGGTGGAAGCCGTTATCGCCAATGACGCCGACCGCCAGGCGGTGGTCGTCGGGCATGGTGCCCTGTCCGGTCATCGTCGTGCAGACCGGGATGTTCAAACGCTCCGCAAGTGCGGTGACTTCAGGCCCGGCGCAGGAGCGATTGACGCCGCCGCCCGAGACAATCAGAGGCCGCCTGCTGGTGGTCAGCAGACCGATCAGCGTGTCGAGCTTTTCCGGAGCGGGCAGCGTCGGATAGGCCGGAAACTCCCTGCATTCCGTCTCGACATGCAACGAGATGCGGGCCGGATCGACCTCCGCCAGCAGCATGTCTTCCGGGATCTGCAGGTGGACGGCGCCGGGTTTTCCGGAGGTCGCGACGCGGAAGGCTCGGCGGATGATCTCCGGCAGCTTCTCCGCCGCTTTGATCTGCACCGACATCTTGGTGATTGGCTCGAAAAGGCGAGCGCAATCGAGCTCGGTCAGAACGCCGCGACCTTCGCCCGGCAGGGGAATGTCGATCGTCAGGAGAATGACGGGAACCGAGGACGAGTTGGATTCGGCAACCGGAGGCAGGGAATACATCGCGCCGGCGCCCGACGGACATTCGAAAACGCCCGGCTTCCTGGTGAAGCGGCCATAGGCGTCGGCCATATAGCCCGCCGAACGTTCGTCGCGCGCCATGACGTGGCGAATGCTGCCCTCGCGCTGCTGAAGCGCTTCGTAGAACGGCACATTCGTGTCGCCCGGCACACCGAAGACGACCTCAACCCCGTAGCCGATCAGCATCTCGACCAGGATATCTGCACCACGCATTCTGGATTCTCCTTCAATGTCTCGGCTGTCTGTGGTCCCGCTTCTCACGGGCGGCGCTGTCCGGATCTGAAGCGTCTCGGGGAGTAGGGCGCGATGTCGGAGGGGCTCGGGAGACCGGCCAGATGCTCGGCGACGATCCGGCCTGTCGCCGGGCCTGAGGCAAATCCGACATGGCCATGGCCAAAGGCGTAGAAGACGTCGGGCGATCGCGCCGACCGACCGATGACGGGCAGGCCGTCGGGCGTCGATGGGCGATGTCCCATCCATTTGTCGACGGTGAGCGCCCGCATCTCGGCCAGAGCCGGATAGGCATGTCGCGCGTGATCGACAAGGATGTCGACGCGGCTCCAATTCGGAGGCGTGTCGACGGATGCGAGTTCGACCTGGCCGGAGAGGCGCAGGCCTGCCGAAGTCGGCGTGTTCGCCATCTTGCCATCGCTCGGCATCACCGGGTGGAGCGGGCCTCCGGCGTTCAAGGCGACGCCGTGATAGCCGCGCTCGCTTTCGAGCGGGATGTCGTCGCCCGCAGCGCGTGCCAATTCCTTCGACCACACGCCGGCCGCGATGACCGTCCGGTCGCATGCGATCAGGCCGACATCCGTTTGGACGCCGATGAGCCGCTCCCGGGCGAAGACAAATCCATTCGCTTTGGCCCGGAGTATTTTTGCGCCCTCCGTGGCGGCCGTTTCGACGATCCTGGCGACATAGGCCGCGGGGTCCATGCAATGCGCGCCGTCTTCGGCGAGGATCCCGAAGGTGTAGTGCCGGTCGAGGCCGGGCTCCCTTCTGGCCAACGCACTGGCGTCGAGTTCACGCCAGCGCAGGCCGGTCATCCGCCGCAGATGCCAGGAGAGGGCTTCGGCTTCGAAGAGGCTCCGGTCGGGGTAGGCGTAGAGCAGCCCTTCGCGGCGGATCAGATCGGGCAGGCCGATCTCCCGGCTCAGCGCCTCATGACGCGCGGGGCCGTCATGGAGCAGCCGGCTCAGCGCGCGCGCCGTCGCCTCGACGCGCGGCACGGTGGCTCCCGCCCACAAGAAGCGTAGCAGCCACGGCAGAAGCCGCGGAAAATGGCGCCACCGAATGACCAGAGGGCCCTTTGGGTTCAGCAGATATCCCGGGATCTGTTTCCAGAGGCCGGGCATCGACATCGGGACGACCGACGCCGGACTGATCCAGCAGCCATGGCCATAGCTGGCGGACTGCCTGCCGGCCGGCTCGCCGACGTCGATCAGCGTGACGTCATGGCCCGCGCGCAGGAGCTCCAGCGCGCTGCAGGCTCCGATGATGCCGCTGCCGATGACCAATGTATGTGTTCTGGCGGCGCTGGGCATGACCATTTCCCCCGGCATTCGGGCAATAGTTCTCGTCTCCGTCACGGCGGGGCCGTGAGCGGCAAGGAAAAGCGGTGCTGTTGTCTGGTCCGGCTTTAAACTTCTGCGAGAATGCGCGCGTTCGATCTCAGCGAGCGCTCGGACACGCGAATTCCCAAACCTGCTCCGTCGGGCACGACAACTTCGCCGTTGCGGTTCTCGATCTTCTCCTCGAGCACGTCCTCGGTCAGGACGTGGTGAGGCATGTAGAATTCGCAGCCGAGCGAGATGCCCGGCGTCGCTGCGATGAACTGGGTTCCGGCCGCGAGCGCGATGCCGCCCTCATAGAGCGTTCCGCCATAGCCGGGCAGGCTGGCGAGATCCGCGAGCGCCATCAGCGCCTGTGCGTTGAGCATGCCGCCGGTCTTCATCAGCTTGACCGAGATGGCGTCGGCCGCCTGCAGCCTGATGATCTCCTGCAGGTCGCGCGCGTCGAAGCAGCTTTCGTCGGCCAGGATCGGGGTATCCAGAGCGGCGGCGAAGGAGGCCATGGCTGCCAGGCAATCCCGCGGGACCGGCTGCTCGATGAAGGTCGGCTTGAACTGGTCGACGTCGCGCAGCTTCTTGATCGCGCCGAACGGCTGCAAAGCCTGATTATAGTCGATGCGCAGGTCGATCCGGTCGCCGAACGCGTTTCGCATGGCCTCGAGATGGGCGACGTCCTCCTGATGGGTCTTCACCCCGGTCTTCACCTTGAAGATCCGGTTGCCCTGCGGAACCATCTCTTCCATGCGCCGCATATCCGCGTCGAAGTCCGGGTCGGCGATCGAGAAGGAGAGGGGGATGGTGTCGCGGACACGGCCGCCGAGCAGGTCGGCGATAGAGAGCCCCGACGATTGCCCGAGAATGTCGAACATCGCGGTCTCGATCGCGAGCTTGGCCTCGCCATGCCCGACGAGCGCCTTCTTCATCCGCAGGGTCAGGGCGCGAATGCGATCGACACGAGCGCCGATGACGAGCGGACGCAGATAGATGTCGATGGCCGCGACAGCGGCCTCGGCTGTCCCTGTGAACACTTCCCACGGCGCCGCCTCGCCCCAGCCGACGATGCCGGATGAAGAGGTCAGCTCGACCAGGACACGCTTCACCGTGCCCTTCACATCGCCGACGCCTTGTTGCCTCTGCATCTTGATCGGGCTTTCGATCAGGAAGACGCGGAGATTGCTGATCGTTTCCATCGTGTCGAACTCTTCTTGAAGCCTTTACCGGGGCGTTGCGCCCTTGTGAAAATGGCTGAGGAACGTCTTCGTTGCGTCCATTTTGGGCGTGTCGATCACCTCGCGCGCCGGCCCTTCTTCCACGACGTAGCCGTCGCGCATGAAGACCACGCGGTCCGCGACATCACGCGCGAACGTGATCTCGTGGGTGACGATCACCATGGTCATGCCGTCGGCGGCGAGCTTCTGCATCGCCTGCAGGACTTCGCCGACCAGCTCCGGATCGAGCGCCGAGGTCGCCTCGTCGAAGAGCATGACCTCGGGTTCCATGGCGAGTGCCCGGGCGATCGCGACGCGCTGCTTCTGGCCGCCCGAGAGCGTGTCGGGCATCTGGGAGGCGCGGTCCGCAAGCCCGACCTTTTCGAGCTGGGCCATCGCCCGGTCGGTCGCCGTCTTCCTGTCCAATCCCTTCACGTGGATGGGAGCCTCGATGACGTTCCCGAGCACAGACATGTGCGGAAACAGGTTGAAGCTCTGGAACACCATGCCGGTGCGGGAACGGAACGCAGCCAGCGGCTTTGTTTTCGGTTGCTGAACCGATTTGCCGAACTGGAAGCTGGTTTCCCCGACGCGAATGGTCCCGTCATCGGGCGTCACCAGCAGGTTGATGCACCTCAGAAGGGTCGATTTTCCCGAGCCGGACGGCCCGAGCAAAGCAACGACGCCACCTTGCTGGACCTGAAGATTGATGTCCTTGAGGACTTCTAGCTGGCCGAAGCGCTTCCGTAGCTTGGCGATCTCGATCATGGGCGATTTCGCTGTCATCGGGCTTCTCCCAACCGGCGTTCGCGGTGGCGCACATACAGCGTCAACGGGAAAAGGATCATGAAATAGGCGACCGCCACGGCGGTATAGGTTTCCAGCGGGCGAAAGCTGTCATGGGCGGCGATCTGGCCCTGGTAGACCAGGTCCGGAACAGCGAGGATGGACACCAGCGAGGTATTCTTGAACTGGAGGATCGACTGGTTCATCAGCGCCGGGAGCATCCGGCGCAGCGCCTGCGGCAGGATGATGCGGCGCATGGCCAGCGCAGGCGTCATTCCCAGCGCCGAAGCCGCTTCGGACTGGCCGGAATCGATCGACACGATGCCGCCGCGGATGATCTCGGCGTAGAACGAGCCACCGTAGCAGGATAGGGCGAGAAGCGAGGCGGTGATCGGGGTCATCTCGATGCCCGCGATCATCGGCAGCGCATAATAGCACCAGATCAGCTGCACCAAGACCGGGGTGCATCGAAAGATCTCGATGAAGCCGAGCGCGATCCCGCGCAGAATCTTGAAGCGGGACAGGAGACAGATGGCCGCGGTCATGCCGATGGTCAAGCCACCGACGACCGTTGCGACCGTGAAAGCCACAGTCACGCCCAGACCCTGCAGGAGCAACCAGCGGTAGCCCCACAGGATGGAGAAATCCCATTCATACATGGTGGTGAGTTCCCGTGCCCGAAATCGCGTATGGAGGGGCCGGAGCCCCGCCATAGATCATCAGATTTCGAAGCCGGGAGGGAAGTCGCTTTCCTTGACGCCGACGAGCTCCATGTTCTTCACGACAGCGTTCTTGATGAAGCCGCTGTCGCGCTCCTTGCTGATCCAGCCGTCGACGAACTCGCGCCAGGACTGGTCCGCCTCTCGCCGGAAGCCCGCGTTCGATGTGGTGAAGTCGGCAGGTGTCGGCATGACGATCTCGCCGATCGCGGCGTTCTTGGCGCGCAGCGAGAGCGAGAGGATCAGAACCAGGCACTGCGCATCGACGCGGCCTGCCTGCAACGCGGCTGTCGCGTCGCTGGCCGTCTTCAGTCGGGAGATCTGGGCATTTGGCGCAAGGCGGGTGACGGCTGCGTCATGCGAGGAGCCCGCATCGACCGCGATCCGCATCTCGGGCTTGTTGAAGTCGCTCCAGGTTTTCGCTCCCAGGCCCTTCTTGGTGACCATGGTGAAGGCGTTCTTGAAGACCGGGCCCGAGAAATCGACGACCTTCTGCCGTTCGGGCGTGGGATTCAGGCCGAAGAAGACGTCGACCTTATCGGCCTGGAGATCGAGAACCGAGTTGCCCCAAGTCGTCTCGAGGATCGTCATCTTGACCCCGAGATCGTCCGCGAGCTTCTTGCAGATATCGATGTAGAAGCCGCGCCAGCTGCCGTCGGTCACCATCTTCTGATAATAGGGAGCGCCGTCGGCGACGGCTCCGATCCTCAAGGTCCCCGAGGCCTTGACCCGCTCGAGGGAGCCGGCCGCGAGCGCGCCTTTCCCCGTATGGAGGCCAGCCGTTACGGACACCGCGCCCATGGCGATGAGCTTGTTGAATTCGCGCCTATCCATATTCTTCCCCTCTCCGGTTTCATGTCGCGGCTGATGTTCTACGCCTGAGCTGATTTCTGTTCCCCTCGGATCAGTCGCTCAAGCTCATTTTGAGCCAGACCTCGCGAGTGTGGACGAGCGTCGGGTGAATCAAAAACGTTGAAAATTTCGTCTAGGATGATTTTTAATCATGATGAACGCGGAGTTCTCATGAGACGATACCTGCCATCGCTGTCAGCCTTGCATGCGTTTGAGGCAGCGGCTCGATTCATGAATTTCACGAAGGCGGCAGAGGATCTCGGGCTCACGCAAAGTGGCATCAGCAGGCAAATCCACAATCTGGAGAAATTCCTCGGGGTATCGCTGTTTCACCGGTCGGGGCCACGCCTTGTTCTGACGGAAGTCGGCGCAAATTATTACCGCGACCTGGCGCTGACCTTGGACAAGCTCCAGGAAATCACGATCGATGCCGTGCGGGGGCGTTCTATCGATAGCTCCCTCATGATCGGGACTCATCCGACGTTGGGTGCGCGTTGGCTGCCCAGGCGGATCGAA